>NZ_JADDUM010000191.1 GCF_015163715.1 Pseudomonas cyclaminis
AACCCTACATGTAGGGTTTTTTTCGCGCCGAGGTACAAGATAATGCGTTTTGGGGGGCTTAGCAACGCACTACCTGTGGATAACGCTGTGGGTAAAATGTGTATGAAACGTGGAACACCCGTGTAGGCCGCAGTGCTGCTGGATTCGGCCGTTTGTCACTGAATATTCCAAGTTAAAAACAGCCGGTTGGATTTTTGAGGGCGCGAACCCTATCACAAAAAAACGCGATCACCGAATGGATTTACCGGCTTGTGTTTGGGGGTTGGGGCATGGCTACAATCGGCCTTCAATAGAGGCAGTAGTGTGCTTCCCGTACATGACAATAATTAGAATCGAGGTAGCGCATGGAGCAAGAAGCCTGGCAAATCCTGATCGTCGAGGATGACGAGCGATTGGCTGAACTGACCCGTGAGTACCTGGAAAGCAACGGCCTGCGCGTGTCGGTTGAAGGCGACGGAGCCCTGGCCGCCGCACGGATCATCGCCGAGCAACCCGACCTGGTGATCCTCGACCTGATGCTGCCCGGCGAAGATGGCCTGAGCATCTGCCGCAAGGTACGCGAGCGCTACGAGGGTGTGATCCTGATGCTCACCGCCCGCACCGACGACATGGACCAAGTGCTGGGCCTGGACATGGGCGCCGATGACTACGTGTGCAAGCCCGTGCGCCCGCGCCTGTTGCTGGCGCGCATCCAGGCGCTGCTGCGGCGCAGCGAGCCGCCGAACCCGCCACCGTGGAAAACCAGCGGCGCCTGCAATTCGGCCCATTGGTAGTAGACAACGCCCTGCGCGAAGCCTGGCTGCACGACGGCAGTATCGAACTGACCAGCGCCGAATTCGACCTGCTGTGGCTGCTGGTGGCGAATGCCGGACGCATCCTGTCCCGCGAAGAAATCTTTATCGCGCTGCGCGGCATCGGCTATGACGGCCAGGACCGCTCCATCGATGTGCGCATCTCACGAATTCGCCCGAAAATCGGCGACGATCCGATCCATCCACGCCTGATCAAGACCATTCGCAGCAAAGGCTACCTGTTCGTCCCCGAAGCCTGCGCCGACATGCCGCTGTGAACTCGATCTTCCTGCGCATCTATGGCGGCATGTGCGCGGCGCTGATCCTGGTGGCGCTGCTGGGCGTGCTGGCCCTGCACCTGCTGAACGAGGTGCGCAGTGGTCAGTACCGCGAGCGCCTGGCCCACGGCACCTTCGCCCTGATGGGCGACAACCTGCAGCCCATGAGCGCCATCGAACGCCAGCGCGCCCTGGCAGTGTGGGAGCGTTTGCTGGGCATCCCCCTCGAACTGCGCAGCCTCACCGACGCGCAGTTGGACCTCAGCCAGCGCAACCGCCTGCAACGTGGCCAGGTACTGGTGGAGCAGACCGGGCCCCATGCCGCTCGGGTGCTGCGCCTGGTCAGCGATAAAGAGCAATGGGTGCTGACGGGCGAGGTGCAGCAGATCAGCGAACAACTGGCCCGTGCGACTATTTACCTGCTGGCCGACGAATTGGTGCGCTTCCCCGTGGCCGAGCAGCCGCAACGGTTGGCGGATATAAAACAAGCCAAGGGCTTTGGCTTTGAAATGCACCTGATGACCCTCGATCAGGCCGATATGGACGACGACCAGCGCCGTCGTGTGTCGGAGGGGGACACGGTGATGGCCCTGGGCAAGGGCGGCGATTCGATCCGCGTGTTCTCCGGCATTGTTGGCACGCCCTGGGTACTGGAACTTGGCCCGCTGTATCAAATGAACCCGTATCCGGTGCAATGGCTGGTCCTTATCGCCTTGATCGGCCTGACCCTGATCGGCCTCATCGTCTATTTATTGGTACGCCAGCTTGAGCGCCGGCTCCGTGGCCTGGAAGCCGCGGCGACACGCATCGCCAAGGGCAACCTGGAAGTGCGCGTGCCGGCCCGGGGCGCGGACTCGGTGGGCCGCCTCGCCGCCGCCTTCAATGGCATGGCCGAGCACTTGCAGCAATTGCTGGCGATCCAGCGCGAGCTGGTGCGTGCGGTGTCCCACGAACTGCGCACACCGGTGGCGCGCCTGCGCTTCGGCCTGGAGATGATCGGCGATGCTGCCACCCCCGAGGCCCGGCGCAAGTACCTGGAAGGCATGGACGGCGATATCCAGGACCTCGACGGCCTGGTGGATGAAATGCTCACCTACGCACGGCTGGAACAGGGCGCGCCGGAGCTGAGTTTTCAGCGGGTCGACCTCGATGCATTGCTTGATCAGGTGATTGGCGAATTATCGCCACTGCGTGCGCAGGTGACGGTGGCGCGGGGAATCTGTTTGTCATCGGCCCATTGGGACGACGCCTGGGTCGACGCCGAACCCCGCTATTTGCACCGCGCCCTGCAAAACCTGGTGAGCAACGCAATGCGCCATGCCCAGGGCCAGGTGCTGATCAGTTATCAGGTGGGTCAGGTGCGCTGTCGCATCGATGTGGAGGACGACGGCCCTGGTGTGCCGGAAAGTGCCTGGGAGCGTATCTTTACGCCGTTCCTGCGACTGGACGACAGCCGCACCCGCGCTTCCGGCGGCCATGGCCTGGGCTTGTCGATTGTGCGGCGGATCATCTATTGGCACGGCGGGCGGGCGCTGATCAGCAAGAGCAACAACCTGGGAGGGGCGTGCTTTAGCCTGAGTTGGCCGAGGGATCAGGACAAACCCCGATAGCGATCAATCAGGCACCAACGGCCACCAGGCTCAGCAACTGCCCGTCATCCACCGCAAACTGCCCGACCAGCTCCTTGCCGTGGCACCACTCGCTGGACAGGTCAGTCAGCAGCCGCAAGCGCACATGCCCGGCCTCGGTCCATTCAACCACCTCGGCATGCTCAAAATAGAAGCGCTTCTGCACAATCGGGTAGAGCGCCTTGAACAGGCTCTCCTTGACCGAAAACGTCAGTGTCACCAGCAAAGCAATCTGCTCTCGCGGCACGTTGGCCATACGTTGCAGCTCGTCAGCCGTCAGAATTTCCCCGGCCAGCCGCTCCGCCCGTTCCAGCGTCAGTACATTTTCCAGGTCCATCCCCAACCCGCGCCATTGCGCCTTGTACCCGACAATCGCCGCGGCATGCCCGGTGCTGTGGGTGATGGAGCCACTGACGTGCGCAGGCCAGACCGGTGCACGGTCTTCGCCGATAGCCGGTATGCAGTCCAGTTGATCAAGCTGTTGCAAGGCGGCGCGGGCGCACAGGCGACCGGCCAGGAACTCGGCCTGGCGCTTGGCCACCGAGCGCTGGATGCTCGCCGGTGGCGGCACGGCGCAGTGCTGGAAATCACCAGCCGCCAACAACGCCGGGTCGAAGCGGGTGCCGAGAAACACCGTGCCCGGTAAAGGTTCGGGCAGCGGCCAGTGGGCGTTGAGTGGGGTGCAGCAAGCAGGTAGACGGTTCATGGGCGGTAGTTTGCCGAGTTGAGGCGCCAGAGGATAGCCCGCAGCGGTGTGCCGCCTGTTCAGGGGGAGTTCAGGGGCGTTTGCGTAGGCTGGTTCCAACAGCCAAACGCGTATGAGGTAACACCATGACTGCGATCAAAAAGCTGATGTTGGCGTTGACCATGCTCAGTGCCACCGCCGGGGTCCAGGCCTCTGATGGTGACTTTGCCGCATTCGGTCGCGAGAAAACCAAGAAAACCAGCACCTTGATTCAACGCGTCAGCTTTGACGACGCGAGCAGTCAGCCTGCGCCTTGGGGCCAGTCACTGGGCGTTACCGCACCGCAGCCGGGGTACCGCACCGGTTACACGCACCTGAGCGGCCAGTTCAATGGCATTAAACTGCGCCCGCAAGACCTGCAGGGCCGCTATGATGTCCCCCTGTCGGACAGTTGATTTGCTTTGGAGAGCCCTATGAAATTGCTGGTGGTGGAAGATGAGGCGCTGCTGCGTCATCACCTGTTTACCCGCCTGACCGACAGCGGCCACGTGGTCGAGGCTGTGGCCAATGCCGAAGAGGCGCTGTACCAGACCGGTCAATTCAACCATGACCTGGCGATCATCGACCTCGGCTTGCCCGGCATGGGTGGCCTGGACCTGATCCGCCAACTGCGCAGCCAGGCCAAGACGTTTCCGATCCTGATCCTCACCGCCCGCGGCAACTGGCAGGACAAGGTCGAAGGCCTGGCCGCCGGCGCCGACGACTACGTGGTCAAACCGTTTCAGTTCGAAGAGCTGGAGGCACGCATGAACGCCTTGCTGCGTCGCTCCAGCGGGTTCACCCAGTCGACCATCGTGGCCGGGCCCTTGCTGCTGGACCTCAACCGCAAGCAAGCGTCCCTCGACGAACAGCCCCTGGCGCTGACTGCCTACGAATACCGCATCCTTGAATACTTGATGCGCCATCACCAGCAAGTCGTCGCCAAAGATCGCTTGATGGAACAGCTCTACCCTGATGACGACGAGCGTGATCCAAACGTCATTGAAGTCTTGGTCGGTCGCCTGCGCCGCAAGTTGGAAGGCCGGCCGGGTTCAAGCCGATCGACACCGTGCGTGGCCTGGGTTACCTGTTCAATGAGCGCTGCCGTTGATCCGCTCGTTACGTGTGCGCTTGATGCTGGCGGCCGCGACCTTGGCCGTGTTGTTTATGCTCGGCCTGCTGCCGGCCATGCAGGGCGCGTTCAGCCTGGCGTTGCAGGATTCCATCGAGCAGCGCCTGGCGTCGGACGTGACGACGCTGATCTCCGCCGCACGGGTCGAAAATAATCGCCTGATGATGCCGGCGCAGTTGCCGGACGAACGTTTCAACCTTACCGACAGCCGTTTGCTCGGCTATATCTACGACCGCGAAGGCCACCTGGTGTGGCGCTCGCGGGCGACGCGGGAAGAAAACATCAACTACAAGCCGCGTTATGACGGGCGCGGCAATGAATTTGCGCGGATTCGCGAGGCGGACGGCCAGGAGTTCTTCGTCTACGACGTGGAAGTCAAACTGCTCGGCGGCAAGAGCGCGGCGTTCAGTATCGTTGCCCTGCAACCGGTGCGTGAATACCAGTTGACCCTCGAAGGCCTGCGCGAAAACCTCTACCTGGGCTTCGGCGCCGCCTTGCTGGTGCTGCTGACGTTGCTGTGGCTGGGCCTGACCTGGGGTTTGCAAGCCCTGCGGCGCTTGAGCCAGGAGCTTGACCAGATCGAAGGCGGCACCCGCGAAAGCCTGTCCGAACAACACCCACGTGAATTGCTGCGTCTCACCGGCTCCCTCAACCGCTTGCTGCACAGCGAGCGTGAACAGCGAGCGCGGTACCGCGACTCCCTGGATGACCTGGCCCACAGCCTGAAAACCCCGCTCGCCGTGTTGCAAGGCGTGAGCGAAGACATGGCCAAGCGCCCCGAAGACCGCGACCAGGCCTGGGTGCTGCAATCGCAGATCGAGCGTATGAGCCAGCAGATCAGCTACCAGTTACAGCGCGCCAGCCTGCGCAAAAGCGGCCTGGTGCGCCATCAGGTACGCCTGGAACCGGTGCTGCAAAGCCTGTGCGATACGCTGGGCAAGGTCTACCGCGACAAGGGCGTCAGGGTGTCCTTTGAGTTGCCGCAAGCCTGCGACGTGCCAATCGAGAAGGGCGCCTTGCTGGAGTTGCTCGGCAACCTGCTGGAAAACGCCTATCGACTGTGCCTGAGCGAAGTGCGCGTCAGCCTGACGGAGAATCTCGAAGGCATCGAGTTGTGCATCGAAGATGATGGGCCAGGCGTGCCGCCCGACCAGCGTGCGCGGATTCTGCAGCGGGGCGAGCGGCTGGACCGCCAGCATCCGGGGCAGGGGATTGGGTTGGCGGTGGTCAAGGACATCATCGAAAGCTACGGCGCGCGGCTGACCTTGGGGGATTCGCCGCTGGGTGGGGCGGCGTTCAAGATTCATTTTCCTGCGGTGTAATCCGTAGTGTCTGGGCTGGCTCTATCGGGGGCAAGCCCCCTCCCACCTTTGACTGTGTTCACAAAGTTTGATGTGTGAATAAATTCAACATGTGGGAGGGGCGGTGCGACGATTCGAACTTGCCCCCGATGGCGATGGGTCTGAGTACATATCCGTTGGTCAGGTAACGGCCACCTAGGGTTCCGCTTTTACAGCCGGCTCACTT
>NZ_JADDUM010000192.1 GCF_015163715.1 Pseudomonas cyclaminis
CCTCCACAGAGATCTGTGCTGGACTTGGAAAAGTGATCAGATCACATAGAACCCATGGGTACCGTCGCGCGCCAATTGCTCGACCAAGCCGAACTCCCAATCCAGATACGCCTGCATGGCTTCCTTGGGATTGTCGGTGCCTTCATACGGTCGGCGGTAGCGGTCGATGCGCGGTGAGGCCAGGTGGGTTTCGCCTTCTTCCAGGGGCAGTTGCGCGTTGATCCAGCCCGCAGTGCCGTCTTGCAGCAGGAACACTTGCTTGCCGGTAATGGCTTCGACTTCAGCCACCGCCAGGCGCGCCAGTTGGCTGCTGCCGCAGGTCAGTACATAGCGCTCGGCGGTCGGTATTTTTGCGAGGGCGTCGGGCAGTTGTGCGCGCAGCGCCCACCAGGCGCCGGGGATATGGCGTTTGACGTAGTTGGCGCTGGCGGTGAAGTCCAGCACCACGGTGTCGCCGTGGGCCAGCCAATCGGCGAGGGTGTGGGGGCTGATCAGTTCGGCCTGGGGCGGGGCGGGCACCGGGGCGACCCAGGCGCCTTTTTCGCTGAAATGCGCTGTTTGCAGGTCGTCCAGTACATGCACCTCCCAGCCCAGTTGGGCGAGCCAGGACGCGGACATATTGGCGCGCACGCCGTCGTCATCTGCCAGCACCAGCCTTGCGCCGCGCACGCTGGCCACGTGATCGGTTTCCTGGACCAATTGGCCGCCTGGGGTGGAGCGGGCGCCGGGCAGGTGGCCGGCGTCGAATTCTTCCGGGGTGCGCACATCGAACAGGTAGGTGGTGCGCGTGGGTTCTTGCTGCCAGCGTTGCAGGTCGCCGAGGGTGGCGCGGCCGACGCGGGCCTTGTCGGCCACGCGGCGTGCGTCCTGGGCGGCGATGTGGCGGTGTTCTTCCGACGTTGGCGCAAAGCGGCGCGACTGGTCATGGGCGAGCTTCTGACCGGCCAGGGTCCAGCCGATGGTGCCGTTGCGCAGCGCCGACACCGGGTTGGCCACGCCCGCATTGATCAGCGACTGGGTGCCGATGATGCTGCGGGTGCGACCGGCGCAGTTGACGATGATGCGGGTGGCCGGGTCCGGCGCCAGTTCGCGGGCGCGCAGCACCAGTTCGGCACCGGGCACGCTGATGCTGGTGGGGATGCTCATGGTCTGGTATTCGTCGAAACGGCGGGCGTCGAGCACCACCACATCGGCCTGGCTGTCGAGCAGGGCCTGCACCTCCTCGGCGGCCAGGGACGGCGTGTGGCGCTCGCTCTCTACCAGTTCGCCAAAGGCCTTGCTCGGTACGTTCACGTCGATAAACAGCTCGCCACCGGCGGCGCGCCAACCGTCAAGGCCGCCGTCGAGCAGGCTGACCTGGGTGTAGCCCAATGCAACCAGGCGCTCGGCGGCGCGGACGGCGAGCCCTTCACCGTTGTCGTAGACGGTCACCTGGGTATCGGGCCGTGGGATGCGCGCAAACACCTCCAGTTCCAGTTTGGACAGCGGGATATTCGCGGCGAACAACGGGTGGGATTCAGCAAACGGCGCTTCTTCGCGCACGTCGATCAGGGCGACTTCTGCATGGTCCAACAGGGCCTGGCGAATCTGCGCGAAACTGCGGGTCGGTACGGTGCTCATAGGGCAGGGCTCTTTTCTTTGGACAAATCCCAGATGTTCGGGAGGAAGGCGTTGGAATAACCGGAGATAAACAGCTTCTCGCTGCCGTCGGGCTGGTACACGGCGCGGCGTACCGCGCCGATATTGGCGCCGTACACGTGAATGCTGATGGACACTTGGTCGCTGTGGGCGTTGCTCACCTGATGGATATCGCCAACCTTGGGCGACACCGCCTCGACCTGGCCCGGCACCAGCTCAATGGGCTTGCCTTCGGCGACCAGGCTGCCGTCAGGGGCGCGTTCAAAACCTTGGGAAAACTCCGCGCCGCGCAACATGCCGATCAGCCCCCATACCCGGTGGTCATGAATCGGCGTGGTTTGCCCCGGCCCCCATACAAAACTGACGATGCTGAAGCGCTGGCGCGAATCGGCATGCAACAGGAATTGTTGGTAGCGCTCGGGGTTGGGTTGGGCGAATTCATCGAGGAGCCAGTCATCATGGCTGACCAGTTGCGCGAGCAGTTTCCCGCCACGGTGCAGCAGGTCACCTTCGCGGGGATTGCCGTCGATCAGTTCCGCCAGGGCGCCAATAAAGGCTCTGAGTCTCTCGGGGTGTCGGGCCTGGGTCATGACAATTCCATCAGTCGGTGTCGATGGGTTTATCTAAGCATAATGTTTATAGTTAATATGCTATTTTTTAATGATTAGCTTATAGCTGAAGGTAATTTAGAACTGGTCTGAATAGTGTTAGACGTTATCGATCACAGCCTGGGCTATTCAGATAACGTTCCTGCAACTATGCTTCGCACACATCTTAATGACTGTTCTCTATGTGCGGCCCAAATGAAAATTGACGATATCGATGCCTTTGTCGAAGTGATTCGTTGCCAGTCCATCAGCCATGCCGCCGAGTCGTTGCAACTGACCCAGCCGGCCATTACCCGCCGCGTGCAGAACTTCGAGCAGGCGCTGGGGGTGGAGCTGTTCGACCGCAACACCAAACCCCTCAAGCCAACGCTGATCGGCACCCGCGTGTATGAACAATGCCGCTTGATCCTGCGCGAGATGGATGCCTTGCGCGAACTGGTCGCCACTGACGCACCCCCCACCGGCGTACTGCGCCTGGGCGTGCCGCAGACCATCGGTGATGTGGTGCTGCTGGATGCGCTGAAGCTGCTGCGCGCTGAGTACCCTGAACTGCGGGCCCAGGTCGCGACCGGCTGGGGCAGCCAGTTGGTTGGCAAGATCGAACGGGGTGAGCTGGATGCGGCGGCGGCGTTGTTCCCGGCGGGTAAGATCTTCCCGGACAACATCGTTGGCGAGTCCATCGGCAAGATGGAACTGGTGGTGGTGTGCGCCAAGGCGCAGTTGCCGAAAAAGCCGTGCAAGCTGGCGGATGTGTACCAGAGCGGTTGGATCCTCAACCCGGACGGCTGCGGGTTCCGCGCTGGCCTGCAGCGTACTTTGTCCGACCAGGGCCTTGCGCTGCGGGTCAACCTGGAGACGTTCGGCACCGAGTTGCAATTGGGATTGGTCGCCGATGGGTTGGGCTTGGGCCTGGTGCCGCGCCCGCTGCTGGAACGCAGTGCGCACCGTGAGCAACTGGCGGTGATGCCGCTCAAGGACTTCAAACCGGTGATGGATTTGTGGCTGATCTACCCGCACTTTCTCGGCAACCTGCAAGGGCCGGTGGATGCGTTTGGCAAATGGGTGGCTGCCTCGTTGCACAAAATCCGTAACGCCGCTTAACCCTGTGTGAGGGGGCTTTGTGGTGAGCCTTTGAGAGTTGCCCCGATAGGGACCTGAGAGCAGACCAAGGGGTGGAGTGTTATGAAAAAAAATAATAATTAGCTTAGATTAAAATGTGCTTTTTATTATGTTTGAGCATCCCCTAGGCTTGCCTGGAAGTCCTTAAGGCCATCCAGGAAGTTTTGCCATGAGCAGCGTCACCTCGATTTCCAGCGTTTCCAATAACGTTCGTCAACGCGTCACGCCAGAAGAGTGGGAGGTGCGCGTGAAACTGGCCGCCGCCTACCGCCTGGCGGCCTTGTACAAGTGGACCGACCATATCTATACCCACTTCTCCGCCCGTGTACCGGGCCCGGAGGAGCATTTCCTGATCAATGCCTTTGGCCTGTTGTTCGATGAAATCAACGCTTCCAACCTGGTCAAGGTCGACCTCGACGGCACCATCGTCGACGATCCTACTGGCCTCGGTATCAACTACGCGGGCTACGTAATCCACAGCGCCATCCACGGCGCACGCCATGATCTGCAAGCGGTGCTGCACACCCATACCCGCGACGGTATTGCGGTGTCGGCGCAGAAGGACGGCTTGTTGCCGATTTCCCAGCACTCCATCGCCTTTTCCGGGCGTGTGGCGTACCACGGCTACGAAGGCATCGCCCTCGACCTGGACGAGCGCGAGCGGCTGGTGGCGGATTTGGGCGACAAGAGTGTGATGATCCTGCGTAACCACGGGCTGTTGACGGCGGGCATCAGCGTCGAACATGCCTTCCAGCAACTGCAAGGGTTGGAGCGGGCTTGCAATATCCAGATTGCGGCGCAGGCGGCGGGGAATGCGGAGTTGGTCTTTCCGCCACAGGAGGTGGTGGCGAAGGTGGAAGAGCAGGCCAAGGCGCATAGCAGCGGTGAAGGCCCGGGCGTGGCGCGGCATTGGAATGCACTGATTCGGCAGTTGGAGCGTACGGATATCGACTACAAGAACTGATCCCGAGTCAAATGAAGAATGTGGGAGGCCCCACTACCTCTTCGACGTAGCGCTGTCGCGCAGCAAACTGGGCGCACCTACGAAATCTGCGGCTCAATAAGTCGGCTTCAC
>NZ_JADDUM010000193.1 GCF_015163715.1 Pseudomonas cyclaminis
GCGTGTTTGACGGGGCGCCTTGGATCAAGATCAAAAGCAGATCAAAAGCAGATCAAAAGCCACAGGGTGCTACAGACCCAGTTCAGACAACCCCGGATGTTCATCCGGGCGTCGGCCCTGCGGCCAGTGGAACAGGCGCTCGCTTTCCAGGATCGGCTTGTCATTGATGCAGGCAAATCGGTTGGTCATCAGGCCGTTTTGGTCGAATTCCCAATTTTCATTGCCATAGGAGCGGAACCAGTTGCCGGAGTCGTCATGCCATTCGTAGGCATACCGTACGGCGATGCGGCTGTCGGTGAAGGCCCACAGTTCCTTGATCAGGCGGTAGTCCAGTTCCTTGGCCCATTTGCGGGTGAGAAAGTCCTTGGCCTGTTCACGGTTATGGACGAATTCGGCGCGATTACGCCACTGGGTGTCCAGGGTGTAGGCCAGGGACACCCGTTGTGGGTCGCGGGAGTTCCAGCCGTCTTCGGCCAGGCGGACTTTTTCGACGGCCGATTCGCGGGTGAATGGCGGCAGCGGCGGGCGTGTTTCTGGGGTGGATGACATTTCAGCGCTCCTGTTTCAGACAAAGTTGCTTGGCCGGTGCATTCAAAGCCCCAATAACGTTCGCGCCATGCATTGCGCATTATCAGCAGCGGTTGAATCGCCCATGACCAGGGCAACGGTAATGGCGCCATCGATCAGGATCAGCAGCTGCGCGGCCTGCCGTTCGGGGTCGGGGGTGCCGTGGGCTTGGCACAGGTTCAAGTGCGTACTCGAACAGTTTGTGTTTATGCGCTTTGGCCAGCAGGCGCACGGGGTTGTGCGGGTCGCCGGTTTCGCCGCTGGTGTTGATGAATGCGCAGCCGCGAAAATCCGCCGAGCCAAACCAGGTTCTGAGTGCGTCGAACAGCGCGAGCAGGCGCTCGCCGCTGCCTTCGGCGCGTTCCACTTCGCCCCGCAACCAGTGCATCCAGCGCTCATCGCGGCGTTGCAGGGCAGCGATGACCAACTCGTCTTTATTGGCGAAGTAGCGGTAAATACTCTTGCGCGAGACACCGGCGGTTTTCACCAGGAAGTCCATGCCGGTTCCGGCGATGCCGTGGCGATAGATCAGTTTCTCGGTGACGTCGAGGATAATGTCGCGGGTTTCATGGCCAGTCATATCGTTCATGCGACACACAGTAGAACGATCGTTCTTCATGGTCAATGAGCTTTTTCCGTGCCAGGCAACGAGACCTGAGCAACCCCATGGTGTAAGCTCGGGGCCTCTTCGGATTCGACCCATTGCGAGCCCTATGCCGTCGTTCTTCAAACGCTCCCTGTTGCCCAAGCTGCGTGGTTTCCCCCTCACTCCCGACGCGCTCGACGTGCTGTCCGGTGCCGATGCGTATCGCCGCTGCCTGCTGGAAAAAATCCCCCAGGCCACCCGGCGTATCTACATCGTGGCGCTGTACTTACAGCAGGACGAGGCCGGGCAGGAGATCTACGACGCCCTGCACGCCGCCAAGGCTGCACGGCCGGAATTGGACATCGTGGTGGTGGTCGACTGGTTGCGTGCCCAACGCGGGTTGATCGGCGCGGGCAAACAGCCGGGCAACAGCGCCTGGTACCAGGCCATGACACAGGGCCATGCCAGTGAAGTGCCGGTGTACGGCGTACCGGTGCAAACCCGCGAGCTGTTTGGCGTGCTGCACCTCAAGGGTTTTGTGATCGATGACAGCGTGCTGTACAGCGGCGCCAGCCTGAACAATGTGTACCTGCACAAGTTCGACAAATACCGGTTTGACCGTTACCACCTGATTCACAGCAAACCCCTGGCCGATTCGATGCAGCACCTGGTGGAGCACGGCCTGATCGCCTCCAAGGCGGTACACCGCCTCGACCTGCCGAACCCGCCCACCACCCGCAGCCTGCGCAACGATATCGGCGACCTGCGCAGCCGCCTCAAGCACGCGGCGTACGACACCACGGCCGGGCAGTTGCCCAATGGCCACCTGTCTGTCAGCCCGTTGCTCGGCGTGGGCAAGAACAACCCCTTGAGCCGGGTGATCCTGGAGCTGATCGCCAGCGCCCAAAAGCAACTGACCATCTGCACGCCGTACTTCAACCTGCCACTGCCGGTCACGCGCGAGATCAACCGTGCCCTGGCGCGGGGTGTGAAGATCGACATCATTGTGGGCGACAAGACCGCCAACGACTTCTATATCCCGCCCAGCGAGCCGTTCAAGGTCATCGCGGCCCTGCCTTATCTCTACGAAATCAGCCTGCGCCGCTTTGCCAAGCGCCATCAGCCGATGATCGACAGTGGGCAGTTGAACCTGCACTTGTGGCGCGACGGCGACAACACCTACCACCTCAAGGGCATGTGGGTCGACGAACGCTATACCTTGCTCACCGGCAACAACCTCAACCCTCGTGCGTTCCGCCTTGACCTGGAAAACGCCTTGCTGATCGACGACCCTCAACGCCAGTGGCTGGAACCGCGGCGTATCGAGCTTGAGCAGATTTTCCGGCACACCACGCGGATCGAGCGTTACCCGCAATTGCAAACCCTGGTGGACTACCCCGAAGCAGTCGGCAAGTTCCTGCGCCGGGTAAGCCGCGTGCGGATCGAGCGACTGCTTTACCGGATCCTGTAATCCGTCGCAACGCAACGCGTGAAGGGGTCGGACTCGGCTTACATTCAGCGCGCATCAACAGTCCTTAGATAGCCTCTCCAGACAACGCGCAGAGAGGCTTGAACATGTTGACGCCACTATCGAACACCGGCTCGCCCGTTCCACAGGCTCCCAGCGTCGCCGAACACAGCACCAGCCCAGCGATTCAGGCGCCGCGTCCATGGGCCGGCCTTGAACATACGCCGCGCCCGACGGCTGAGCGGGTGGAACGCGAAACGCTGGCCCAGTGCCTTGAAGCAGGGCTTGGAGACCTTCCCGACGGCGCAATCACCGACTGGTCTTCAGAGGCCTGTGATCTCCACCCCACATCGGCGCTGCCCGCGCTCAGCCAAGCCGCGATGGCGCGTCTGCAGGCATTTGTGTCTCGCCCGGAAATGCTCAGCCTGTTGCAACGTGAACGATTCGACTGGGACGGCAAGCCCTTCCGTGTGTCTGAAGGCCGCCTTGAACGCTTGAGCCCGGTGGGCGGTTGGGTGAACCTGACCCATTACGTCAACGCAGTGGACACGTTGCGCGATGAACTGCCGGCGTTGGCCACGCTGACCGAACCCCTGGGCAATGCCGTGTACTCGACGCCACGCTTTGACGCACGCCAGCTCCTCGACTTCAAGGGCCTGGGGTCGCCGCGCACCGTGGCCGAGACCCATAATGTCATCCGCTGGTTACGACTGTCGCTGCCCCCGGCGCCCCCGGTGGGCGACTACACCGGGCCGTTCTCCGCCGACACGTTGAGCGCGGCTGACAAGGCCACACTGAACACTATCGAGCGGATCAACCTGAGCGACGTCAGCTCCGGCCATATCGCGGGCTACTCGATCTATCAGCCGGCAAACATGGGCCGCACGTTCAGCGAGGTGCGTGGCGATATCGAGCGCCACCTGCAGCAACATAACAAGCTGACACCCGCCCTGGCAGCGCTGGTGACTCCGGTATACCTGGCGCAAGCGGCGCCGGAAATGCTGGTTATGGAGGTGCCGGACACCGTGCGCATCGGCACTCCGGCCTGGATGGAATTACGCCTGGGCTGCACGCTGGCCGATCGTGCCGCACCGGGCACGTCACGGATGATGAGTGAACACCAGGTGCGTGGGCTGACCCTCCTGGCGCCGACCACCGAGGCGCAAACCCAGTTGATGCAACTCAATGCGCTGAAAATCCTCGCCGACTGGGGCGTGTTGAACGGCGCCGTCACGCTGCGCAGTGACGGCGAGTATTCTCAACACGACATCCAGGAGGCTTCGCGGGCACTGTTCAAGCAGCAGGAAGAGACGGCCGAGGCCTTCGCCAGCGCCTGCACGGAACTGCCGACCCGCAAGGCGCTGGCCATCCGGCAGTTGCTGCGGGTATTCCCGGACAGCACGGCGGCTGAGCTTGAGGGCATGCGCCTGGAACTGGCCAGCGCCGCCGATCGCCGCAACGCGCCGGTCACGGAGCCGCGCCGCCGTTCGCTGGTGGAAACCTACATGACCGGCGACCTCACACCGGGAAAGTGGGTGCTCAGCGAGCACCTGCTGGCACCGCCGACGTCTGCGCAAACGCCCTATCAGCCGGACCGTGCGCCCCAGGTTGCGCAGGGCGCCCTGGAAATGCTGGATCGACGCATTCGGCATCTGCCCGAGCTGGACGCGCTGCTGAAAACCGCTGTCGACCATCACCTCGAACAGCTCCAGGGCGCCTATGCAACGAAGCTCAAGTTGATGTTTGCCCAGTTGCCGCTGGCCGAGCGCACCATGATCGAGTTAGGCAAGGTCGAACTGTTCACTCTGCGCGGCGAGACCGGCGTCATCCAGGTCGAGGAGACCCAGGCCCACAAAGACGCGCAGCGTGGTCGCTACGCAACCTTGATGCGCGTGGAGCATGATCAAACGGTGGCTTATTACGAGGTTTTTGCCAGCGGCGAGCTGATCAAACGTACGGACCTGCCTGATGCCATCGAGCTTGACGGCGTGATTCGCAAGCAGCGTCTTTTCACGCCCTACGGTGCGGTGCACGTGCCGATAATTCGTGGCACCCAGATGCCCTTCGATCTTACGGCCTACACCACCGGCTCAGCGCCACGGCCGGAGGCAATGGCGTCGTCGGTTATCGTCGAATCGCTGGGGGCGGCCATTGCGCCACGTGAGTTACCGGCCAACCACACGCTCCAAAGCTTTGTTCCTGACACCTATGGCTCGAGCAAGACCGCGGACATTGCCAACCGGATCGCAAGCGACAATTTCCCTGAGCCCGCAGAGGCCCTGATGCAGCGCGCACGCGAGCCGTTGCCACTGGAAAAGCGTCGTGAAACCCGAGCCCTCGAGCATGAATTCCTGTTGGGGTTCGTGCCGTTTCTGGGGGCGTATCAGGCGTTCAAGCGCGGCGATATCGCCCAAGGCCTGGGCAATTTGACGGTGGATATGATCGGGGTGGCCATCGGCGCCGGTGGGCAGGCGCGTGCGCTGCTGCGGTCGGCCAAGGCCTTGCTGCCCAATTCGGTGCAGCGCCTTGCCACGGGCTTCAGGCCTTCGGCCGCTGCGTTGGCTCCGACCAAGCCGCTGGCGACGTTCGGCGAGCGTGCGTTTGACTTTGTCACGCAGTCCGGTTTGTTTGCCAGTGCGGCGTTGAACCCGTTGGATGGCTACCCGCAATTGATCCAGGCCGCGACAAAGGGGCTGGTAAAACTGCCGATATTGCTGGCTGCAGGCGGGGTGAAATGGGGCAAGTCGGCGCCGCATCTGATCACGGCCGAGGAAAAATTGCGTGGGTACATGATGATTGCAGCGGGGCAGGCGAGCGGCACCGAAGGGCCTGACTCAACGTCCCGCACCGGAACGCGGGACGTCGAGTCAGGCGTTGATCAGTTCAGCCCCAATTTACCGCGCAGGGTCGACAGATCTTCAGCCAGGGTGTTGACCGGGCCAACCAACGCCTTGCGGTCGTTTTCCTTGACCTTGTCGTAGGTCTCGAAGCCGCCGTCCTTGGTCTTGTACTTGGCCAGGATCTTGTCCACGGCAGCGAAGTTCTTGTCGACCTTGGCCAGGAAGGCCTTGTCTTGTTTCTCGATCTGGCCACGGAACAGGTCGACGATTTTCTTCGCGCCGTCGATGTTGCCCTGGAAGTCATACAGGTCGGTGTGGCTGTAGCGGTCTTCCTCGCCGGAGATCTTGGTCGCGGCGACCTCTTCGAGCAGGGCTGCGGCGCCGCCCACGACTTTTTCCGGCGGGAAGGTCAGGCCGTCGACGCGGGTCTTGAGGTCGTTGACGTCGGTGTTGAGCTTGGCGGTCAGCGTTTCCAGGCCCTTGGTCGAGTTCTGCGAAAACAGTGCGTATTCGATGCGGTGGAAGCCGGTGAAGTCTTCGGCGGTCACGCCTTTTTCATGGTCGTCCACACGGGAGTCGATGGACGCATCCAGGTCGCTGAACAGCTCGGCAATCGGCTCGATGGACTCATAGTGCACACGGGTCGGCGCGTAGAGTTTCTTGGCGGTGGCCAGGTCGCCTTTGTTGATGGCATCGGTGAACGCCTGGGTCTGGGTCACCAGCTCGCCGATTTCCTCGGTGACGTAGATTTTGTAGTCCGACACCGGCCCTACCAGGTCCAGCGGCGCCGTGGTGGCGGCGAAGGCGGCCAGGGGCGAGAGGGTCATTAACAACGACAACGCGAGAGTCGACTTCTTCATGGGACGGTTTCCGCTGTGGGGGTTTGGTTTCAGGTGTTGGCAGTGGTTTGGGGATGCGTGGCGGCGAGCAGCGTGCGGCCAATGAAGTCCTTGGGTCCGGTGACTCCCGGCAAGGTAAAGAAGTACCCGCCGCCGACTGGCTTGAGGTATTCCTCCAGGGGTTCGCCGTTGAGCCGGGTCTGCACGCTGATAAAGCCTTTCTCCAGGTCAGCCTGGTAGCAGATGAACAACAGCCCCATGTCCAGCTGACCGTTTTTATTGACGCCGTTGGAGTAGTTGAACGGCCGGCGCAGGATCAAGTTGGCCTGAGTCTGCGGGGTGCGTGGGTTGGCCAGGCGGATGTGCGCATCGAGCTTGGTCAACTTGCCTTCCGGGTCCTTGCTGTAGTCGGGCACCTGGCTTTCCTGGCGGCCATCCATGGGCGCGCCGGTGGTCTTGATGCGGCCGATGATGCTCTCTTGCTCTTGCAGGGGCGTGCGGTCCCAACGCTCGACGAAGTTGCGGATGATGCGCACCGCCTGATAGCTGCCATGGGCGGCCCAGGCCGGTTCGTCGCTGCCGGGCTGCACCCAGACGATCTGGTCCATGGCCTTGGCATCGTTGGAGTTCGGGTTGGCCGAACCGTCACGAAAACCCAGGAAGTTGCGTGCGCTCTGCGCCGGCTCGCCGGGTTTGGCCGGGGCCTGGGGCGGCACGCTGCCTTCCTGTTTCCAGCGCACCAACAACAGGTCGGGGAGGTTTTTCACGATGTCGCGCAGGGCGTGGATATTGGTGTCCGGGGTGTTGGAGCAAAATTGCAGGCTCAGGTCGCCGTGGCACTGCGCGGGTTCCAGCGCGTCGTTGGGGAAACCGACCATGCGGCTCAGGCGCTTGGGTTTGGCGGCGCCCAGGCCGAAGCGCTCATCGAACAGCGGCTCGCCGACGGACACCGTGATGGTCAGGTTGTCCGGCGTGACCACCGGGCCAAGGATGCCGGAATCGGTGGGCGGCAGCTTCGGGTCGACCTGGGCCACGGTGCCGCCGGTCATCAGGAAACTGATGCGTTCGTTCAAGGTGCGGAACAGGCGCTCCAGGTCTTCGCGGTCGCTGGCCAGCACGTCGAACGCCACGAGCATGCCGCACGCCGGGCGCGGGGTGACGATGCCGCTTTGGTGCTGGCCGAAAAAGTCGTGGTGGTCCTGGGTCTTGTCACTGCGCGGTGCGGTGGTGACTTGTTCCTGGGCGGTGGCGGCCATGGCCGGGCAGCTCAGGCTGCTGCCGGCAATTGCGGCGCCAGTGGCGGCCATGCCCAGCAGGACACGGCGGCGTTGTAGGTCAAACGGTGTTGAATCACTCATGTGTGCGGTCGTCTTCACTGCAGGCCGGAAAGGCCAAGGGCGGGGTCGATTCCATCGAGTGCAACGGCCAGAGCCTTGGCCTTGTCGGCGATCTGCTTGCGCTGATCGGCGGTGATGCTGTCGTAGGTGCTGTAACGGTTGTCGACCTTGAATTCGGCGAGTTCGGTATCGAAGGCGGCGAGGGCGCTGTCGATATTCGGCAACAGGTCGGCGGCGGACTTGGTCAACAGCGGGCGCATCAACTCGACCACCTTGTGCGCTGCTTGCAGGTTGGCGGCGAAACCATTCAGGTCGACATGGCTGTAGCGCTCCTCTTCACCGCTGATGGCACGCACATCGGCCAGGCTGTTGAGGTTGCGCACCACGATGCTGACCAACTGCTCCGGCGGCAGGGACTGGGCCAGCAATTGCTGTTTGAGGGTGGTGACATCCGTTACCAGGCGCTGCGCCACCGGGGCCAGGCCATCAAGGCTGCGTTGCTGGAACAGGCTGTATTCGAGGCGATGGAAACCGCTGAAGGCCGGGTCTTGCTCACGTTTATCAAAATAGTCGGCACGCGCATTGATCGCGTTGTCCAACTCGGCCAGGCGCTGGGATGCCGGGGCCAGACGTTGGTAAGCCTCGCGGGCCGGCACATACAGCGCCTGGGCCTGGGCCAGGTCACCGGCGTCAATGGCGTGCTGCAAGGCGGTCGCAGTCTTGACCAGCGCGCTGCCCTGGCTGCTCAAGTACACGCGGAACTCCGACAGCGGGCCGATAAACGCCACCATCGATGGCTTGGCTTTGGCCTGGGCATCGGAGGCGGCCGTCGGCGTCACATGCAGCGTGCCACGTGGGTTGCTCAGCAGGCCGCAGGTGATTGCATAGTCGCCGGGCAGCAGGTTGGCGTTGATCACCTGGCTCAGGCCGGGGGCGATGTTTTCCCGTTCTTCGACCACCAGCACGCCGTCGAGGATTTCCCATTCCACGGCGCGGTCGGAGCGGTTGATGATGCGAAAGCTCGCCCGCCCGGCCGGTACCGTCAACGCGTTGGGCTCGCAGGCGTGGCCATGAATAGTCACGGCGATTTCATTGCTGTTGGTCTGGCGCTTGGCGGCGGCCAATTGCGAGGCATAGTAAAACAGGCCACCGGCGGCGATCATCACGACCACCGAGCCGGCCACCGCCCAGCGCAAGGCGCGGGGAGGCGAGGCGGGTTGAGGCGTTGGGCTGGACAAGAGACGGTCCTTACTGGCTGGAAACGGAAGAGGGCGTGTGCGCGGGCTTGGCCGGTGCGGCAGGCAGGAAGAACATCACCAGCGCCACCACCAGATAAATCAGGTAGGCACCCAGGGTGCTGACGGTTGGCGCTTCCTGATAGCCGAACATGCCGGCGAGCACCGAACCCAGCGGGCTGTCCATCGGCAAGGCGGCGCTGAAGTCGAACAGCACGGTTTGCAGGTGGTTCCACACGCCGGCTTCGTGCAGGGCTTGTACCGAATTGGCCAGAATCCCGGCGGCGACCACCAGGATAAACAGCCCGGTCCAGCGGAAAAACGCGCCGAGGTTAAGGCGCATGCTGCCGGTGTAGATCAGGAAACCCACGATGATCGCCAGGACCAGGCCGAGCAGGGCGCCAATCGGCGCACCCGGGCCTTCGCTTTGCTGGAACACCGCGAGCAGGAAAAACACGGTTTCCAGGCCTTCACGGGCCACGGCAAAAAACACCATGAGGATCAGTGCAGTGACCTGGTGTTTAGAACCGGTCAACGCCTGATCAAGAGAGGCGTGCAGCGAATGCTTGATGGAGCGCGCGACCTTGCGCATCCAGAACACCATGGAGCTGAGAATGCCCACGGCCACCAGGCCGACGATACCTTCGAACAGTTCCTGTTGTTTTTGCGGGAACTCGGCGCTGACCAACTCCAGGCCACCGCCCACCAACAACGCCAGCGCGGCGGCAAGGAACACCCCGATCCACACTGCCGGCATCCACTGGCCACGGCCGGTCTGTTGCAGGTAACTGGCGATGATGCCAACGATCAATGCTGCTTCAATGCCTTCGCGCAGCATGATGAGAAAGGGGACAAGCATTCGGCACCAGAACGTAACTAGATAGGAGCCTAAGTTGTAACATAATGATACTCATTACTAAACAGCCAATCTTGACGTTTGCTGAACAGTGGCTGAACGGCCCGGAGAAGGCCGTTCAGTAGTCCTGCCCGACGGCTTGGTTATAGGCGTCCACCAGCAAGTCAAAGCGCCGTTGAGTTTCAAAGTAATCAGCGCCCAGCCGCTCTGGGTCGGGTTTTTCGCTTGAATGCCTGGCAAGTGTTTGCAGCGCGCCAAGGTAGGCGTAACCGGGTTGTTTAATCCGCTGCCACAGCTGTTGGGCCTCGGCATCGGAGGTCGGTTGATTGGGGCGCAGGTACCGCTGGGCGTAATCCCAGGTCTGCTGTAAGTCGCTCAATGCATCCGCCAATTGCTTGGGGGATCGCGGGTCAAGGCTGTGCATCGTGTCGCGGGTTTGCAGGATCAGGCCGGCGATAAGCGCCATCTGGTGTTCGTCACGGACCTGCAAGTGCTGCAGTTGTTGCAGGCGAATCTGGCGGTCGGCTGTGTCCACGGCGGCGCGCAGTTCGGATGAGGCCGCGAGGAATTTTTCCGCCACCGGGAAGAACCGCGCATCGCTGATTGCGCGCTGCGCTGGGGCGAGGCCGGGGACGGTTGCGTTGGGGTAGAAGTCGAACTCTTTGACCGCTGAATAGACCCGCAGCAGATGATCCATATAGCCCTGGCGCAGTGCAGCGATCTGCGGCAGGTATTGTTGCAGCGCGCTTCTTTGCGAGGACGTCAGCAGGCACAGGTCGGGGCGCTTGGCGTCGTAGTCCAGCAGGCTCAATTGCGGGCCTTGTGTGCGCTGATACAGCTCGGGAAAACGCTCGATGACATCCAGGCTCGGGTCGTTGGCACGGGCGCTGCGGCTGCGATAGTTGAAGTAGGCCAACCGCCAATTGCTGTCGACTCGGTTGAGGCAATCGATCACCGGGCGCAGCGCCTGGGCTTGCTGGTGTTCAAGCGCTGCCGGGCGGTTGGCCCAGGTTTTCAGCGGGGCGAGCAGATCGGTATTCGTCAGCAGGCCCACGGCGCTCAGTGTCAGGGGCACGATGGTGCACAGGGCAGCAAGGGTGAGGCGGTTCATGGTGTACACCCCGGCGCGCCGGCCTTGAGCCCACTGCAAGGGCTCATCAGGAACGGTTGCAAGCCCTCGTCACGGTGGATGCGTTGGTTGTTTGCGTACATCAGCGCGGCGCTCAACAACAGGGCGCCGAGGCCCAGGCAGGTGGCCCACTGACGTGTCGACGGTCGGGCAGGCCAACGCCACGTCAGTGCTGCACGTATCGACGGTCGCCCGAGCACGCGCTGCGCCAGCCCCAGGCCCTGCAGTGTCAGCACATAGCCGGCAAACGCGTAATTGCCGAGGATGATCCAGATCAACAGGCCAAGCACCCAGCACGGCAGAATCTCGCGGATCACCAACGGCGGCGGCCGGCGAAAGCTCAGCCAGGGCGATAGCTGCGCGGCGAGCTTCTCGTCAATCTCGCCGTAACCGTCAGTGGCCGGGCGCCAGATTGCCAGGATGAGCAGCGCCGGTATGGCGATCAGGAAGGCCCAGGTCGGGGCCATGCCGAGGGATTCCATCAAGGTATGGTCGGTCAGTTGCTGGTCGTGGACCGCCCAGCCTGCGGCCATGCCCAGCAGCGCGACAAACATCGGCCAGGGGCGGCTGATGCGCTCCCAGTCGCGCCAGAAGTAGGGGTCTCCACCGGGCATCTGTGCGCACAGGGCCGGGTATTGGTTCAGCAGGGTTTCACTGAGGGTGCGGCAAGCGTTCCAATCGGATTCGCCAAAGCGCCGGGCAAAGCGTTGCCGTTGTTCCAGCGTCAGGTCGCCGAACAGCAACCTGGCCGCACGCGCCTGCGGGTCACGGCTGTTCAGGCTGGCCTGGTGGTAGGCCTGCGCACTGAAACGCTCCAGTGCATTGCGTGCCTTTAACGCCGACCATTCGGGCTCAGGGCAGCGGTTATCCAGGTACTGATCGGACCAGGCCTGCTCAGTGCACAGGGTGTCGAACAGCGCCTCGGACCAGAAGGTGCTGGCCAGCAGCGTACGTGCGAGTACGTCATTGAGCCGCGCATGGCGCGCCAGGGGCGTGAGCCATTCGGCGTTATGCACGTCGACCAAGGCGGCGCAGAAGGCCTCGACCTGTTGTTGATCGAGTAACTCGGTGAGCCGGTGTTCGACGTCGGCAAACATCTGCTCCAGCAGTGCGGCCAGACGATAGTCGGGCAAACGCGCCGGTGTTTGCCGTTGCCAGGGGCTGAGCCAGTGCAGGTGTGTCACGGCCCAGTCCGCAATCTCGGGGGCCGCGCCACTCAGGCAGCGTTGCAGCAACAGGCCTTCAAACGCCTCGGCGCACTCATTGTCCTGGGCTTGTTGATAGAGAAGCGCGAGATTGGCCGGCGTGGCATTGGCCACCAGGGCTTGCGCCTGGTCGTAGCGCGTGTCGGGCTCAGCGGCAGCGGGCTGCACCGTGTCGACCGGCGGCGCTTGCGGCACTTCGACCGGCGCTTCATAACGGCTCCACTGCAGCGCGTGCTCATAGGCCTCGCGCAGGCGCTGGAAGCCGACAGGGTCTTCATCCGGACGATGCTGTTTGAGCAACACCGCGTATTGGCGCTTGATACTGCGAGCATCGGCGTCGGACGGCAGCCCCAGTACTTCCCAGCAACTCATTGATTCAACTCCCTGTCGGTAAAAATCCCGGCGCAGAATACCCGAGACCACGACCTCGGTGCCTACTCTTTTGCCGCGTGACTGCCTAAGATGGCCGCACTTCACGCCATACAGGGCACGGACTGCACCCATGTCGGAAAAAGACACCATCTCCCTCCACCTCGTGCGCGAGGCCTTGTTGCAAAGTTGCGCGCCGGGGCCTGCCACCGTCGAAATCTTGAGCAAGGTCGGTATTGATCCGGCATTGCTGGAGCAACCCGACGCCCGCGTTCCGGCCACCGCCTACGCACGGTTGTGGCGTCTGCTGGCAAGGCGCATGGACGATGAATTCTTCGGCATGGACCCGCGCAAGCTCAAATCCGGCAGCCTCGAGTTCCTCTGCCGCGCCGCCATTGCACAACCCAGCCTGACAGCGGGCCTGCAAACCGGCTTGGGTTTCCTCTCGCTGATGCTGGAGCGCATGCCCGCCCAATTGGTGCGCCAGCAAAGCCTGGCGGAAATTGTGTTGCTCGAGCCTGAAACCGAGCCCAACCGCGCCTTCACCTATTTCACCTACTGGATGATCGTCCACGGCGTGGCTTGCTGGCTGGCGGGGCGACGCATTCCGATCCTGGCCATTGAACTGCGCTGCCCACCGCCGGATTTCTGCGATGACTACCAGGTGATGTTTTCCGACAACCTGCGTTTCGACAGGCCGCGCACCCGCATGATCTTTTCCGCCGACTGCCTTGATCTACCGATCAAGCGCAGCCCGGAAGAACTCAAGCGCTTCCTGGCCCACGCGCCGGCCAACATCCTGGTCAAATACCGCGACCCCGACAGCCTGGCCAACCGAATCAAGCACGACCTGCGCCAGATGCCTGCCGACACCTGGCCGGAAACCGAAGGCCTTGCGGCCACCTTGTGCATCTCCGCCTCAACCCTGCGCCGACGTCTGGCGGAAGAAGGGCAGAGCTACCAAGGCCTCAAGGACAGCGTGCGCAAGGAGTTGGCGATTGTATGGCTGGCTGAACCACAGATCAGCTTTGCCGAGATTGCAGCGCGGTTGGGGTTCGCCGATACCAGTTCGTTTTATAAGGCGTTTCGCAAGTGGGCGGGGTCGAATCCGGGGCATTATCGGAGTTTGATTTTGAATGAAGTTACTCAGGTTTAAGACCGGGGTGCAAGGGACTAAGAAATAACTGGCTGTATCTTGCGTTGGCGTCTGACAGCGTGATCCTGCGAACTTTTAGGAAGTGCCCGGCTTACGTGGATTGATAATTCATGCACAGTTGGTGGCGTGGTTCTTACCGAGGTTTTTACTGGCTCCTACTTGGGGTGCTCGGTATTAAACGTCCGGTATAAACGATCCTCCATCTACTGTGAGGAAAGCCTATGGGATATTGAAAATTCACGCTCGCATTGCTGCATGTATTGCATGCTGAGATCTTTGATCATTAATTTATGAAGGTGAATTTATGAAAAGGTTTATTGTGTTGTCGTTTGCAGTGTTGATGGGGTTGTCGTTACAGGTGTCTGCTTTGTGTTTGAGTATTTCTGAGAGTTATAGCGGCATCATAGAGGGCGAAACCGAATTAACAGTTCATGGCCCTTTTGAGATAACGGGAGATAATGGCTGTTCTGGCGCGAGTATTGATGCCGTGGTATCGCCGGGCGGTTCTGGAAGTGCGCCGATGATTTCAATAGAGCGTGCGTCGGGCGGAGGGTGGAGTCCCGTAGCAAGTAGCATAGGAAACAGTGTCTCCTATGTCGGGGCTTTCGGTACGTATCGAGTCAGGCTGAACAATCCTGAATCTAATTCGAAAGCGTATTCAGGAAACGTCAGGTACGGAAGGTAGAACGTGAGCGGCAGTGTGCCGTAATTCATTTGGTGCACTGCCATTCTGCGAGCGTGACTCAGGCACGCTCATCTACCGACAAGGTGTTATTTGCAGAGTTTACAAAATAGGCTAGGGCATTGATGACCTGGTTTGCACTTTTCATTCCGCCAAGAATATAGGTGACATCTCTTGGCGTTGAGTAGCGGTCGCTACTGAAGTACTTCAGTTGATCTTCATATTTCTCATTGAATAGCGCTATGGCATTAAATTTTACATCCTGTTTGGTTTGACGTCCGTTCTCATCGGATGCGCCATCTCCGGAGATGAACATGCTGAATGTGTTTCCATCTATCAGATCGTTCTCGTAGAGCTTCCTGCCAACAATTTTAAGCTCGCGGGTGCTAATTGAGGTCATGTCATAGTTTTTTAAGAACGCCTTTAGGTCGTTGGTTTTTTCCTGGTCCTTAAGCTTTAGTGTCTCCGCCGCCTTGGATTCTTCATTTACAGTAAACGCATTCGTCACCATCGTCGGATTTCTGATGACGCGAGCATCAGTCTGCTTCGATAGCGTGGTTGCGGTATTCGTAACAAGCATTCCCATATCAATTTCCTGTTTGTATTAAGCACTCCATCCCTTATCGACCTTTGACCGGCCAACCTTAGTTCGCAATGTAATTTCAGAATGTTCTGACAGATAACGCTGGGTGGCGTGAAGGCAATCACCGCCGACCCCCTATATAGGTGGCTGAGGCATTAAACAAAAAAAGCCCCATGACCAAACAGGTCACAGGGCTAAAAATTGGCTGGATGCGACCAACCAAAGGAGCTCTTACGTTACTTCGCAGTCGCCACAACCGTGTCCGGCTTCCATCCACCCCCCAGCGCCTTGTAGATCGCCACGATTCCGCGATACAGGTCTACTTCGGCCTGGGCCTGGGAGTCTTCGGCGGCCAGGCGTTCGCGTTGGGCGTCGAGCAGGACGAGGAAGTCTACGGTGCCTTCGCGGTAGCGGATGGCGGCGAGGTCGGCGGCGGCGCGGCTGGATTCGCTTTGACGGATCAGTGAGATCAGGCGTTGCTGGCGCTTGCCGTAGTCACTGAAGGCGTTCTCGGATTCTTCCAGGGCGAGCAACACTTGCTGTTCGTAGGTCGCCAGGGCGCCATCGGCTTCGGCGTCGGCGCCACGCAGGCGGGCGCGTACGCTGCCCAGGTCGAACGCGGCCCAGGTGATGCTCGGGCCGAGGGCCCAGGCATTCGCTGCCGAGGAGCCGATCTGCGAACCACGCCCGGCGGTGAAGCCGAGGAAGCCGCTGAGGCTGACCCGTGGGAACAGGTCGGCCTTGGCCACGCCGATGCGCGCGGTGGCGGCGGCCAGTTTGCGTTCGGCGCTGAGGATATCCGGACGCCGTTGCAGCAGTTGGCCTGGGTCCCCGATGGGCAGTGCCTTGGCAATCGCCGGCAAGTCCTTGGGGCTCAAGTCCACGCTGAGTTTGTCCGGACGCTGGCCGAGGAGGGTGGCGATGCGGTTACGCTCGCGCACTTGTTCGGCCTGCAGTTGCGGCACGCTGGCTTCAACGGCGGCGAGGCGTGCGTCGGCACGTTCCACATCGAGTTGATCGCCCACACCGGCGTCACGCAGGCTGACGGTGATGGTGCGCGATTCCTGCTGGTTCTTCAGGTTGTCCAGGGCGATCTTTTCACGCAGTTGCGCGCCGCGCAGTTGACCGTAGGCGTCCACCAGCTCGGCAATCATGCTGACTTGCAGCTGGTACAGATCGGCTTCGGCGGCCTGCTGGTCGGCGTCGGTCGCTTCCAGGTTGCGCTGGATGCGGCCGAACAGGTCCAGTTCCCAGGCCATGTCCAGGCCCAGGTCATAACGCTCGGTCTTGACCCGGCGAGTGGTCTGGCCGGGGATCTGGCCCTTGCCCTGGTCACTGCTGACGCGGCTGGTGATGGTCGGCATGGCGTCATTGCTGGCGTCATCGCGGATCGCCCGAGCCGCCCGCAGGCGGGCAAAGGCGACGCGCAGGTCACGGTTGCCTTGCAGGGATTGAGTCACCAACTGGTTAAGGGTCGGGTCCTCGAACTGCTGCCACCAGATGCCTTCGAACTTGGCGTGGTCATACTGCTTGGCGTCCGCGGCGGCGGTGATGTTCGCCGCCTCCGGGGTCTGGGTTTTATAGTCCGGGCCGACGGCACAGGCGCTCAGCGCCAGTACCAGCAAGCTCGGCAGGAATACTTTCACACTCATTGCTGTGTCTCCAGCTTCAAGGCCTTGGCCGCTTTGCGCGCTTCGCTGCGTTCCACATAGCGACGGATCAGTACGTAGAACACCGGCGTCAGCAACAGACCGAAGAAGGTCACACCAATCATCCCCGAGAACACCGCCACGCCCATGGCATGACGCATCTCGGCACCGGCACCGCTGGACAACACCAGTGGCACCACACCCATGATGAACGCGAACGAGGTCATCAGGATCGGCCGCAGACGCAGACGGCAGGCTTCCAGTACGGCAGCGAGCGGGTCGAGGCCTTCCTGTTGTTTATCCTTGGCGAACTCGACGATCAGAATCGCGTTCTTGCACGCCAGGCCCACCAGTACGATCAGGCCGATCTGGGTGAAGATGTTGTTGTCGCCGCCCGAGATGATTACCCCGGTGATGGCCGACAGCAGCGTCATCGGTACGATCAGGATCACCGCCAGCGGCAGGCTCCAGCTCTCGTATTGAGCGGCCAGCACCAGGAACGCCAGCAGCACGCAGAGCGGGAACACGAACAGCGCGGTATTGCCCGAGAGGATCTGCTGATAGGTCAGGTCGGTCCACTCGTAGGTCATGCCGTTGGGCAGTTCATCCTTCAACAGTTTTTCAATCGCGGCCTGGGCCTGGCCGGAGCTGTAGCCCGGTGCGGCGTTGCCGTTGATTTCTGCGGTGATGAAGCCGTTGTAGTGCATCACGCGGTCCGGGCCCGAGGTGTCGCTGACCTTGATAAAGGTCGCCAGCGGGATCATCTCGCCTTTGTTGTTGCGCACTTTCAGTTGGCCGATCTGGTCGGAGTCCTGGCGGAACTGTTGCTCAGCCTGCACGTTGACCTGATAGGTGCGCCCGAAGCGGTTGAAGTCGTTGGCATACAACGAACCCAGGTAGACCTGCAGGGTGTCGAAGATGTCGCTGATCGCCACGCCGTGGGTCTTGGCCTTTTCGCGGTCGATGGCGGCATCGACTTGCGGCACATTGACGGTGTAGCTGGTGAACAGGCCAAACAGCTCCGGCACGCCGTGGCTTTTAGTGATGACGTTCTGCACTTCTTTGTACAGCTCGTCATAGCCCAGGTTGCCGCGGTCTTCGATCTGCAGGCGGAACCCGCCGATCGTGCCCAGGCCCTGTACCGGCGGCGGTGGGAAGATCGCCATGTAGGCTTCTTCGATATTGGCGTACTGGCCATTCAGCGCGCCGGCAATCGCTCCGGCGGACATGCTCGGGTCTTTGCGTTCATCGAACGGCTTCAAGGTCACGAACACGATGCCGCTGTTCGGGCTGTTGGTGAAGCCGTTGATCGACAGGCCAGGGAAGGCAATCGCAGCCTCCACGCCAGGCTGCTTCAGCGCGATCTCCGACATGCGCTTCATCACGTTTTCGGTGCGGTCCAGGCTCGCGGCGTCGGGCAGTTGGGCGAAGGCCACCAGGTATTGCTTGTCCTGGGCCGGCACGAAACCGGTCGGCGTGTGGGCAAACCCGAAGAAGGTCAGCACCATCAGGCCGGCGTACACGAACAGGGCGATACCACTGCCGCGAATCACCCGGCGTACGGTGCCCACGTAGCCATGGCTGGCCTTTTCGAAGAAGCGGTTGAACGGACGGAACAGCCAGCCGCCGAAAAGCTTGTCGAGGAACTTCGAGAAGCGATCCTTCGGTGCGTCGTGACCGCGCAGCAACACGGCGGCCAGGGCTGGGGACAGGGTCAGCGAGTTGAACGCCGAGATCACCGTCGAGATCGCAATGGTCAAGGCGAACTGTTTGTAGAACTGCCCGGTCAAGCCACTGATGAACGCGGCTGGAATGAACACCGCGCACAGCACCAATGCTGTGGCGATGATCGGGCCGGTCACTTCACTCATGGCTTTTTCAGTCGCAGGGAACGGCTCCAGGCCCAGCTCGATATTACGCTCGACGTTCTCCACCACCACGATGGCGTCGTCCACCACGATGCCGATGGCCAAGACCAATCCGAACAACGACAGCGCGTTGAGCGAGAACCCGAACAGGTGCATCACCGCAAAGGTACCGATCAACGATACCGGCACCGCCACCAACGGAATGATCGAGGCGCGCCAGGTCTGCAGGAACAGGATCACCACCAGCACCACGAGGATCAGCGCTTCGAACAGGGTGTGTACCACCGCTTCGATGGAGCCGCGCACAAAGATCGTCGGGTCATAGGCGATGCGGTAGTCCATGCCCGCCGGGAAGCTCTTTTTCAGCTCAGCCATCTTGGCGCGCACATCGTTGGAGATGTCGATGGCATTGGAGCCGGGGCGTTGGAAGATTGGAATCGCCACGGCAGGCTGGTTATCGATCAGCGAGCGCAGCGCGTATTGGCTGGACCCCAGTTCAACTCGGGCGATGTCCTTGAGGCGCGTGATTTCACCGTTGGCGCCGGCGCGAATCACAATGTTCTCGAACTCTTCCTCGGTCACCAGGCGGCCTTGGGTATTGACCGACAACTGGAAGCTGGTGTCGCTCGGCGCAGGCTGCGCGCCCAGGGCACCGGCCGCCACCTGGCGGTTCTGCTCGCGGATTGCGGTCACCACGTCGGTGGCGGTCAGGTTGCGCGAGGCGGTCTTGTTCGGGTCGAGCCAGACGCGCAGGGAGTAATCGCCCATGCCGAACAACTGCACGTCGCCCACGCCGCCCAAGCGGGCCAGCTCATCCTTGATATTGAGGATGGCGTAGTTGGACAGGTACAGCATGTCGTAGCGCTGATCCGGGGAGGTCAAGTGCACCACCATGGTCAGGTCGGGGGAGGCCTTGTCCACGGTGATACCGATGCGCGTCACTTCCTCAGGCAATTTTGGCTGAGTCCGGGTCACACGGTTCTGTACCTGCACCTGCGCGTTGTCCAGGTCGGTGCCCAGGGCGAAGGTGATGGTCAGGGTCAGTTTGCCGTCAGCGGTGGATTGCGAGGACATGTACAGCATGTTCTCGACGCCGGTGATGGCCTGCTCCAGCGGCGCGGCCACGGTTTCACCGATGACCTTGGGGTTGGCGCCGGGGAAGTTGGCCCGCACGACCACAGTCGGCGGCACCACTTCCGGGTATTCGCTGATCGGCAGTTGGAACAGCGAAATTGCGCCGGCGATCAGGATCAACAGCGACAGCACCGCTGCGAAGATCGGCCGCGAAATGAAGAACTTGGAAAAATTCATCTTGAGTCGTATCCCTTAACCGCGTGGAGTCGCGACGCTGGCCAGTTTGGGCGCGGCTTTATCCGGCGCCACTTGTTCCAGGTTGCTGGCTTCAAGCGCTTGTCGTTGTTGGGCCAAGGCGGCGAGGGTTTCCTGGCTGGCCATCGGAATGGTTTCCGGCGCGACCGGCGAGCCTGGACGCACGCGCTGCAGGCCCTTGACGATAATCGTGTCGTCCTTGTTCAGGCCGCTGCGCACGATGCGCAAACCTTCGATCTTCGGCCCCAGTTCCACGGCACGGTAGGCCGGCTTGTCACCGTCCATCACCAGCACGAATTTCTTGCCCAGGTCGGTGCCCACGGCTTCGTCGTTGATCAGCACCGCGGAGTAGGTGCCGCTGCCCACCAGCTTCAGGCGTGCGTAGAGGCCCGGGGTGTATTCGCCCTTGCTGTTATCGAACACGGCGCGACCACGGATGGTGCCGGTGGCCGGGTTGACCTGGTTGTCGACGAAGTTCATCTGGCCCAGGTGCGGGTTGCCGGTTTCATTCGACAGGCCCAGGTACACCGGGGTAGTGGCGCCTCGGCGGCCCTGGCGCGCCAGTTCGGTGTACTTGAGGTACACGCGCTCATCGGCGTCGAAGTAGGCGTAGACCTTGTCGGTGGACACCACGCTGGTCAGCGCGGTGACATCGGCGGTCACCAGGTTGCCGGCGGTGATCTCGGCACGGCTGACGCGGCCGCTGATAGGCGAGGTCACGCGGGTAAAACTCAGGTTCAGCTTGGCCAGGTCCAACTGCGCCTGGATGCCGGCGACAGCGGCGCGGGCTTCCTGGGCGGCGGTGGTGCGCGAGTCGGCCAGTTCGGCGGAGATTGCATTGCTCTGGCGCAGGCGCTCGCCGCGTTGGGCTTCGTTGTCGCTGCGAGTGGCGGCGGCGCGGGTCTGTTGCAACTGGGCTTCAAGGCGGCGCACTTCAGCCTGGAACGGACGCGGGTCGATCTGGAACAGCAGGTCGCCTTTCTTGACCAAAGCGCCTTCGGTGAAAGCGACTTGGTCAATCTGGCCAGAAACCCGAGGACGGATCTGCACTGTTTCCGGCGCTTCCAAACGGCCGGTGAATTCATCCCACTCGTTGACCGGTTGTTCCAGCACCTTGGCCACGCTGACTTTTGCCGCAGGCATGGCGGCCGCTTGGTCCGGGGTCTTGCCGCACGCGCTCATCACCACCACGGCCAGAATCGCCAGGGGGAAGCGCAAATGTTTGAGTGACTGTTCCATGAGGTGCATCCGCCAATGTATTTGAGATGGGCGGATCATGCGCGGCGAGGGGGTATGTCACGAATCGAATGAAGCGAAGGTAACTATCATTGCGAATGATATAAGCGCGAGATTAGCCCTCTAGCATAGGGGTTTCGTTAGGGGGCTATCAATGGCCGTGATGACAAAGGAGTGTTGCGGGTGTGCAAGCAATGTCGATTTCGGCACCCGTATGGTTACTATTGCGCATGCAGATAGTTCGACCAGGAAGTCACTCATGACCATGCTCCAAACGTCGCTCCGTAAAAATATCAGGGTCCAGAGCAACACCTTTTCCCATGCGCTCAGCCAGACCCTGACGGTCTTGTCCGAGCGAATCAGCCAGGCTCAAGCCAGCATTGCCGCTATCGACCGCCTGAGTTTACGCAGCGCCGAAAGGGAGCGCACCAGAGCCCTGGCTCCGACCCAGGCGTGCGTGCAGCAGTGCCAACAGCAGTTCGATCGGCACAAAGGTGAAGGGCGCGGCTTCGGTTGGCTGCTCAGCCCGCTGGCTACGCATCAGGCGTCCGTTGAACTCAAGGCCGCCCGGCTCCAGCATGAACAAGCGATCCTGGCCTTCGATGAGCCGGCCATCACGGCACAACGCAACAGCGACATCGACGAGCACAACCGGTACGTCGCTGGTCAGCATGAGGAACAGCTCAAACTTAAGGACCTATTGGCGGAACTTCTAAAATCCCAGCGCCAGTTGAAGGACTTCGAGTTGGCCGCGGCAGGGGCTTTGGCAGCTGCGAAAGGCGACGGATGGCTGGCGCCTGATTTCGCCGTAAACTTGGCCCGGGTGATGGACCTTGTGCGCGAGGTGAAAATGCCACAAGCCCACGACTGCCTGGGGCAACTGGTCTTTCAGAAAACACCGGATGTGGCAGCCTATGCCAAGTTGCGCAAGTGCGCCGAAGGCATTCGCGAACGCGCCAATCGGGATCACTTCGGCGTTGCGGTTACCGGCGGTTTTCCCAATATTGTCGCGGCCAGCGCAGGGTTGGCGGCGGCAAACATGCAACGCGATCCCGCCCGTCAGTTGTTGCAATGTCGTCAAACCGCCGATCAGTGGCAACTGCTGAGCCAATTGGCGACTTCACCCACCCACCTGTCCATCGATGTGCTCTGGGCGATCTACTGGGCGATGTTTCAGTGCCAACAGGAAATGGCCAGGTTCCTGAACAGCGCAGCGGCCATTGAAGATCTGTTGAACGGCCGGTTCAGTGCCTACGTCGAACACTGGCTTGGGAGCTGGGCGTCCAAACAGGTTCCAAAATTCGGCTACCCCATGTCCCAGTCTTTCCTTGGCACGCTGCAACTGGCGGGCAAGCCGGAAGAAAGCCGGTTAGGGGCCGACCTTGGCGTTATTATTTCATTGAACATTGGTGGCCTTATCTGTCGCAAAGCCGTGCTTTTGCAGGCCAAGCGGGCAAAGGACTGGGTCGCCGATGTGGGCAGTAAAAAAGGCCAGCTACCCAAGCTGTCCAAGTTGCCTCGGGGCGGTTACTACCTGTTCTATCACGAGTCTGCGAACCTGCAATTGGCCACTGCGGTTCCAACGGTCAGCTCTGCTCAAGCGTTGGAGCAGCTGTTGCTCACGGCGGGCAAAAACCCGGATGGCACCTACCTGCCCGTCGACGTGCGCGAGACGGGGTGGGATTGGGCGAGCTTTATAAGTTTTGGCCTGTGTGACGCCCATTCGCAGATCGGTGAGCCGTTCGACACCATCGATGACGCGCTGCGGATCCTGGGCAGTGGCGAGACCGGCGCGCTTCCCCTTCGGCTGTTCGTGGTCGCTATCGAGGATGAACCGTACGTGCTTGAGATGGCGCAGCGTGTGCGTGAGCACTATGTAGACCTGCAAGAGCCGCTGACCAAGAAAGAAAGGAAACAGCTGGACGGGGATGAACGTGACCATAGCCACGGTATGTGACGCGTCAAGGACCTGCATGCCGAGAGCCTGAGAGCACCGGGGCTGCGCGCTGAGCACGCTCGCAGCCCGGTTTTTACGCGGTACCGAACTCGACCCGTACCGTCAGCGCCCCCTGGTTATCTCCAAGCCCAATCCCATACCGCCCCTCCAGATCATCGTTGATGCACAGCTGCAATTCCCCGGTCTGCCCCGGCGGAATCTCGGCCAGGTCCCCCACCAGAAATGGCGTGCCACTGTTGCCCACACGCCCAATCAGCGCCCCTTCATTTGCACCGGGCAGGGTGTAGCCCGCCTTGGCGATCAACCCCGGACTGCCATTGCCATCGACCATGCCACCGACCGGGCTGGCCAGCCATTGGCCGCTGACATAGCGCACCAGGCGCGGGCTTGGGCCGCTGATCTGCACGCCAGTGCCTTGCCAGGGTTGGTTCGCCTGCACCTGCACGGTGACGGCCTTGAGGTCGTTGCACAGCGTGTCGCCGGCCTGGATCGACAGCGCGGCGATGGTCAGGCTCGGGTTGGATGTGCCGGTGGTGGGGAACACGCCGTCGCCCACCAGGAACAGGTTGTTGTGGTCCCAACTGCGCTGGTACTTGTCGACCACCGAGGTGGCCGGGTCGGCGCCCATGCGGTAGGTGCCCATCAAGTGGCCGGCGCCCTGGAAAGAGTACGACTCACCCTGGTAGTCAAACAGCCCCGGCTTGATATCGGCCGTCAGTTCAGTAGCGCCGAGCAGTTCGGTGATGACATGGCTGGCGAGAATCCGCGCCTGCTTGAAGCCCTCCTTGGTGTAGTCCGACAGGTCGTAATGGATTTCCGGGCGCGGGATGCCCAGGCGGTCCTGGTACTGGCTGGACGGCACGATGTAGCAGTTGGCGTTATTGGGATCGTCCTCGACTTGTTCCACCAAAAAGCCCACGCGGAACTGCCGGGTGAGCAGGTTGTTCAGCTGTTGTACCAGCGCCGTGCCGAACAGCACCTGGGGCGCTCCCGTGGCGTTTGGCAGCGGGTTGGTGCGGCTGACGTTGGTGCCGTCGATCAGGTCGGCGACGGTGGTGTAGGGATCGCCGATCGGCCAGTTGAAACCCTCGTTGCCGATCTCGATCCGCCACGCTGCGCGCTGGCTGCGAAAGGCGCCGTCGCGCAGGCTTTCGATGCCGGAGGTGGACACCGGGCCACGGTACGGGAACACCGTCTTGCCTTCGGGCATCAAGCCCCACGCCAGGTAGATCGGGTGGTCCGCCAGGCTGCGACCGACCTGGCCGCTGCTATTGGCAACGCCCTTGGGCCAGGCGCTGCTGGTGGAGTTGAGCAGCAGTTTCGGCGTCTCGATGGCATGGGCGGCAATCACATACCGCTGGCCGACCGCGACGCCCGTGCCGGTGGCCGGTCCATCACCCAGTTGGTACTGGATAAACTCGATGCCGCTGACAGTCTTGTCCGCTGCCACGGTGACCTTGCTCGCCACGGTTTTGTACAGCACCCGTACATTGCCGGTGTTGAGCGCATTGTTCAGGGTCACGGTGGCGTCGTACTTGGCCTGGATCGGGCAGATCGGCGTGCAGTTGGTATTGCCCGCGCACACCCGCCGCCCGGCATACGGCTGCGAATTGCGCCCGGCCGGCGTCGGGCTGACCACCAGCGGCAAGCCCTGGAATGACTGGCCCTGCACCGCGCTGACGAAGCTGCCATCGACCAGTGACAACGGAATGCTGGTCATCGGGTATTCATAGTTTGTCGGGAAGGTGATGCCCAGGTAGGCCTGGTCGGCGACGTTGGCCGCCACGCCGATTTCCGCCTCGGCGCGGCAATAGGCGCTTTGCAGGTCGTTGTAGCCGATCGGCCAATCCACGCCCACGCCATACAGCGACTTCATCCGGAAATCATTGGGCAACATGCGCAGGCACGTGGCGACCCAATGCCAGGTGGTGCCGCCGCCGACCCGTTCATACGTGCTGGTAAATGGCAGCGGGCCTTTCTGGACCAGATAGCTGACGTCGGGGTTGTCCCAACCCAGGATCAGGTCGGCAATCGTCGCCCGTGGCGCGTTCTGTTCGGCCGGGTTGCGTGCCGGGCTCAGGGTGCTGACCGGCGGGTAGGGCGATTCGGGGGTTTTCAGCGTGGCGGTGTAGAACCGCTGCAGGTACTGGTTACGGTTGGCCGGGACTTCCGGGCCGGACTCCAGCACCAGCACCTTCACCCCCGCCAGGCCGAGTTGGTAGGCAATGATGCTGCCCGCCAGGCCGGCACCGACGATCACGACGTCTGCTTGTTCGCTGCTCATGAGGATGCTCCTGGCTGTGGGCTGGCGGTGACCCCGGTGAAGTCTTCCAGGCTCGGTGGCGGGCTGTTCCAGTAACCAAAGAAGAACTCGCTGTAACCCATGGGATGGGCCTGAGCGATGTTCCATGCCCAGCTCTGGGTGTAGGCCTCGGCACTGACGACGGTTTGCTCGTCCACCGGGAACGCACCTTGGGTGTACGGCTGGTACCACACGCCCAGCAGCCACAACTTCATGATTGCGCGCGCGGCTTGAGCGGTTTGCGTGGGGGCGGGTTGGCCGTTTTGCATCAGGATCGCGGTGCCGATTTGTTGCGGGGTCTGCTGTTCGGCCAGCAGCGCGGCGTATTGGGCGAGTAGGGCGCTGAGCACGTTTTGCCCCAGGCGTGGGCCGATGAAGTCCAGAAAGGTGGTGGGCAGGCCGATGGGGTCGACCGAGGGCGCCAGCAGTTCCTGATTGATGCCGGTGAGCACCACGCTCAGGCCGGTGAAATTGTCCAGGTCGGTACTCATGGCTGACTCCTTGTCACACCGGTGGATTGGGCGCGTTCGAGCAGATAGGTGAAGTCGGCGAAACTGGTGCGCGGAGATTGCGTCACGTGGGTGGCCGCATTGCCGTGACAGGCGATGCAGCTTGACGATGCCTGGGGCACGGTGCCCTGGATGTAGGTCTCCAGCGTGGCATTGGCGAGGAATGACGGCGCGGGATTGCCCAACGGCTTGGTGGCCGAGATCTGGCACGGTGGCTGGCCGCTGAGGGTCGGCCACTGGGTGCTGATCAACTGGTAATTAGCCCATACGCTATTGGGATTCACCGTGCGCAGCAGGTTCTGGTAGGTGGTGTTGAGGGCCTTGGTTTCGTCGGTCAAAGGGATTTCACGCACGATCTGCGATGGCGTGGCCTTTACCGCCGGGTTCCACGGCCGGGGTGGCGGCTGGTTGACCTCGGCATGGCTGCTGGCGTTGTAGAACAAGTACGGGCCCTTGCGCTCGGCGGGCGGCGTGGTTTTCTCCGGCACATTGTCGACGTGCTCGAAGGTCGACCACACCCACTGCGGCGCGCTGGTGGTCTTGTGCACGATATGCAACCCCACCAGCCCCACCGGCTCGGCAACGCAGGACTCGGCCACCACCGGCCCCTTGCTCGGGTCGCTGTTGCCCGGCGTATACACCAGGGCATCAACGGTATGGAAACTGCCGGGCTGGTCGTTGCCGTCCAGCACCTTCCACGAGGCCTTGACCATCAGCGAACCCACGTCACTGGTGGCCGGGTTGCCACAACTGAACGCCACCGCATTGGTCGGGCTGGCGGCAAAAAACGCCTGCTGGCCCTGGATGCTGTACAGGCCATTGTTGACGATGCCGTCGAACATCGATTGGTTGACCACAATTTCATTGCGTGTGTACACGCCGCTCTGGTCCACCAGCGGGCCGCTTTGAAACGGCTGGATAAACTCGTCCAGCACATCCGGCACCTTGCCCATTTGCTGCAACAAGCGTCCCGAGCCTTTGCCCTCACAGGCCGCCGGCACGTTGGCGGGCGCCTGCCAGGCTGCCGGTTTCTGCCCTTGGGGCAGGAAGATCTGATAGCTCTCTTTGTAGCTTTCCCACACCGTGGCCGCGTCCTGCTGGCCGATCTGCACACCGGTATTGGGATTGCCATCGGCCAGCACCGGCCAGTTCAGCGCAATAAACGTCTGCCATGACATCTCGTCGAAGTTGGCTTGCAGACTGGTGAGGGAAAACGGCGGCGTCGCCGTGACATCGAAGGGTATTTGCGTAGACAGCGTGGGGGCCGCGACGACCAGAGGGCTCAGCAACGCGCCAAACAGCGCACAGCCGAACCCAGGCCGGGGGCGATGGGTGTCCATTCTCATCGTTATCTCCTAAGCATCAGGCGCCAGGAGACAGTGGGTCCGTCATGGACTCTTCAATGCGCCTCCTGGCACGGGCTTGAGCGTAGATAACGCTGGAAATACGGGTGTATCGATCGCTAGATTTATTCGTAATAAAAACAATAGCTAGGCTGGATGTTAGCAACGGAAAACCGCCTCTTGGAAACATTTAGTAGGGTCGCTATCCAGGCGTTACGTGATAATGGCAGTATGCAATCATTTTCAAGGGAAGGAATTTCTGCACGTGGCATCTACCAACTTCACCCGCGACCAATTCGAATGCCTGCGCGAATGGCACGAAAAGGTATTTGACAAGACCGATAGCGCCCACCGTGATGCCTACGGTCAACTGCGCCAAGCTTACGACATCACCAAACTGTGGGCTGTAGCATTACGTGCGCGACTCTTCCCCCACGGTTCCACTAAAACTATTCGCCGACCTATAGACCAGTGGAACAGAAAGTTCGTGGCTTACAACTGGTCGCGTATCTATCCGTATGCAGATGCTCCCCGGGGGTTGGCATACACCATAGGCATCGACGCCGTCGACGGTTTCGTCGTCAAGATTGATCTCGTCGACGCTAAAATTCACGATCCGTCCATGCGTAAGCGCTATGACGAAATTCGTGGGCTTTACAACAACTCACCGATTGTTGCGCTGATGTCGGCTGAAGAAGGGCTGAAGCTAGGTCTTGAGGGAATTGTTGCCTGGAGCGCGGCCGCTATCGAGAACTTCGGCATCGGATATGACGACGTCGCTGCACAGCTGGGCCTGATCCGCAGTCCGAATGTGGCGAACGTACTGGGCCATTTTCAGCGCTGCAAGGATTTCAGGGAACGGCAGCCTGGCTGGAGCAACGAGCTAACGCGGTTGTTTGCGCGTTTTGCAACCGCGGTGCATGAGTTGGGCTTTGACTGGTGGTCAACGAAGAATACCAATGCTCAACTGGTTTTCGGCGGGAAGGAAAAAAACGCGATCAGGGGTTCGACTATTGGTGCATTGTTTGTGCGCCAGGGTGGAGTCGAGGTGCGATGGGTTGCGTTTTCCGGGCTGAAGCGCGTACGCGAGAATCAGCTCTTGAATCAGCAGCTTGTCGAGTTGGTAGAAGGCGCAGCCACCCGGAATAACGATAAATCGACAAAACGTGGTCAGCGTTCCAACCGCATCGGCTTTTGGCCGGATCAGTACGGCAGTGAGGAGGCGGTCGATATGGAAAACCGCACAATACTGGATGGCGACGACCTGTCCGAAAGCAGCGTCATCACTCGCAATCAAATCTACTATGGGCCGCCTGGCACCGGAAAAACCTGGACGCTACAAGACCTGCTTCGATCGAAGTACACCGCTGCCGGGGGCGAAGAGCGCTTCGAATTCGTCACCTTTCACCAGTCCTACGGCTACGAAGAGTTTGTCGAGGGGCTGCGTCCGGTTATTTTCGACAGCACAGACGAGCAGGCCGATGACGTTAGCCGTGGTGACGTTCGCTACGAGATCAAACAGGGCGCCTTTTTGCGTTTGTGTGAGCGAGCCCGAAAGGACCCGACGCATCAGTACGCGATGGTGATAGACGAAATCAACCGAGGCAACATCAGCAAGATTTTTGGCGAACTGATCACGTTGATCGAACTCGACAAGCGTGAGGGTGCGCGTAATCCGGTAACGCTGACGCTGCCCTATTCGGGCAAGCCTTTCAGCGTTCCGTTGAATGTCGACGTGATTGGCACGATGAACACGGCCGACCGTTCGTTGGCGTTGGTGGATACGGCATTGCGACGCCGATTCGAGTTTATCGAACGGATGCCCGATCCGGGTGTATTGCAGGACATCACGGTGTTCAAGGATGATCACGAAATCAGCCTTAAATACCTTTTGGGCGCCCTGAACATGCGCATCGAAGCGCTCTATGATCGTGAGCACACCATCGGGCATGCGTATTTCACTCCATTGGAGCAAGTTTCGACTGAGCTGCGTTTCGATGCACTGGCCACGATATTCAGAACACGAATTATCCCGCTGCTGGAGGAATACTTTTTTGACGATTGGCAGAAAATCTGGCTGGTGCTGGGCGACAACCAGAAGGAAGATCCTGAGTTCCAGTTTGTAAAACGTTTGGCGTCGGATACCGGTTTCACAGACTTGTTCGGATCAAATGACGAATGGGATGAGCATTCGCTACGTCCGCGGTATTGCCTGAATGTCGAGGTGTTCGATCAACCTCAAGCGTACATCGGAATTTATTCGACGCTGCCCAAAACGGCCTTTGAATGAGCGCTGTACAGATCTTCGAATACGACAAGCTGGTCACCGCTGGCGACGGGGTGAGTGCAACCGTCATTCCCGAGAAAGTATTCGCCTGGCTGGAGGGGCAGTGCCTGAAAGTAGGCGAGCAGGCACCTATGTGGTTGAAACTGACCAGCCGACAGGGGAGACGTGTGATCCAGGTGACCAGCTACGTCGGCGTATTGCGTGCGCCCTGCGGTTTTCAGATAGAGATACTGCCCAAGATCGGCCGAAAAACTTCAGCGCACCGGGCACGCAGAAAGCTGATCGAGATGCTCAAGTGCCTGCGCGGTTTTCGTCACCTCAAGACGTTGAATGCCAATCTTCAGGCTGAACGGATGCCTTTGCTTGAAGTGTTCCTCCAGCAGTTTCTTGAAACGGTGGGGCATATTGTCAGCAAAGGCCTGCGCAGCGATTACAGCGCTCGACAAGCCAACTTATCCAGCCTGCGGGGCAAGCTAATGATGGCGCGCCACCTCTCGGAAAATCTGGTGCGACGCGACCGTTTTTTTACCGAGTACGACGAGTTCACTCCGGATCGTGCAGAAAATCGCCTGATCCACTCGGCCCTGCGCAATGCGTTGGGAATGTGCAGCACACCCGACAATCAACGTCTGGCGCGAGAGTTGTGTTTTGTATTCGCTGACGTGCCGATGTCCAGAGATGTGGCTCTGGACTTCAAGCGCATCCGGCTGGACCGGGGTATGGCCTATTACGAACCGGCGCTTGAGTGGGCGAGGCTGATTTTGGAGGGCAACAGTCCGGTGCCGGGTACAGGCAAGCATCACGCACCGTCGTTGCTGTTTCCCATGGAGGCTGTCTTCGAAGCCTATGTGGCGAAACATTTGGCGGGCCAGCTAGAGGAGGGTTATGGCCTTAAGACTCAAGTCAGCAGAGAACATCTGGTGTCGCACAAAGGCCAGGACTGGTTCCGTCTGAAGCCTGACTTGCTGGTTCAGGAGGGCAGACAGTCACGTATGGTGCTCGACACCAAATGGAAGCTATTGGACCACACCAAAGGCAACCGCCACGAAAAGTACCAACTCAGCCAGGCCGACTTCTATCAGCTCCATGCTTATGCCCATCTTTACTTGAAGGCGGCCGGGCATGCAGTGCTGATCTACCCATGGACAGATTCATTCAGCAAGCCCTTGCCCGTGTTCGACTTCAAAAGCTCGCAGCAATTGAAGCTATGGGTCCTGCCGTTTTGCCTTGAGTGCAGCACATTGATGCTGCCCAAGGCGTCACCCCTGGACAGGTTTATCCGCGCGCAGGTGTGTCTGGCTCCACTCGAACATAGGTCCGAAACACATGGTCCCACAGCGGCGAAGACACGCCGAAGTTCTTTTCAATGCCTTTGCGATGATGCAGATCGTGATTCGCTACCAGCCCCGGAATGAACGCGTAGGCCCAATGCGCCGGGCGTGCATCACGTAGTGCACCGAGATGTAGTAGAAGTAGCCCGTCACCGCGCCGACAAACGCCGAGGTCAAGCCGGTGTACCAGGCCAGTAGCAGCAACGCCGCAAAGGTGGAGCTGGTTTTCCAGCTCGATACGCCGATATAGGCCAGCACATCCACATGGTGGGTCCAGTGCTCGTGGCGATACAGCGAGTGGAACAGAAAACGGTGCGCCGAATACTCCACCAGTGTCCAGGCCAGCAGGCCCGCGAGCAGTTGCAGCGGCTCAAGCGGCGCCAGGCACAGCGCCAGGCCGACAAACAGGGGGACGGTGAAAAAATCCAGGTAGTACGCGACTGACGACATCAGCCATTTGTTTGAAGCCGCCATGTGCGGATCGTCCTTGAAGTGCATGAACCGAGGGGAAGTCAGGCCGGGTCGTCCCCGGCGGCGGGCAGAGTGCCTGTTGCCTGGCGCCGTTGCAACAACTCGATGTGCTCGGCGGGCACCAGGGTGCGCAGGGTCTTGTAGAGCACACGGGTTTCCAGCAGGTTCCACACCCGCAGCATGGTTTCCAGCGCGTCCAGCGGCTTGCTGATGAAGTCCCGGGCGCCCAGGGCCAGGGCGCGCAGGCGCGTATCGCGGGTGGCGTCGGC
>NZ_JADDUM010000194.1 GCF_015163715.1 Pseudomonas cyclaminis
GCTGGGCGCCGACGACTACATGTCCAAGCCGTTCGAACCACGCGAACTGGTGGCACGTATCCAGACCATCCTGCGCCGCGTACGCGATGACCGCACCGAGCAGCGCGCCAATATCCGCTTCGACAACTGGCGCCTCAACAGCGTGCTGCGCCAACTGGTGGCGGACGATGGCCTTGTAGTGCCGCTGTCCAACGCCGAGTTCCGTCTGTTGTGGGTGTTTATCGAGCGCCCGCGCCGGGTGTTGAGTCGCGAGCAGTTGCTGGATGCCGCCCGTGGTCGGTCCATCGAAGCGTTTGATCGCAGCATCGACCTGCTGGTCTCGCGCCTGCGCCAGAAACTGGGGGATGACCCCAAGGCGCCGCAGTTGATAAAGACCGTGCGCGGCGAAGGCTACCTGTTTGACGCGCGGGATATCGGCTGATGCGTGCCCCCTTCAATACGCTGTTCGGTCGGCTGTTCGGCGTATTGCTGGTGGCGATTGTGCTGGCCCATTTGCTCGCGTTCTTCTGGTTTCACTATTACGGGCAACCGCCACCGCCGCCACCGGTGCACTTCGTCGAGCAGCCGGACGGGAGAATGGTGCCCATGCGTGAGGGACGCACGCGCCCTTGGTTTGGCGGCCCGGTGGTGCCCCTGACCTTTCAGTTCTTCTCACTGATCATTGCCGCTTGGTACGGCGCCAAACTGCTGAGCCGACCGATCCAGCGCCTGAGCGAAGCGGCGGAACGCTTGAGCCTGGACCTCGACAGCCCGCCTCTCGACGAATCCGGCCCGCGGGAAGCGCGGCAGGCCGCCTTTACCTTCAACCTGATGCAAAAGCGTATCCGCGAACAAGTCAGCCAACGTGCACGCATGCTCGGCGCCGTCTCCCACGACCTGCGCACTCCGCTGTCGCGCCTCAAGCTGCGCCTGGAGCAGATCGACGACACCAGGCTGCAGGGCCAGATGCGCCAGGACCTGGACGACATGATCGGCATGCTTGATGCCACCCTGAGCTACCTGCACGAGCAGCGCACCAGCGAAACCCGGCATTGGCTGGATGTGCAGGCGCTGGTGGAATCACTGAGTGAAAACGCCCAGGACCAGGGCTGCGACGTGCAGTTCGCCGGCACTTGCGTGCCATTACAGGTGCAACCGATGGCCCTGCGCTCGTGCTTGAACAACTTGATCGACAACGCCTTGCGCTATGCCGGCACGGCGCGGGTTGAACTGGAGGATAGCCGTGAAGCCCTGATCATCCGCGTGATCGACCACGGCCCGGGAATTGCGGCCGATAAGCGCGAAGCCGTATTCGAGCCCTTCTTCCGCCTGGAAGGCTCACGCAACCGCAATTCCGGTGGCGTCGGCCTGGGCATGACGATTTCCAAGGACGCCGCTGAGCGCCTCGGCGGTCGCCTGAGCCTGGAGGAAACCCCAGGCGGCGGTTTGACCGCCGTGATGTGGCTGCCCAGGGCTTAGAGAGGTTTGTCTTCGCGTCGCCCTTGAGCCTGGGTCGCGCTCCAATCCATCAACAGGCTGTACGCCACGGCCAACAGGGTCGGGCCGATAAACAGGCCGATAAAACCAAACGCGATCAAGCCGCCGAACACCCCGAGCAACACAATCACCAGCGGCAGATTGCCGCCACGGCTGATCAGGTACGGCTTGAGCACGTTGTCCACGCCACTGATGATGAACGTCCCCCACACGCCCAGGAACACCGCGTAGGTGTAATCGCCCTTCCAGGCCAGCCACGCCGTGGCCGGGATCCACACCAACGGCGGCCCCATGGGAATCAGGCTGAGCAGGAAGGTCACGATACCCAGCACCAGCGCGCCAGGCACTCCGGCAATCCAGAAGCCGATCAGCGCCAGCACGGCCTGGGCGGCGGCGGTGCCGATCACGCCATTGACGACCCGTTGTACGGTCCCTGCGACCAATTCGATGTAATAACCGGCACGCTCACCGATCAAGCGTTCGAGCAGCCGATGGACGAACATCGCCAACCGTGGCCCATCGCGATAGAAAAAGAACACGAACACCAGGCTCAGGGTCAGCTCAAGGATACCGCCGCCGATCTGCGCACTGCGCGCCAGCAGCCAGTTGCCCACCTGGCCCAGGTACGGCTTGATGCTGACCATCAGCGCCGCGCCCTGCTCGTCGATGCTGTTCCACATCCCGACCAAGCGCTCCCCTGCAAAGGGGATTGAGCCCAGCCAGGTCGGCGCCTCGGGCAGCCCGTCGACCTGGATATCCTTGATCAACGCCACCGCATCGCGCACATGGTCCGCCAGGTTGAAGCCCAGCCACACCAGCGGCACCGCCACCAACAGCATCCAGCCCAGGGTCAGGATGCCAGCGGCCAGGGATTCACGGCCACCCAGCCAGCGCGTCAGCAGCACCATCAACGGCCAACTGGCAAACGCCAGCACCGCGCCCCAGAACAGCGCCGACCAGAACGGCGCCATCACCCAGAAACTGGCACCAAACAGCACCAGCAGCAGGATTTGCACCAGCAGGCGATCGTTATTAAGCATGGGGTATCTCGGAAAAAGGCTGTAGGAAGAAAGCTTAGGCGAACGGCTCGGGTCCGTTCGCCTTATATGAGGTCAGCGTATCAGATGCAGGTGCAGGCCTTTGGTTTCACCGGTACCGGTTTCCAGGCGCGCAGCGCGCACGCCCTTGTCGACCAGGGCCTGGCGCCAGGCTTCGGCAGTGGGCCCGGACAGGCTGACGCGCAAGGTGGTGTCGAGGTTCAAGCCACGGGAGATCAGCGTCAGCCAGGTGTCGTCAGGCTCGGCGCCCAGCACTGGAAGGTCCAGTTCGCCGGTGCTTTTCAACTCGCGCAACAAGGTGGCGGAGGTGGGCAACAGGTCGCCCAGCGGTGCGCTGGCGTCCAGTTGTTCTACATGCAGATAGGCGCGGCGGTTGCCTCGGGTGATGCCGTACAGCGCCACCAGGGAATTGTCCTGCGGGGCCGCCAGGCGCAGCAGCAGGTATTCCTGCTGGCCATCGGCGCCGACCAGCTTGGCATTGCCGAAGATCTCGTTGGCCCACAGGCTGCTTTCACCACAGTCACGGGCCTTGCACCAGAACAACAGCTGCGCGCCCTTGGCCTGCAAGGCTTCGCGGGTAGAGGTAAATGCAGCGTCGGAGCTGTGTTCGGCGGGCAGTTCGTAGGTAATCGCCGTGGCTTGGCCCCGGGCGGTGGCCTGGCCTTCATAGCGCAGTTGGCCGCTGATCTTGCGGATCGCGCCCATGGGGTAGATGCGTTCTTTTTCTTCAGCGGGGCGGTAATCGACGATTTGTGCGTCGACCTGCCGGGCCACGGCGGGCAGGTCCTGGCTGCCCGGTACGTCGGCGGCGAACACCAGTGGGCTGAACAGGCTCAGCCCGAGGATACGGATACAGCCGTTACGCACGCTCATAAGCTCAACGAGCCCTGGCCATTGGAGGTCACAGCGGTGTTGAAAACATTCATGGTTGACTCCCTTTCAATCCGCCCAGCCTCGGCAGTTGACCGCCCCAAGTCAAGGCGCGGAGAAGAACCGATTGAAACAGTCTGCAACAAGGACCGCACCCGGCTCATCATTCAGGTGCAAATGATGGCCGCCTGGCAGCGTGGTTACCGTAAAGGGTAGCTGGGAAAGCAATTCGGGATGTTTCGCCAACATGCCGTCAGCGGCGACCACCAACTGCGTAGGGCAGCCCACACGCCGCACGAAAGCCATCGCCTGCTCATCGGTCAGACGCAGCGGTGAAGCCAGGGTCAGTCGACTGTCCGAGCGCCAGGTGTAACCACCCGGAACCGGCATCAAACCGCGCTGGGCCAGCAGCTCGGCGGCTTCACGGCTGACGGCCACCAAGCCTTTCATGCGCGCTTCGACCGCTCGGTCCAAGGTGCTGTAGACCGGCTTACGCTTGTCCTGCAGGTTCAATTGCGCCTGCAAGGCCATGCCCAAACGCTCGGCAGCGTTCTCGCCACTGGCGGTGGGTGGGATCACGCCGTCGATCAATCCAAGGTGAGTCACCCGTTCCGGCATGGCGCCGGCCAGCACCAGAGAAACGATGGCACCGAGGGAATGGCCAAGTAATGCAAAACGTTTCCAGCCCAGTTGCTCAGCGACTTGCAGTACGTCGTGGACGTAATCCCACAACGCATAACCGGCACCCGTAGGACGGTGCGCCGAATGCCCATGGCCAGCCATGTCCAGCGCCACGATACGCAAGCCCGTGAGCTTGGGCGCCAGGCGCGCAAAGCTGTTGGCATTGTCCAGCCAGCCATGCAGGGCAATCACCGGCAAGCCGTCTTCGGGACCAAACAGATGGGCAGCCAATTCGATATGGGGCAGGCTCAGGCGCACTTCTTCGACCGGGGTGCTCATGCGCAACTGCGCTCACGGGCTTCCCAGCGGGTAAACAGGGTTTTGATCAAGGTCGCGGTGTCCTGGGGGCGTTCGAGGGGGAACATGTGGCCGCCGGGCATGGTGAGCATTTCGCCCATGGGCAGACGGTCGACCCCGCTGGCATGGTGACGCATCACCACCCGGCTCTGGCGACCGCGCACCACCGCCAGCGGCACCTTCAACTGGCGCACCTGACCGGGGCTGGTGTGGGGCACGCCACGGTAGATGCTGATTTCGGTGGCCGGGTCGAAGCGCAGGCGCAGTCGGTCGCCCGCTTGATACAGTCCATGTTGCAGGTAAGCGTCGAAGCATTCCGGGTCGAAGCCACGGAACAGGGTCTTACCGGCAAAATAGCTACGCGCTGCGTCGAGGTCGCTGAACTCTTCACGACGGCCCAGGGTGCGGCCGGCCGGGGTCAGGCGGTCGATAAAACCGAAGCGCTTGGCGGCGCGGATCACCCAGCGGTCCGCACGCGTCAATACCGGAGAATCGAGCATCACCACACCGCGATACAGCTGCGGGCAACGCATGGCCGCGTGCAAATGCAACACGCCGCCCAGGGAGTGGCCCACACCCCACACCGGTTCCGGCTGCTGCTCCAGATGGTGGATCAACTCGTCCACCAGGTTCTGCCAGTTATCGTCCACCGGGAACCTGGGATCGTGACCGTGCTGTGGCAGGTGAGCCACTGTGTATTCCGGGGCCAGGGCGGCAAACAGCTTGCCGTAGGTGGCCGAAGGGAAGCCATTGGCGTGGGCAAAAAACACGTGCTGCGACATACCGGACCCATCTACAAAAACAGAGATTGATTGTCACCATGCCTGGGCAGCACAGCAATGACTGTAACTGCCAGGAATGATGACACTCACGCCACGCCTATCGCGCCGGCGGGTTCTCGCCCAGCGGTACCACAGCCATGGTCAGGCGGGAAACGCAGTTGACCTTGCCATCTTCGGTGGTCAGGCGGATGTCCCACACCTGCGTGGTGCGCCCGATATGGATCGCCCTGGCCACCGCCGTCACTCGCCCGCTGCGCACACCACGCAGGTGATTGGCGTTGATCTCCAGGCCTACGCAATAGAACTTGCTCCCGTCGATGCACAGATAAGCCGCCATGGAGCCAACGCTTTCGGCCAGCACCACCGAAGCGCCGCCGTGCAGCAGACCATAAGGCTGATGGGTGCGGTGATCGACCACCATGCTGGCAGTCAGGGATTCGTCGTCGAAGCTTTCAAAGCGGATATCCAGCAGTTCACCGATGGTGTTTTTCTGGCTGGCGTTGAGTTGTTCTATATTCGGTGGGTTGCGCCACAGGCTCATGCGATTGTCCTTGTTGGTTTTATTACGGCCCTAATCCTGCCACACAACCGCACCGGAACGCTCGTTCCAGTCTGGAAAATCTCAGCCGACGATCGACTCGATCAGGTTCGGCCTGATCTCCAAGATCGGCGCCGCACAGCCGTTTACACCCAGCGGGGATAAAGCAGCGATATAGCCTACGGGTTCTTCACACTCACCAGGCTCATCAGCCCCGCCAGCGGGAAGTCGCCCTCCAGTTCCGCCAGGCTGGCGGTGTACATCGGTTCTGGCTGGCGTGGGTGGCCATGCTGCAAAAAGCTGATCAAGCTGCCGACCAAGGGTTGATGACTGACCAGCAGCACGTTGTCATCCGTGTCGAGTTTTTCCAGCACCTGCTGTGAATCACCCTCCGGCGTCAGCCACGGCACCGTGCGGATTTCTGGCTCAAACCCCAGCGCCTCTCTTACCAGTTGCGCGGTTTGCTGCGCCCGCACGTAGGGGCTGGCGATAATGGCGCTCAGCGGCTGGCCAATCAGATGCGCAGCACTGCGCAACACTTCGCCACGGCCATGCTCAGTCAGAGTGCGTTCGGCATCTGTACGCGCATGCCCTTGGGCCTCGCCGTGGCGCAAAATCCACAACTTCACAGTTTTGGCTCTTCATCGCGCACTGGGTGCGGCGCCGGGGGCACGCTGTGGGCGGCTTCGCCCTCGGGCGCGCGCGGGGTTGGCCAGTCGGCGAAGGGCCAAGGCTTCTGCTCGCTATGGAAGCTGCCGAAGCGGCCGATCTGGGCGAGGAACTGGCTGAGGCTGTCGCCAAAATTCATCAGGCCCAGGTTCGGTGCGCCGTAGATCAAGCGATAGATCAGTTGCACCACGACCAGCGCGCCGAGAATGAACTGCGCGACTTGCCACACCAGGGCAAACACCAGCATCCACAGGATGCGCAGGACAATGGATTCGTACTTGGGAGCTGCTTTCGGATCGTTCATGACGCGTTCCTCAGTTGAAACCACTTGTGGAAATAAAGTCGACATCGGTTTTCGGCTCGGCGCGCATCAGCAACTCGATGACCTGGTTCAAGGTGCGCCCTTCGAACAGGATCGCGTGCAGCCCCGCGACCAGCGGCATGTACACGCCCACCTCCTGGGCCTTCGCCTTGAGCACCTTGAGGGTGTTGACGCCTTCGGCCACTTCGCCCAGGCGCGTCACCGCGTCTTCCAGGCTCAAGCCTTGGCCCAGGGCGAAACCCACTTGGTAGTTACGGCTTTTCGGCGACGAGCACGTGACGATCAGGTCGCCCACGCCTGCGAGGCCGAGGAAGGTCATCGGGTTGGCGCCCTGATTCACCGCAAAGCGCGTCATCTCGGCCAAGGCGCGGGTGATCAGCATGCTCTTGGTGTTTTCGCCCATACCCAGGGCCACCGCCATGCCGGCGATGATCGCGTAGACGTTCTTGAGCGCACCACCCAACTCGACGCCGAAACGATCGCTACTGGCATACACACGGAAAGTACGACCATGCAGCACCGCCTGGACGCGCTCGCACAGCGCTTCGTCTTCGCTGGCGACCACGGTGGCGGTCAGCGCGTGCTCGGCGACTTCCCGCGCCAGGTTCGGCCCGGACAACACGCCGATGCGTGCCTGAGGGGCAATTTCTTCAAGGATTTCGCTCATCAACTTGAAGGTCTGCGCCTCGATGCCCTTGGTCAGGCTGACCAGCATCTTGCCCGCCAGGCGTTCGGCGTGGGGCGCCAACACCGAGCGCAAGGCGCTGGAGGGCAGCGCGACAAAACACAGGTCGCAGTCCGTCAGGGTGGCCAGCAGGTCGGTGACCGGCTCGACCGCCGGATGAATCTTGATGCCTTTGAGGTAACGGGGGTTTTCCCGATGCACGCGAATGGCCTCGGCCTGCTCGGGATCGCGCATCCACTGGCGCACCGCGTGACCGTTCTCGGCCAGCAGGTTTGCCACGGCGGTACCAAAACTTCCGCCTCCCAGGACCGCAATAGGGCGCTGTTCAGTCATATGCAATCCGTTAATCCATACCAGTGGCGATGGCGGCATTATACGGGGCGACCTGCTTGCGACCAGCCCCCGAATCAAATCGTGCGCCTGTCGGAAAATGCCAGGTGCGTGTGACGTAATTGCAAGTGCGGCGAATGGCAAATGGCCCCGCCTCAGTTAACATGGTCGGCTATCCGTCATTATCAAGGCCGTGTCGTGTATTTGGGCCCTCCTTCCCACTCATCTCTATTGCTGCTGCTGTTGTGCAGTACCTCGGTATTGGCTGACGACCTGTTCCTTGACAGCCAGCCGCTGCCGCAGGTCTTGACCGCCACGCGCCTCAAGCAATCGGCCGCCGCCGTGCCCGGCAGCATGACCGTGATCGACAGCGAACTGATCAAAGCCAGCGGCGCACGGGACATCAGCGAACTGCTGCGCCTGGTGCCGGGAATGATGGTCGGCTACACCACCGGCAACCAGGCGGCGGTGAACTACCACGGCACCAGCGCCAACGATGCGCGACGCATGCAGGTCTTGATCGACGGGCGCTCGGTGTACCGCGCCGGCCTGGCCACGGTGGACTGGAGTGACATTCCGGTGGCCATGGAGGATATCGAGCGCATCGAAGTGTTCCGCGGCCCCAATACCGTCAGCTACGGCGCCAATGCGCTGATGGCGGTGGTGAATATTCTTACGCGCTCACCGGCCAACAGCCACGGATCACGGGTGAAGGTGATTCGCGGCGAACACGGGATCAACGATTTCTATGCCAGCCAGGGCGTGGGCTGGGAAACCGGTGATTTGCGCCTGTCACTGTCCGGACAACAGGACGATGGCTTCGACAGCGATGCCGCCGGTGCCGACCGCCGTGACAGCCGCCGACTCAATCGCTTCAGCCTGGCAGTGAGTCAGACGCTGAACGCACAGCAAAGCATCGACTGGCAACTGGATGCGAAGGAAGGCACCAATCAGCGGCCGTATACCTACACGCCAGTATTTGCGGGGATTACCGAGGGCGGTAATAACTCCGACGTCACGGCCAAGGACTACGCCGGCTCCCTGCGCTGGAACATCGATTTCAACCCCGAACACAGCCTGTATATCCAGGGCTCGGCCCAGCAGTGGGACCGCCAGCAAATCTGGAAGGCCTGCGACGCCAAGGTCTCGTTCAGCCCCGAGCTGACACAGTTGTGGCAACTCAACCCCAACTACGCCGAATTGCTGGCCCGGCACATGGACACCTACAGCCAGGGTTCCGCGCCGCCAGGCAGTGCCGCCGAGCAAGCCTTGGCCAATCAGGTGTTGGACCAATGGCGCAACGGCGCCAACCAGAGCGTATGCGGTGACATCAACCAAAGCACCCGCGAAAGCCGTTACGACCTGGAGATTCAAGACACCCTCAGCCTGTCCGACAGCCTGCGCCTGGTCAGCGGCATGAACTACCGCTATGACCGCGCCGACTCCGACACCTACTTCAACGGCACCCTGGACGACACCACTTGGCGCCTGTTCGGCCAGTTGGAATGGCGCGCCAGCGAGCATTGGTTGCTGCAAGGCGGCGCCATGTTCGAAGACACGCACCTGAGCGGCCACTCGCTGACGCCACGGGTAGCGGTCAACTATTTGATCAACCCGCGCCATGGCCTGCGCGCGGTGTATTCCGAGGCGATCCGTTCGCCGGACATGTTCGAAAACAACGTCAACTGGAGCTACCGCGTCACCAACCTCAGCTCCCCGGCGTACGGGCAAAGCACCGGGCAGTACTTCGTGAAGACCCGTGGGCCGGGCAATCTCGACAAAGAACTGATGCGCTCGCGAGAACTGGGTTACAACGGGTTCTTTGCCGACATCGGGCTGACCATGGACGTGAAACTGTTCTACGACGAAATCACCGACATGATCAGCTCGCCCCTGCGCAATAACCAATACATCGCCAGCAACGCCAACAGCTCGCGGTTTACCGGAGCCGAGTCGCAGTTCGACTGGCGGGTGAGTAACGCCGACCGTTTGCGGCTGACCTATGCTTACGTCGACGCCACCACCAGCAACCCACAGGACAAAGCCCAGACGGCGCGCAACAGTGGCTCCGCCGGCTGGTTGCGCGAATGGGGCCGGGGCTGGTCGAGCGCGCTGTTCTACTATGGCGACGACGCACTCAATCAATATCGCTTCGAACGGGTCGACCTGCGGGTGGCCAAGCGCATTGCCCTGGGCAAAGCCAACGTGGAGCTGGCCGGCATGCTGCAACAACGTCTCGACAACCAGCCCACCACCTGGGCCGACAACACTTACGACCATCGCCACGTCCTCTACTTCAGCGCGGAGTTAGAGTTCTGACATGGGCGACTCGTCACGGATGACCCGCTTCTTTATCTATCAGTGCTGCCGACGCGCCGTGCTGCTGGCCTGCCTGTGGCTGGCCGCACCGGCGTGGAGTGCCGAGATCCTGCTGACCGCCGACGAAGACGGCGCAGGGGTGCAAACCTTTACCCAGGCCCTGGCCCGGCAACGCCCCGAAGACCACGTCACCTTCACGCCCCTCAAGGACTTGTCCTCACCCAGCCACTTGCCTGCCAGCACGCGCTTGATCCTGCTGGACCTGCCTGGCCTGGACTGGCGCCTGCAGGATCCCCAGGGCCCGCCGACCCTGGTGCTGCGCATCAGCCGGCTACAGGCCCATCAGCGTCCGGAGGCATCCCGGCATGCGCGGATCAGCCTGTTGTGGAGCGATCCGCCGCTGGAGCGCCAATTGCACCTGACCACCAGCATCCTGCCTCAGGCGCAGCGCATCGGCGTGCTCTACAGCACCGAGAGTGAATTCCTGCTGCCTGAGCTGCGCCGCTATGCAGAGGCCCTGGAGCTGGAGATCGAGCCCCAGCGCTGGGACAACATCAACGACAGCCGTCCGCTGCAGGCCCTGTTCAGAGACAGTGACGTGCTGCTCGGCCTCGACGATCCGCTGCTGTACAACCCCAAGACCGCCAAGAACCTGCTGCTGAGCAGCTATGCCCAGCAATTGCCGCTGGTGGGCCCGAATGCCGGTTTTGTGCGTGCCGGCAGCCTGGCCAGCACCTACAGCGACCAGGCCGACTGGCTGGCGGTACTCGACCGCCTGTTGGACCAGCCGCCCGCCAGTTGGCCGCACGCGCTCTACCCCGAACACTTCAAAGTCGTGGGCAACCCGCAAGTCGCACGCTCACTGGGCATTGAACAGGTAGACGAAGCCAGCGTCGCCGCCCGATTGGCCGAAGGAGAAAAACGCCCATGACCTTGCGCCGTCGTTGGGACATCAACACCCGCACCCAGCTCATCACCCTCGGTCCGGCGCTGTTGCTGACGTTGCTGCTGATCAGCTTCTTCACCTTCGTGCGTATCCAGGACCTGCGCCAGGAACTGGACCACACGGGCCAGTTGATCGCCAACCAATTGGCACCGGCCACCGAATACGGCGTGATCTCGGGCAACAACGATGTACTTGAGAGCCTCCTGCGCGCGACGCTGGCCACGCCCCATGTACGCTTTCTGGAAATTCAGGACAGCGGTGAAAACATTCTGGTGTATGTCGAAGCAGCCCTCGGAAACACACGACCGCTCGCTGTCGGTGAAAGTGTTCCAGGCGCCGATTCGCCTGCAACATATCCAGCTGGGCAACGACTTTTTCCAGGACAACCTCAGCGAATCCAAGGCGCCGCGTGCGGATTACCTGGGACGGGTAATTGTCGGCATGTCCAATGACGCCTTCAGCCAGCGCCAACAGGAGATTCTGTTCAAGGCGGGCATCCTGGCGCTGTTCGCCCTGCTCTTCACCTTCCTGCTCGCCCGACGCCTGGCCGCCAGCCTGTCGCAACCGATCAGCGCCATGGGCCATGCGGTCAAGGCGATCCAGCAAGGCGACTACAAGACGCCGCTGCCGATTGTCGATGATTCGGAGCTGGGCGACCTTTCGCGACACATCAACAATTTGGCCGAAGGCCTCAACCAGGCCAGTCGTGAACAGCAGCAGGCCATGGCCCAACTGATCCAGACCCGTGAAGAAGCCGAGCGCGCCAACAATGCGAAGTCGGACTTCCTGGCCATGATGAGCCACGAACTGCGCACGCCGATGAACGGCGTACTGGGCATGCTGCAACTGCTGGAAACCACCGAGATGACCGAGGAGCAGACCGAATACGCGGCGCTGGCCTCCGAGTCCACCGAGCACTTGCTCAAGGTGATCAACGATATCCTCGACTTCTCGCGCATTGAACGCGAGGCGCTGGAACTGGAACATATTTCGTTCAACCTGGCCGACCTGATCAACAGCTGCGCCCAGGCGTTTCAGCACAACGCCCAGCAGCGTGGATTGGAACTCAAGCTGCCGATCCCGCCAGGCATGGATGCACTCCGGGTACAAGGCGATCCGACGCGGATCCGCCAGATTCTGGTGAACCTGATCGGCAACGCCTTGAAGTTCACCGAGCACGGCAGCATCAGCGTTGAGCCCCACTGGCAAACGCTCGACCATGAGCTGGTGTGGTTCACCTGCACGGTGCGTGACAGCGGCATCGGAATTTCCGCTGAGCGCCTGGAATTGATGTTCGATGCGTTCCAGCAGGCCGACAGTTCCATTTCAAGACGTTACGGCGGCACGGGTTTGGGCCTGCCCATCGCCCGCACCCTGGCCGAACGCATGGGCGGCACCCTGCGCGCCCAGAGCGAAGAAGGCCGTGGTTCGGTGTTTACCCTGGAAATTCCCCTGGCAATCGACCAACACAGCCTGCCTGCGGTGGCTGTGGATGCCGATGGCAAACACAGCGCCGGCGATGGCCGTCATGTGCTGCTGGTGGAAGACAACCCCGTCAACCGCACCGTGGTGGAAGCCATGCTGCGCAGCCTGGGGTTTGAAGTGAGCCTCGCCACTGACGGTGCCGAAGCGATCCGCAGTGCCGAAAGCCTGATTTTCACGGCGATCCTGATGGATTGCCGACTGCCGCTGATCGATGGCTACGAAGCCACAAGGCAGATTCGCCACTTGCCGGGTTGTGCCGACCTGCCGATCATCGCCCTCACGGCCAACGCCTTGCAGGGCGACCGCGAAGCCTGCCTGGCGGCAGGCATGAACGATTACCTGGCGAAGCCGTTCAAACGCACGGATTTGCAGCAAATCCTGCAGCGTTGGGTGCAATAGCGCTGCGCCATCAACCAAGTCCGACTGGCGTGAAAGACGAAAGTGCGGCAGTCTTAGGCACCCGAACGGACCCCTTAAACGGGCCCGGTTTAAAATTTCAGTGAACAAGTGTACATTCAGTGCCTAACGCTGTGACTTTCACTACAACGCAATAGTCTATGTGTAGGCTGCCGACATGAGGCATGAACGCTTCATTCGGTTCGGGAAGATTTGCCCTACCCTGCCGCATGGGATTATTGAGGAGCTCGCATGACCAAACAAAACGCCTTTACTCGGGAAGACCTGCTGCGCTGCAGTCGCGGTGAGCTGTTCGGCCCAGGTAACGCGCAACTGCCCGCCCCGAACATGCTGATGGTGGATCGCATCACCCATATCAGCGAAGAGGGTGGCAAGTACGGCAAAGGTGAATTGGTCGCCGAGCTGGATATCACCCCGGACCTGTGGTTCTTCGCCTGCCATTTCGAAGGCGATCCTGTAATGCCAGGTTGCCTGGGCCTTGATGCCATGTGGCAACTGGTCGGTTTCTTCCTCGGCTGGCAAGGCTTGCCGGGCCGTGGCCGCGCCCTGGGTTCGGGCGAAGTGAAATTCTTTGGCCAGGTCCTGCCGACCGCCAAGAAAGTCACCTACAACATTCAGATCAAGCGCGTCCTCAAGGGCAAGCTGAACCTGGCCATCGCCGATGGTTCGGTGAGCGTCGACGGTCGCGAGATCTATACTGCCGAAGGCCTTCGGGTCGGCGTATTCACTTCCACTGACAACTTTTAAGGGTTATCCGCATGCGCCGCGTCGTTATCACTGGTCTGGGCATCGTTTCTTGCCTGGGCAATGACAAAGAGACCGTCACCGCTAACCTGCGTGCAAGTCGCCCTGGCATCCGCTTCAACCCGGAATATGCCGAAATGGGTCTGCGTAGCCAGGTTTCCGGCTCCATCGACCTGCCCCTCGAAGAGCTGATCGATCGCAAGATCTATCGCTTCGTCGGCCACGCTGCCGCCTACGCCTACCTGGCCATGAAAGACGCCATTGCCGACTCCGGCCTGAGCGAAGACCAGGTATCGAACGTACGCACCGGCCTGATCGCCGGTTCGGGCGGCGCATCCACCCTGAACCAGATGGAAGCGCTGGACATCCTGCGCGAAAAAGGCGTGAAGCGCGTTGGCCCGTACCGTGTAACACGGACCATGGGCAGCACCGTTTCGGCCTGCCTGGCCACGCCGTTCGCCATCAAGGGCGTCAACTACTCGATCTCCTCGGCCTGCGCCACCAGTGCTCACTGCATCGGTACTGCGGTCGAGCAGATCCAGCTGGGCAAGCAGGACATCGTGTTCGCCGGCGGCGGTGAAGAAGAACATTGGAGCCAGTCGTTCCTGTTCGACGCCATGGGCGCACTGTCCACCCAGTACAACGAAACCCCGGAAAAAGCCTCCCGCGCCTACGACGCCAAGCGTGACGGTTTCGTCATCGCCGGCGGCGGCGGCATGGTGGTGGTCGAAGAGCTGGAACACGCCCTGGCCCGTGGTGCCAAGATCTACGCGGAAATCGTTGGCTACGGCGCGACGTCCGACGGCTACGACATGGTTGCGCCGAGCGGCGAAGGTGCCATTCGTTGCATGCAGATGGCCATGTCCACCGTTGATACCCCAATCGACTACCTGAACACCCACGGCACTTCGACTCCGGTCGGCGACGCCAAGGAAATGGAAGGCGTGCGTGCGGTATTCGGCGACAAGGCCCCGGCCATCAGCTCCACCAAGAGCCTGTCGGGTCACTCCCTGGGCGCCGCCGGCGTTCACGAAGCGATCTACTGCCTGCTGATGATGGAAGGCAACTTCATGGCCGGCTCGGCCAACATCGACGAGATCGACCCGGTCGTCGCCGATATGCCGATCCTGACCAAGACCGTTGAAAACGCCAAGATCGACACCGTGATGAGCAACAGCTTCGGCTTCGGTGGCACTAACGCCACCCTGGTGCTGAAACGCTGGCAGGGTAAGTAAGACCTGTAGCTTGATCCACTGAAAAAGCCCCGACTGGT
>NZ_JADDUM010000195.1 GCF_015163715.1 Pseudomonas cyclaminis
CCCCTCCCACATGTAGATTTGTGTCGGATTCAGGATTGTGTGTGGTGCAGTTATAAGCTGCCGATATGTAACTTTTTGTCATGCATGCGCCTGATTAAACTGCTCGGGTATTTCTAGTCCCGAGTTACCTGTTCATGACTTCCCTCGCTGCCCCCACCCTTGCGGCCGCAGCCAGACCCATCGCCATCACCCCGCCCGTGTTCGGCCCGCGCATCATCATCGGCCTGGTCGGGGTGTTGCTGGCGGTGCTGGTGTCCGGCCTCAACGAGATGGTCACCAAGGTGGCCCTCGCCGATATCCGTGGTGCGCTGTACATCGGTTTTGATGAAGGCACCTGGCTGGTCGCGGCCTACACTGCCACCTCGGTCGCGGCCATGGCCTTTGCGCCCTGGTGCTCGGTGACGTTTTCCCTGCGCCGCTTCACCCTCTGCGCCATTGGCCTGTTCACTGTGCTCGGCATCTTGTGCCCGTTCGCGCCGAACTATGAAAGCCTGTTGCTGCTGCGCACCGTGCAAGGCCTGGCCGGTGGCGCGTTGCCACCGATGCTGATGACTGTGGCGCTGCGCTTCCTGCCGGCCAACGTCAAGTTGTATGGCCTGGCCGGCTACGCGCTCACTGCCACCTTCGGCCCAAGCCTCGGCACACCGCTGGCGGCGCTGTGGACCGAATACGTCGGCTGGCAGTGGGCGTTCTGGCAGATCGTCGGGCCGTGCCTGCTGGCGATGGCCGCCGTGGCCTACGGCCTGCCTCAGGACCCGCTGCGCCTGGAACGTTTCAAGCAGTTCAACTGGCGCGGCCTGCTGCTGGGTTTCCCGGCGATCTGCATGCTGGTGATCGGCATCCTGCAAGGCAACCGCCTGGACTGGTTCGAGTCGGGCCTGATCACCTTTTTGCTGAGTGGCGGCAGCGTGTTGCTGGTGCTGTTCATGCTCAATGAGTGGTCGCACCCGATACCGTTTTTCAAGTTGCAGATGCTCGGTCTGCGCAATTTGTCGTTTGCCCTGATCGTACTGGCGGGCGTGCTGATGGTGCTGACCTCGGTGATCATCATCCCGTCGAGTTTCCTCGCCCAGGTCCAGGGTTATCGACCGCTGCAAACCGCGCCGGTGATGCTGCTGATGGCGCTGCCGCAGTTGATCGCGCTGCCGCTGGTGGCCGCACTGTGCAACCTGCGCTGGGTCGATTGCCGCTGGGTGCTGGGGATCGGCTTGGGCATGCTGGTGCTGTGCTGCATCGGCAGCGCGCACCTCACCTCGGAATGGATTCGTGACGATTTCTACGGCCTGTACCTGCTGCAGATCTTCGGCCAGCCCATGGCCGTGTTGCCGCTGCTGATGCTGTCCACCGGCAGTATTCAGCCACAGGACGGGCCGTTTGCCTCGGCCTGGTTCAACACCGTCAAAGGCCTTTCCGCCGTGGTTGCCACTGGCGTGTTGGACACGTTGACCACCCAGCGCCTGCACTTTCACTCGACCATGCTGGTGGACCGCCTGGGCAATTCGCCCCTGGCCGACGGCGATGCGCCGGGCCTCGCCCATCGGCTGCACGAGCAGGCCGTGGTGCTCACCTCTTCGGATCTCTATTACGTCATGGGCGGCGTCGCCGTGGCGTTGATCCTGCTGATTTTCTGGATGCCCACGCGGATCTTTCCGCCTCGCGCACCGACCTAGCCACAAGGACTTTCCATGAAACGCAAAGACAAAATCGCCGTCTCCGTCATCACCGTATTTGCCGTCGGTGTGCTGGTGTACCTGGTCGCGCCTGGCTTGTGGGGCAGTAAGCACCAAAGCACCAACGACGCGTTCGTCGCCGCTGACTTCACCCTGGTCGCCCCGCGCGTGGCGGGTTTTATCAAGGAAGTGCTGGTGGAGGACAACCAGCGGGTCAAGGCCGGCCAACTGCTGGCGCTGATCGACGACCGTGATTTTCGCGCTGCAGCCCAGGCCGCTGATGCCGACACCTTGGTCGCCCAGGCCCAACTGAAAAACGCCACCGCCACCCTGGAGCGCCAAAGCTCGGTGATCGCCCAAGCCCAGGCCACCGTCGCCGCAGACCGCGCCGAAATGGCGTTCGCCGAACACGAACTGAACCGCTACAACCACCTCGCTGGCGTGGGCGCCGGCACCGTGCAAAACGCCCAGCAAGCCAAGACCCGCATCGACCAGGCCACCGCACGCCTGGCCAATGCCACGGCGGTGCTGGCGGCCGAGCGCAAGCAGGTGGAGATTCTCACCGCCCAGCGCGATGCCGCCGAAGGCGGGCTCAAGCGCGCCCAGGCCGCGCTGGAAATGGCCAGCTATCAGCTGTCCTACACGCGCATCGTGGCGCCGGTCGATGGCATGGTCGGCGAGCGCGCCGTGCGGGTCGGCGCCTATGTGACGCCGGGCAGCAAGATCCTCGCCGTGGTGCCGTTGGCCGAGGCCTACGTGGTGGCCAACTTCCAGGAAACCCAGCTCTCTCACATGCATGCCGGCCAAGCCGTGCAGGTGCGGGTCGACAGCCTCGACGGCGAGTTGCTCAACGGTCATCTGGAGAGCCTCGCCCCCGCGACTGGGGTGACCTTCGCCTCGGTCAAACCGGACAACGCCACGGGCAACTTCACCAAGGTGGTGCAGCGCATCCCGGTCAAAATTGTGCTGGAACCCAACCAGCCGCTGACCGAGCGCCTGCGCGTCGGCATGTCCGTGGAGGCGAGCGTCGACACCCAGCCTGTTGCCGTTCAGCGTGAGGTAGCGCAGCAATGAAACGCCTTGCCTGGCTCACCCTGAGTCTGATCAGCCTGAGCGCCTGCACCGTCGGCCCGGATTTCCAGCGCCCGCAAAGCCCTCAAGTGACGCAATGGAACGAGCCCCAAGGCCGCCAAGCCGACAGCCGCGCCATCAGCGACCCACTCCAGGAGCGCTGGTGGGACGTGTTCCACGACGCACAACTGTCGGCTCTCACGCGCCGTGCGCTCACCGACAACCTCGACCTGAAACTGGCCAGCAGCCGCCTGGAGCAAAGCCGCGCCGTGCGCCAGGTGACCACCGCCGAGCGTTACCCTGACGTTGATGCCACAGGGGCTTACCAGCGCAAACGCAATAGCGGCAAAGGCTTGAGCGACCCGTCCGGCGAAAACGGCCGTTCCGCCTTCAACCAGTGGGACGCAGGCTTCTCCGCCTCCTGGGAGCTGGACTTCTGGGGCCGCGTCAAACGCGAAACCGAAGCCGCCGACGCCACCCTGCAAGTCGCCGAAAACGACCGGCGCGCCGTACTCTTATCGGTGCTGGCCGAGACCGCCCAGGACTACATCCAACTGCGCGGCGTGCAAAACACCCGTGCCGTCACCGAGCAAAACCTCGACGTTGCGCGCCACAGCCTCAAGCTCTCGCAACTGCGCCTGGCCGACGGCGTAGCGACTGATCTGGACGTGGCCGAAGCCGCTGCTCAAGTCGCCGCCATCGAAGCGCGCCTGCCGGATTTGCAGCAACGCCAGGACCAGTTGATCAACGCCCTGAGCCTGCTGATGGGCGAGCCGCCCCAAGCCCTGCATGCGCAGTTGTCCAAGGACGCCGCCGTGCCGCAGACCCAGCGCCAAGTCGCCATCGGCCTGCCGTCGCAGCTTGCCGAACGCCGCCCGGATATCCGTCAGGCCGAAGCCCGTTTGCACGCGGCCACCGCCAACATCGGTGTGGCCAAGGGTGATTTCTACCCGCGTATCACCCTCTCCGGCAGCCTCGGTTCCCAGGCCATGCAGCTGTCGGATTTCGGCTCCTGGGGCTCCCGCGCCTTCGCCTTCGGCCCTCAGTTCAGCCTGCCGCTGTTCAATGGCGGGCGCTTGCAAGGCATGGTGAATCTGCGCGAAGCCCAGCAACAGGAAGCGGCCCTGGCCTACCAGCAAACCGTGCTGCGCGCCTGGCATGAAATCGACGATCAACTGACCCGCTACAACGCCAGTCAACTGCGCCGCGACAGCCTGGCCGAAGCCGTGCGCCAGAACCAGATCGCCCTGATCACCGCACAGCATCAGTACGTCGAAGGCGTGGCGGACTTCGTCAACGTGCTCACCGTGCAGAGCGCATTGCTGGCGACCCAGGAGCAATGGGTGGAAAGTTCTACCGGCGTGTCGTTGGCCATGGTGGGGTTGTACAAGGCGTTGGGTGGGGGCTGGGAGTCGGTGTATCCGTTGCACACCGCCGAGCGCTGAGCAACAAAGAGCTTTGTCAGTCGCGAAATAAGATGTAATGATAATTGCTCTCAATAACTTATCTGAGCGTTTCATGGGCATCGCGACTGACGGCCAGCAACAGCTTCACCTCCTGTACCGCGACCATCACGGCTGGCTGCAAGGCTGGTTGCGCAAGCGCCTGGGTGATCGTGAGCATGCGGCGGACGTGGCCCAGGACACGTTCCTGCGCCTGTTGGTGTCCGGTCGCTTTCCCGGCGACAAGGAAAGCCGCAGCTACCTAGTGCAAATTGCCCGTAACTTGGTGATCGACCAATGGCGACGGCTGCGCATTGAGCGCGCCTACCTGGAAAGCATCGCGCACCTGCCCGAGCCCGAGTCGCCGTCCCTGGAAACACGTGCGCTGATCCTCGAAACCTTGATGCAGATCGACGCCATGCTCGACCGCATGCCCGACAACGTGCGCCGTGCCTTCCTGCTGTCGCAATTCGAAGGGCTGAGCTACGCACAGATCGCAGAACGCTTGGGAGTCACCGTCAGTTCGGTGCAGAAGTACATGACCCGCGCCATCGTCGCCTGCTACCAGGTGGTCTACGAAGAATGAAACAAGACGCGCCCATCGCGCCGGCCATCGTCGAGCAAGCCAGTGAGTGGTTGATGCTGCAATGGGGCGGTGAGTTGCAAGGCGATCAACGCCAGGCCTTTGCCCGGTGGCAGGCCGCAGACCCGGAACACCGGCGTGCCTGGCAGCGCTTGCAGCAGTTGCAGCACACCCTCGGCGGTGTACCCACCCACAGTGCCCAAGCGGTGCTGCGCGACACCCCGGACACCCAGCGCCGCGCCGCGCTCAAGCTGCTCGGCTTGCTGCTGGTGGCCGGTGGCAGCGGCGTTCTGGTGCAGCGCAGCGAACCCTGGCAAGCGGTGTTTGCCGAGTACCGCACGCGCACTGGCGAGATCCGCCACGTCACCCTCAGTGACGGCACGCGCCTGGACCTTAACAGCGACAGCGCCGTGGACCTGCGCTTCAGTGCCAGCGAGCGGCGTATCCGCCTGGTGCGTGGTGAGATCCTCTTGACCAGCGGCCACGACCCTTCTCGCCCGCTGATCGTCGAAACCCCAGCCGGGGATGTGCAAGCGCTGGGCACCCGTTTTGCCGTGCGCGAACTGCCCGACGCAGTCGCGTCGACCTTTACGAAGGCCGCGTGCGGGTCAGCCCGTTGCACGGCACCGCCGTGCAGATGCAGGCCGGTGATAGCCTGTGGTTCAACGCCGGCCAAAGCTCCGCATTGCCTGGGTTGAGTGCCAATAGCAGCAGTTGGACCGAGCATCGCCTGATCGCCGAGCGCCAGCCGCTGGGCGAGTTTGTCGCGCAATTGAGTCGCTATCGGCCTGGGCTGTTGCGCTGTGATCATGCGGTGGCGGGGCTGTTGCTCACCGGCGTGTTTCCGCTGGATAACACCGACGCGATCCTCGCGGCCCTGGAGCGCTCACTGCCGGTGCAGGTGCAGGCGGTGACGCGCTACTGGGTGACGATCAAGGCGCGGGTCTGAAAATATTTTCATCAGTGCTTGTCGGTTTCGGCTGCCCGCTCGGGATACCTCTTGAAAGCCAATCAAGAAGCGATCTCACGGGGAGTCCTGCAATGCCGCACCACCCAGTCCAACCCTTGGCCCGCGCGCTGCGCCGTGGCTTGTTTGTCAGCCTTTTGGCGACGGTGCCTGTGGTGCCGAGCTTTGTTCAAGCGCAAGAAAGCGCCGAAGCGCAGCGCGCCTATAACATTCCGGCGGGTAGCCTCGACCAGGCACTGAATCGATTTGCCAGCGCGTCGGGCATTTTGCTGTCGGTCGACGCCACGCTCACCGAAGGCAAGCGTACTGCGGGTCTGCAGGGCCGTTATGCGGTTGGGGCGGGATTGGAGCAACTGCTGGCCGGCAGCGGGGTGGCCGCCGTGCAATCCCAGGGCAGTTGGTCGTTGCAGGCGAGTTCTGCGGGCGGCCCGTTGCAGTTGGGCGCCACGCAGATCAGTGGTCAGCAGGGGCAGGAAAGCGCCTGGGGCCCGGTGGACGGGATTGTCGCCAAGCGCAGTGCATCCGGCAGCAAGACCGATTCGGCACTGGTGGAGATCCCGCAGACGATCAACGTGATCACCGCGGCGGAGATCAAGGCCCGTGGCGCCCAGAGCGTCACCCAGGCGCTGCTCTACACCCCCGGCATGAGCGCCGGCGGCTTCGCTGACCGGGTCAAATTGTTTGACGAACCCACCTCGCGGGGTTTCTCGCCCACGCCGCTGTACCTCGACGGTTTGCACCTGCCCTACGGCGGCGGCAGCACCGGCGGTGCATTGCAGATCGAACCCTACTCACTGGAGCGCATTGAAGTGCTCAAGGGCCCGGCGTCGGTGCTGTACGGGCAGAACCAGCCGGGCGGTATCGTCAATATGGTGAGCAAGCGGCCCAGCGAAACCCCCGTGCATCAGGTGGTGCTGGAAGCGGGCACCTACGAACACAAAAGCGCCGCCATCGACCTCAGTGGTCCGCTGGATGAGCAGGGGCAATTTCTCTACCGCCTGACCGGCCTGGCCAATGATGGGCAGGACGAGATCAACTACGTCGAAAACAAACGCCAGTTCATCGCCCCCAGCGTTACCTGGCAGCCCAACGACGACACCCGCCTGACCGTCTTCGCCCAGTACCAGAAAGACAAAGGCGTGCCCGAAGCCCAAGGCCTGCCGGCGTCCGGCACCCTCTGGGCCAACCCCAACGGCAAGATCAAGCGCGACCTGTTTATCGGCGAGCCGGGTGTCAACCAGTACAACCGCGAGCAATACGTACTGGGCTACGAGCTTTCCCATCGACTCAACGACACTTGGACCCTCAAGCAAAACGCCCGCTACGCCGAGGTCGACGATCGCTACACCGCGCCGCTGCACGGCTATCGTTTCGTTGCCAACCCGGCCACCGGCGTGCAAGACCAACGCTACCTGCAACGCTTCGGCGTGGACTGGTCGCAAACCAACAAAGTGTTCGGCGTGGACAGCATCGCCCAGGCCGAATTCGCCACCGGCGCGCTGGACCACACCCTGATTGTCGGCCTGGATTACTACCACTCCAACTCCCAGTTCCTCGGCCTTTACGACCGAAACCCGCCGATCATCGACCTGTTCAAACCGGTCTACGGCCAGCGGATGAACTTCGGTCAGCCGTATCGCTGGGACCGCACCATCACCCAGACAGGCCTGTACGTGCAGGATCAGATCAAACTGGATAAATGGGCGTTGGTGCTCGGTGGTCGTTACGACTGGGCCAATGTGGTGAACAAGGAACCGATCCAGAACAGCCGCTTCGCCAGCAAGGACCAAGCCTTCACAGGTCGTGCCGGGTTGGTCTACCTGTTCGATAACGGCGTGGCGCCCTTCGTCAGCTACACCGAATCGTTCTTGCCGCTGGCCGGCACCAGTATCGATAAAAAACCGTTCGAGCCGTCCACCGGCAACCAATACGAAGTGGGCGTGAAGTACCAACCGCCCGGCCAGAAGAGTTCCGTCCAGGTCTCGGTCTACCAACTGGACCAGGAAAACGTGCTGACCACCAACCCGGTAGATACCACCTACAGCACCCAAAGTGGCGCGATGCGTTCGCGGGGTGTCGAGCTGGAAGCCAAGGCCTCTCTCAGCGATGCGTGGGACGTGGTGGCCTCGGCCTCGCGCAACGACGTCAAGTACACCAAGGACAATGACGGCCGCGAAGGTCGCCACCCGGCCGGCATCTCACCGCTCACCGCCTCGATGTGGGTCAACTACACCGTGCTCGGCGACACCCCGTTGGCCGGCCTCGGCGCAGGCCTGGGCGTGCGCTATGCCCGTCAAAGCCTGGGTGACTATTACGCAGGTGCTTTCACCGTGCCGTCCTACAGTGTCTATGACGCCAGCCTGAGCTACGACCTGGGCCGCTCGGCGCTGAAACTCAAGGGCGTGAAGCTGGCGATGAACGTGCAGAACCTCACCAACAAGACCTATGTGTCGCAATGCACCAGTGATTTGGATTGTTACTACGGGGAAGGGCGCACAGTGGTGTCGAGTTTGACCTACAACTGGTGAGCCTTTCAGATGTGTATCAGCAAACAGGTCACATCGTCTTCAGTCGGGTAGGCGTCGAGAGATCGCGCGGCAATGACGGCTAATTGGCTTTCGGGTGAGAGCTCTGCCCAGAAACCGTCTGTTGCCAGAACCCATAATGTATCTGGGGTTACTGGCAACGATTGAACGCGGGGCTCGTGGCTCCTACGATGACTCATGCAGTTGAGTAGTTGTTTACGGGCCGGACTGCTGGCAATTAGCGAGTGGCTCAGATCGCCTTTCCAGTTGGGGCCGCAGTGTGGCGAGCTGAGCCAGGTCACGGGCTGATTTTTTTCCAGATGCCCCAGGCAGCAATCGCCAGCATGAATAGTGATTGCGGTCTGTCCAAGAACCAGCAATGCAAGGTAGCTGGTGGAAGCGAATGGGAAGTCGGGGCATAGGTTTGAGTGCACGTCATTGAATGAAGTGAGCGTCAGCTTCAGCGCCTCATCGAGCGAACATACTTCAGTTGGCTGTGCATGGGCGAACGCATCGAGCACATGTTGAATCATGGCTTTCGCCAGTTGACCGCTTCCGGGTTTAGACGTCCCATCGGCGATGACATAGAGCTGGGCGCCAGCATTGTGCGCCCAGCCGCTGAAGTCACGGTTTTCTGCTCTATGAGTTCCTTTGCGGCTAAGGCTCAGGCGCAGGATCAAGCGCTCCCTCCTGCATCAATCAATGCAGTGAGGCGGCTGTAAATCAAGGCCTCGCGATCGGGGTCTTGGGCTGTGCTTTGGATTACGTCTTGAAACGCCGTCAATTTGAGCAGCGCCGACAGTTGATCGCTCACGAAGCGTTGCAGTCCGACAGGCGCCTGTTCTAGTTCTGCGGTCAGCTCCTCCCGGCCGTCCAGTAAAGCAATGATGTCTTCAATGTCGTTGGACATCAGGACGTCGCCGTTACCCCTTCCTTGATACGCCTGTAGTTTTGCGGCGAGAAACCAGGGGGCGGCAAATACTTTGATGCGGGTGCCATTGGGCAACGCATAATCAATGGCGTTTTCCAGTCCACCGACAAACCAAGTATTAGAGAAACCCAGTACTTTCTCATCGGTGGGCATGAAGTCGACTTTCAATTCACCCAAGCGCAAGCGACATGTAACCGTATCCTGGCCTGTGTTTTTGAATCCCTTGGTCTTGAGAGTTTCCTCCAGTCGGTACCAGGCTGCGGTGCTTGTCAGGTGGATGACTAAGTCCACGTCATCGGTGCCACGAATGGACTCCTGAGTGTATTCGTCGGTGATCAGCAGAACTGTCGTGCATCCACCCACGAAAGCCACTTGCCGCCGCAGCTCCGCCCCCAGCGCATCGGCGACTTCCTCAAGCATTTGCAGCATCATTGCCCGGGCGTAGTTCACAGAATCCACTCCCTCAGCATGGCGTCGGCCACTTTGGCTTCGCGGGGGCCTCCTATGCGGATGGCATCAACGAGGGCCAGGAAATGGTAAAGAAGCTCATCCTTTTTTACCGCTCCTGGCACCGTCTTGTACAAGGGCGTGATTTCCTGGCCTTTGCTTTTGCCGTAGGCGTCCGGCCAGACGGGGATTAATTCGCCGCCGCTGATGACCTTCCCCGCCAGGATGGGGGCCGCAAAGGCGGTCGGAATGCCCCGAACGATGGGGCCTGGCTTCACCGGAAAAATATAACGAATGCTGTAAGTGACGAGATCAAGCAGTGCTTTTTTTCTGACGAGGGGCGAACCGTCGTTATTGTCCGTAAACACCAACCCAATTTCGCGGCACCGGCTTAAAGATGAAGATACCTCTGTTTTGCTCAGTCCCAATGCCGATGCGAGGGCTCTTACAGAGTAGCTTTGTTGATTGTCCTGTTCGGCAGGCTCGCTCTCGTCCCAGCCGCGCCAGTCTTCGAGATCAGAAAGCTGAACGGCTTGTATGTCGTTTTCATTTTCAAAAAATTGCTTGATGGTCGAAATGACCGCCCCTTCCGAATCTTGCATCACGGAGAACTCGCGTTTTTTCACGCGCTCCCCCCTGGCCTGCAATTCCAGGCTTATGAGTTTGAACAAGATAAGTACGTCTTGACTTTTCATGGGGCTCCAAACTTAAGTGTCCTCTGTCCGCGGACAGAGGACACTTTCTTGCACGGCTTCAATACCGATGTCAAGGATGATCAGTGATTCTGCAAAAACACCACATACCCCCGAAACCACTCACTCCCCTGCAAATACCCCGGCTCCTCCCACTCGCCACCCTGAATCAAACCGATCTTGAACGGCAGCCCCATGCGGTTCATCCGTGGCAAATACGCCGCGTAATCCGGGATGCTCTGGCGCCCTTGATAAGTCTGCACCACCACTTCATCCACCACGCCCTTGAGCTGGGCGATGGCGGCTGGGTCGGCGTTGCTGCTCCAGTCCATCAGGCCGGTGATACTCAGGCGCAGGTCGGAGGGCAAGCGTTGGCGCAGGTCGCGCAGGAAGGCGGCGTATTCGTGCAGGTATTGGGTGCGGGCGTCGAAGTCGATCTGGATGCCGACCACCGGGTTGCCCGCGTCGCGCCAGCGTTGCACCTGGCCGAGCAGTTGGGTGTAGACGCGTTCCGGCCAGTGCAGGGTGTGGGCGCGGTAGACCACCCAGACTTCGCCTTGGGTGATGCGCGGCACGCTGATGCCCTGGGCGATAAATTGCACGCCGCGCTGGGGCGCGCGGCGGGTTGAGTTGATCTGGCCCTGGAGGATGTACAGGGTCTTGGCCTGTTTGAGTACCGGCTGGGGCGTGACGCCGCTCCACAGCCAGAAGGCGTCATAGTCGCGAGCGTCGACGGCCGCGAAGGCCGGGCTTGCCAGCAGCAGCAAGCCTAGCCACAGGTGTTTCACCAGTAGTACTGCAGGGATTTGCCCCACTGGGTGTCGCCAAAGCCGGTCTTGAGTTGGCGGAACCAGGCTTTGCGCACCGCCGGTTCAACGTCCTGGCCGCCGCAGCTGTTATAGCCGGCCGGCGCGTAGCAGTTGATGGCGCGGAACAGCGCGTAGGCCTTGTCATTCTTCGACGCCTTGGCGTTGGCGATCACCTGCTTGTAACCGTCGAGGCGCGAGAAGGTTTCGCCCTTGAAGTCCGACGCGCTGCTGCCCAGGCTACCGGCGGCGCGAGCCTGTTCCAGGGGCATGCCGTCCAGGTTGTTGCGCAGGATGAATTCGCCGAAGCAGTTCAGCGCTTGCGGGTTTTTCGCGTCGGCCTGCAACGCCGCTGCGGTTTGCGCGATGCTTGGGCAGGTGTAGCCGGATTCGGCTTTGTCACCGTTCCACTGGAACAGCTTCAAGGTCTGGTTGCCGCTGTAGACATAACCCAGGCTGGTGCCCAATTTGTCCTCAGGGGGCGAGGCGGGCAGTTGCTTGAGGTCGTCGGCGAAGGTGGCGTACTGGCCGCGCAACAGGTCTTTATAAAGCAGCACGAACTGCGCGGTCTGGCGCTCCAGCGGGTCGCTGGCCTGGGCGATCTGTTGGCGCAGCAGCTCAGGCCCGGCGACGGTGCGCAGCAGGATGTAGCGCACCTGCGTGGCGCTGATCGGCGAGTCGCTGGTGAACACCTTGGCCAGTTGGCCGCTGCGCTCGTAGTTCATGGCCAGGGCCAGTTCCAGTTGGTCGCGTTGCAGCGGCAATTTGGCCTGGTCGAGCAGTTTCAGCCACAGGGCTTCGGCGCCTTTCCAATCCTTTTTGTCCTCCAGGGCCAACGCACGCAGGGTGTGTTGGCTGAAGGCGAAGTAGTCCAGGTTCGACGGCACGTCCTGGGGCAGGTGCTTCAGCGCCGCGTCGGGTTGATGCTCGACATACAGCGCAAAAGCCGCTTGCAGGTAGTCGTACAGCGCGGGCGCGTTGGCAAATGTGCCTTTCTGCTGGTCAAGGGCTTCGCGGGTCAGGCGTGGCGGGGTGTTGGCGCGCATCAGCATCAGGTCGGTGACCGTTTGCAGCAGCGGCTCCTTGAGGTTGGCGCTGTTGACCATCAGCAGCTTGAGGTCGGCTTCTTCCACCAGTTCGTCCACCGACACATTGCGCTGGGCCTCGGTGGCCTGGGTCAACTGCCAGGCGAAGTCTTCAGCCAGTTTGTCATTGTCGTTCGCCAGCCAATGCACGCGGCGCAGCAGTCCGTGGGCCGACGTCGCGTAATCACCTTGTGGATAAGTGTTCAGGTAACTCAGAAACCCGGCTTCGGCCTGGCTCAGGGCGGACTTATCCACATGCTCAAGCTGCGGCATGCCGTACTCATCGAAGGCCTCGGCCTGGGCCTGGTTGAGTGACGTGCGCGCCGTCATGTACAGCGCGGTTTCCTTCAGCCAAGGGACCGTCGACAGGTTGGCGGCGGCGAATCCGCGTTCGGCGTCACTGAAGCGGCCACTGTAGAAGTCAGCGGCGGCTTGCAGATAAGTGCGAAAGAGCAGGCCGTGGGCGGACTCGATGGGATCACTCACCACCTGGCCATCCCAGTCGCAGGTGGTGAGCAATTGCAGACGCGCCTTCACCAGCGCCGTGCGCTCGGTGCTCGGCATGTCGGCGTTGATCACTTGGCGGGTAAATGCGGTGGCGCTGTCATCGTCGTTGCTGCGGCAGCGGCTGCCTTCACCATCGACGAAGGCTGCACCGGCGGTTTTATAGTCCTCGCGCTTGATCCCCAGACCGGTCAGCAAGGTGTCCAACTCGGCGGTGGGCGATTGGTCCGAGTCGGCCTCCGTCTCTGCGCTTGAGGCGGGTATCAGGCGATACACCGCAAATGGCACCGGGCCAAAACCCTGGGACAGATCGTCTTCGCTCAATGCCCTAGGCGTCAGCGGCTCGGCTTTTTTGTCGGCCAGCAATAGGCGCAGGTTGGCCCGGCTGTCGTTGCCAGGGCTCAGGAACGGCAGGTTGTTGCAGGGATCGAGGCTGTCACGTGACACCCGCCAATCCGGGTAGCACGAATCGTCGGAACTGGCCTGGGCCGGCAGGGAAAGACTGGCCAGCAGGGCCAGTGCCAGGGGTGACAGAAAACCGATGCGCATGACGTGTCCTTGATCCTGAGTCCTTGGAGGACGCCAATAGTAGCCTGATCCGATGTTGGCTATGGTGAAGGCCTACACAAATCACAGATTTGTCCGCTTCGATTGGTGGCAATTTAACCTCGCTGCCCTAGACTGCGCTGATGATCAGGGAGAGATTTGTATGAAGTCGTTGCATGGATGGGTATTGAGTTTTTCCTGCCTGATGGGCGCAGTGCCGATGGTGATGGCGGATGACCCGTTACTGGATCATCCGGCTACGGCCGCCGTGAGCACCGGCAGCGAGGCGCGTGGTGTGTTGCGCGCTCGCGACCAGGCGATGCTGGCCAGTGAGTTGTCCGGGCGCATTGTCGATCTGCCGTTCAGCGAGGGTGAGTCATTCAAGAAGGGCGACACCCTGGCGCGTTTCGACTGTTCGGCCTATCAGGCCCAACTCAATGCAGCGTCGGCGGCCAGTCGCGGCGCCGGTGAAGAACTGGCCCACAATAAGCAACTGGCGGCGCTCAATTCCGTCGGTCGCTTCGAAGTGGCACGCGCTGAAGCCAAACTCACCGAAACCCAGGCACAGTCCCAGGTCTATCAGGTGCAGATCAAGCGTTGCAGCGTGCTGGCGCCGTATGACGGCCAAGTGGTGCAGCGCAAAGTGCAACGCTATGAAAGCGTCTCGGCGGGCTCGCCCTTGCTGGAAATCGTCGACAACCGCAGCCTGGAGATCCACTTGCTGGTGCCGTCGCGCTGGATGAGTAGGCTCAAGCCCGGGCAGACGTTCAACTTCACCCCCGATGAAACCGGCCAAGCGTTCAGCGCCACCGTCAAACGCCTGGGCGCACGCATTGACGAGGGCAGCCAGACGCTGTTGTTGGTGGCCACGGTGTCCAATGCAACCGGGCTGATGGCCGGCATGAGCGGCACCGCCCACTTCGCGCAACTGCAATGAACGCACCGATGCCAGGCCATACCGAGCGGGTGTTTGCCCAGTTTCTCGAGCTTGAACGTCAGACCCGCACCGCACGCAGCACCGAGCAACTGGCCTACAGCCTGGTCAATGATGGTCAGCCGCTGTTTGGCTACCGCCACGCGGCGCTGTTGATCGCCGGCAAGGTGCAGGCGGTGACCGCTGTGAGTAGCGTCGATCCGAACGCGCCGTTTGTGGCGTTCGTCGAGCAGGCGGTGGCGCAATTGCACAAGCAGGCGCTGGGCGAGACCGCCCGTGTGGTGCCTGTCGAGCTAATGAGCGCACAGGTGCAGGCCGACTGGCTGAGTTTGTCTGCCGGGCATGTGTTCTGGTTACCGTTCATCGGCCCTCAAGACCGAGTATTCGGCGGTTTGTGGCTGGCACGGGATACTCCGTGGAACCCCGCCGAGCAGGTGCTGCTGGCGCAACTGGGTGACACTTACAGTCATGCCTGGCTCGCGCTGCAACCCCGTCAGCCTTGGCGGTTGCGCCTGACCCGTAAGCGACAGGCCCTGGTGGTGGTCGCGTTGCTGCTGTTGCTGTTGATCCCCGTGCGCCAGTCGGTGCTGGCGCCTGCCGAGGTGGTGCCGCTGGCTGGGCAAGTGGTGGCGGCACCGTTGGACGGTGTGATTGCGCAATTTCTGGTCAAACCCAACCAACCCGTCAAGCGCGGTGACGTGCTGCTGCGCTTTGAAAGCACCACCCTCACGGCCCAGGCCGACGTGGCTGCGCGTGCGTTGGGCGTGGCCGAAGCCGAACTCAAGGCCAATGCCCAGCGGGCGTTTGCCGACGCCGAGTCCAATTCGCGCATCGACTTGCTGGCCGCGCGCGTCGAACAAAAACGCGCCGAACGCGATTACGCCCGTGAGCTGCTCAAGCGCAGCGAAGTGCGCGCCGAGCGTGACGGTATCGCCGTCTTCGCCGATCCCGAGCGCTGGCTCGGCAAACCGGTGCAGACCGGCGAGCGCCTGTTGCAGATCGCCGACCCCGGCCAGGCTGAGCTGCGCATCGAGCTGGCGGTGGGCGATGCGATTGCCCTGGCACCGAACGCCCAAGTCGCACTCTTTCTTGACAGCGACCCGTTGCAACGCCACCTCGCCACCCTGCAACGCGCCGCCTACGAGGCCCAACCCACGCCGGGAGGGCAATTGGCCTATCGCTTGGACGCGCAGTTCGATGACGCGCCGCCGCGTATCGGCCTGCGCGGTACCGCGAAGATCTTTGGCGAGCGTGCGCCGCTGGCGCTGTACCTGTTGCGTCGACCGCTGGCGGGCCTGCGCCAGAGCGTGGGGCTTTGATGGGCTTGCCCAGATTGCGCGACGACCTGCAACTGTCCAGCGCTGGTGTCGCCCTGGACGGTTCGCCGCGCTGGACCCTGGCCGACCCGGTGCGCGGGCGTTACTTCAAACTTGGCGCCACCGCCATTCGGCTGTTGCGCCACTGGTCGTTGGGCGATGTGCAAAAAGTCCTGCAGGCTGCCAACCGCGAGCCGGGCTTGCCGCTGGGCGACAGCGAAGTGGATGAGCTGTTGAGTTTTCTACGCACCCACGACCTGATCGCCGCGCTGGACCCGGAACAACGGGCCAGCTACCTGTATAAAGCCGCCGCCCAGAAGCAAAGCCTGTGGCAAGTACTGCTGCATCAATACCTGTTCTTTCGCATTCCACTGTGGCGCCCAGACGCTTTCCTCAACCGGGCTTGGCCGTGGCTGGCGCGGTTTGGACCGGGTTTGTTGCGCTACGGGTTGCCCATGATTCTGGGCCTGGGGGTGTTTCTGGTCGCGCGGGACTGGCAGCGTTTTTTGGCGACCTTTCCACATCTGTTCAGCCTGGGTGGTGCCTTGGCGTTCGGGGTGGCGCTGTTTTTCGCCAAACTGTGCCATGAGTTCGGTCATGCCTTCATGGCCAAGCGTGCCGGGTGCCGGGTGCAGAGCATGGGTGTGGCGTTCATGGTGTTGCTGCCCATGTTCTACACCGATGTCAGCGACGCCTGGCGGGTGAATGACCGCCGCTCGCGGCTGCTGATTGGCGCCGGCGGCGTAATGGCTGAATTGCTGCTCGCCTGCGTTGCGCTGCTGGCCTGGTCGCTGTTGCCGGACGGCCGGCGCGCACCGCAGCGTTCATGCTGGCCAGCGCCACGTGGCTGACCACCCTGGCGATCAACCTGAACCCGTTCATGCGCTTTGATGGTTACTTTCTGATCAGCGATCTGTGGGGCGTGGATAACCTGCAAGGCCGTGCCTTCGCCCTCTGCCGCTGGCGTTTGCGTGAGTGGTTGTTCGGCTATGGCGAACCGGCGCCGGAAACCTGGTCGCCGACAATGCAGCGACGTCTCCTGTGGTGGGGCTACTTGGCGTGGCTGTGGCGTGCGGCGCTGTTTCTGGGGATCGCGTTGGCGGTGTATCACCTGTTTTTCAAACTGCTCGGGATCTTTCTGATGCTGGTGGAGTTGGTGTGGTTCATCTGCCTGCCGGTGATCAAGGAGTGGCGCGAATGGTGGAGCCGACGCAGCCGGGCCCATACGCCGAGGGTGGTGCTCACGGGCCTCGGGTTGCTGCTGATAGTGCTTGCGCTGGTGGTGCCCTGGCGCAGTGCGGTGGAGCTGCCGACGATGCTCGAAGCGGGGCGCGCCAGTGCGTTGCATGCGCCGGTGGCGGCACGCGTCAAGGCATTGAACGTGGTGGACGGGCAAGTGGTGACGCAGGGCCAGGTGTTGGTCGAACTGGAGTCCCCTGACCTGGACGCCCGGCAGAGCATCGTGCGCCGCGAAGTCGAGATCCTGCAGTTGCAGATGCGTCGCCAGGCCGGGCGCAGCGAAACGGCGGCGGATGCCGGCATCAATGACCAGCGATTGTCCCAGGCCCTGGCTGAATACCGAGGCTTGGCCGCCCAGCGCGAGCGCCTGTTGTTGCGTGCGCCCCATGCCGGGACCGTGCGTGACGTGCTGCCGCAACTGAGCACAGGCCGCTGGTTGTCGCCCAAGGACGCGCTGGCGCAAGTGGTCGAGGACGGCGCACGCTTGCGCGGTTATCTGGCCGAGGCCGAGTTGTGGCGCGTGCTGCCGGGGGCCACCGGGCGGTTTATCGCCGATGACCCGATGCACGCCGCGATTGCCGTGGCGTTGACGGACATCGATGCCAACGGCGTGGCCTATCTCGATCAAGAAGCCCTGACCTCCGATCACCACGACCGATTGCCGTGCGCCGCGATGCAAACCAGCGTCCGGCACCGGTCCAGGCGCAATACGGCGCTCGGTTCACAACTGTGCAATCAATCCCTACGCCCCATCAGCCGTTGCGCGGGGTGGTGGTGTTGCAAGGGCGCAGCGAATCAGTGCTGGGTGTGGCTTGGCGACGAGCGGCAGCGCTGGGCGTCCGGGAAAGCGGTTTCTGACAGGAGTTGAACACGATGCTGAACAAGGATGGCGCTTTGGCGCAGGGCCTGGTGGTGCGCCCGTCGCGCAGTACCGATGGGCCGTTCCTACAGGGGCTTTACCGCTCGGCGCGGGCCGATCTGCAATGGATCGATAGCGAACAGGCCCTGGTGGAGGAGGTGATCGCCCAGCAATTCCAGATCCAGGAAAAGGGCATGGATGAGCACTTTCCCGGCGCGCTACATTACGTGGTCGAGAAACTGGGCACGCCCATCGGCGCGTTGAGTGCCGACTTCGGGCCTAACGAGATCCGGGTGCTGTACCTGGCGTTTATTCCGGCCGCTCGCGGCCAGGGGTTTGGCCGAGCGGTGTTGCAAGGCGTGCAGCAGGCCGCCAGCCAGGTGTTTTGCCCGGTGGCCACGGTGGTATGGGCGAGCAACCCCCACGCGCGCCAGCATTACCTGGCGCTGGGGTTTCGGGTGGAGGAAGAGACCCCTGCCGCGCAACGGCTGGTGTGGTACCCGTCTCAGTTGAACACGATGCAGAAATAGCCGCGTTCGGCATCTCGGCCCATGGCGGGCTCGCGGGACACGAACACCTGTTCCAGGCATACGTCCGGCAGCGGCAGGCAGCATAGACCGTCCACGAAATCGGTAGGGCCAAGGCTGCTGAACAAGACGCTGAAAGCCCCGCGTGGGTTGTGCGGCAAAGTCGCTTGGGGCGCCTCGCGTACACGTTCGATCTGAATCGACAGCGCCGAGCCATCCGGCAGGTAAAGCGTGCTGCTGCCTGCCAGCAACGGGCGAAAATGTTCAGAGGTGACCAGGTTCAACATAAGCATGGCTCCGCTTCAAAAGCGCCGAGGCATTCAAGCCTCGGCCAAGGGGTGACATCACTCGCGTGACGGAAAGATGCCGTTCAGGGCAATGCTGAAGTTGACGACCAGAAAGGGGTTCATACTCCCCATGGGCTGGCCTTGGCCGGCGGGGTCAATGGTGCCGGTCAAGGTGGTGCTCACACCTTGGAGCGGCACCGGGTTGGTGCCCTGTTGGTCCGAGTAAATGGTGGCACTGCCTGGCCCGGTACCGGACGCGCCGATAAACGAGTTGGTGGCGGTGGGCGCGTTCGCCGGGTTGCTGGCAGCGTTGGCCAGTTGCACCGAGGTGCTGGCCTTGAGCGCTGTGCTGCCATGGGTGTGGGCGGGGAGGTTGGCCAGTGTGGCAGTGACGCTCTCGGTGCCGGAGACTTCGCCGATAACACGCGGCGTCAAGCCAAGGCCGTTACCTTGGCCGACCGGCAGGCGACCTTGCAGGTTGGGCAGCATGAAAGTCGTCGAGCCGTTGCCGCCGTAGTTGACGCCGATCAGGGCGAACAGCGCCTGGTATTGGCTGAGGGGGAGGGTTTGACCGGCGCACAAGGCCCACTCCCGAGGAGCAAAATTAAACGCAAAGGGTTGGATAGTGCCGATGAATACTTCCATGGATCGTTCATCCTTGTAGAGGCTCTATAGAGTGTGACGCACCAGGGGGGGCGTCATTGCAGAGCGTAGACGCAGGTTTGGCGCGCTGCCCGAACCCTGCGCAACAGCAAGCGCAGATAGCCCGTTTGACCTGGAGTGGCGCGTGTTTGCGCCTGTACGGTTGTTGAGGAATTTGAGGTGCGACGGTCTGTGTTAGAACAAAACCAAAAGGCAAGCGCCGTTGCCGCGCTCTACGGTGCCTGGGCCGGTGCCGGCTGGCTCAGCCGGCTGTGGTGGTTGCCGATCCTCGGGTTGGCCATGGCCCTGCGTTTTTATGGTCTGACCGCTGCGGCGATCTGGGGCGACGAAGGCTCCAGCCTATTGCTCAGCGAATACGCCTTGGACGACCTGTGGTTTCACGCCGCCCACGATGTGCACCCACCGCTTTATTTTTTCATGCTGCGTGGCTGGATCGAGTTGTTTGGCGACACAATCTGGTCGATCCGCAGCATGAGCGCGATCCCTGGCGTGACGGTCGTGGGCCTGGGTATATGGCTCACCCGGCAGCTGTCGAACCAACGTGCGGCCGTCCTCGCAGGCATATTGCTGGCGTTGATGCCCACGGCGGTGCGTTACAGCCAGGAAGTGCGCATGTATGCCCTGTTGGGGGTGTGGCTGCTGGGCGCTACGCTGGCACTGGTGTACTGGGTGCGCCAACCTGGCCGCACGCGCTATCCGGCGATGTATGTGCTGCTCATGTGCGCGGGTTTCTACACCCACTACTTCACCGCCCTGTGCGTACTGGTGCACTGGGCCTGGCTGGGCGTGTTGTGCACGTCGCAACCAGCGGGCCAACGCCTGATCTTAAGCCGTAGTTGGTGGCTGGCTAACGTCGCCATCGTGCTGCTTTATCTGCCCTGGCTGCCGAACCTGCTGGACCTGGTGCAGCATGTCGATCAACTCAAGGTCGGCGGCGATATTGGCTGGGAAGCGCCGGTCGACCTGTTCTCGGTGCCATCGATGATCTGGCAGTTTGTGCTCCAGGACGAAGGCCTGGACCTCTGGCGGCCGCTGTTCTGGCTGTTCCCACTGCTGTTGATAGCGGTGGTGGGCGTTACCGCCTGGCGTGACCGCGAGCCTGATCGCCCTGCGGTGCTGTTGGCGCTGTTTTTTCTGCTGCCGCTGTTGCTGGTGTATGGGGTGTCGTTTATCTCGCCAGTATTTATCGAGCGCTACCTCACCGTATACGCCCTGGCATTGCCGATGCTGGTGGCGGTGGCAATCGATCGTCTGCCCTCACGCCTGGTGTGGCTCGGGGCGGCGTTGTTCGTGCTGTTGGTCGGTGTGGAACTGGTGGGGCTGAAGAATAACTTCGCAGTGGCTGAGCACGATCAGTTCAACGTGCCGGTGGAGTTCGTCAATCGCAACTACCAGGAAGACGACCGCATCGTCCTCAGCGACATGATGTGGTATCTCAGCTACGTGTATTACGACCAGACCGACGCGCAGCTGCAGCTCTATACCCCGCCCAAACCCGACGGCACGCCGACCCGACCGAATGCCTATGGCTTTGGCACCCTGGTGGACCAGGACGGCGGGCGCATTTACCTCGACCGTTTGTCGGCATTACCGGCCGATACCCGACGCGTCTGGCTGATCAGCAGCGACGACGGGCCGGACGAATTTGCGCCCTTGCCCGCAGGTTGGCGCCTGATCACCCAACAGGACGGCGGTGGCGCCAGGGCGCGTTTATATGCGCTGTGCCGCGGCCCGGATACCGCCCAGGCGGTAGCTTGTCCCTAATCTCCGTTTGGCATTACAGGCATATCAAAATAGTGGCAATTAACCACTAGTTGAGATTGCAATCCTCAGCTACGCTTGCATCACAAAACGGATTTTTGTCCTACAAAGTGGTGAATGGATTGCAGTATCACTTTATCTCCGGACTGCCGCGTTCCGGTTCGACCTTGCTCTCTGCGATTCTCCTGCAGAACCCGCGTTTTCACGCCGGCATGAGCAGCCCAGTGAGCCCCTTGTTCAACGGGGTGCTGGCGCAATGCAGCGCGGGCAGCGAGTTCGGCTCGGTGATCGACGCCGGCACCCGCCGCCGTCTGCTGCGCGGGTTGTTCGACGCCTACTACGCCGACAAGGCGTCCACCCCCGTGGTGTTCGATACCAACCGTCAATGGTGCGCGCGCATGCCAGCGCTGCATGACCTGTTCCCCCAGGCCAAAGTGATCGCCTGTGTGCGCAACGTGGCCTGGTGCTGGACAGCCTTGAACGCCTGTACCGCGCCAACCCGTTCGAGAACACCAAACTGTTCAACGACGATGACGAGCGCAACACCGTCTACAGCCGCTGCGAAACCCTGGCCCAGCGCAATCGCCTGGTGGGCTTTGCCTGGACCGCGCTCAAAGAGGCGTATTACGGCGAGAACGCCGAATCGTTGCTGGTCGTCGATTACGACTTGTTGAGCCAGGCCCCGGAGCGGGTGATGCGGCTGGTGTACGACTTCATCGGCGAGCCCTGGTTTGAACATGACTTCAACCACCTGACCTACGACGCGCCGCTCTTCGACCAGGCCCTGGGACTGGCCGGCCTGCACAAGGTCAAGCCCAAGGTCGCGCCACAGGCACGGCGCACGCTGTTGCCGCCGGACTTGTTTGAGAAGTACGCCGCGTTGTCGTTCTGGCGCGATGGGTCTGCCAGTGCGGCCAATGTCATTCGTATGAAAACCGACGCCGCGATCAGCTGATTGCGGCTTTTCCTTTTTTGCGTATTCAAGTCGTTCGAGTCCGGGTGATCGTCATGTGGTGGAGCAAAGGCAAATCGCGGGTAACCGAGGGCGCGCACGCCCTGGCATCGCCAATGATCATGTGCCTGGAGCCGCGAATGCTGTTCGACGGCGCGGTCGCGGCCACCGTGGCCGATGCCGCGCAGCCGGATGCCCATCCCACGGCCGAGGCGGCCAAGCCTCCCACCGCCGACCAGCCGGCAGACACACACGCGCCCCAGGGCCAGGTCGATGCGACCCAGGCGGCGGTGCCGGGCAAGAGCGTGTTGTTCGTCGATTCCCGGGTCAAGGATTCCGCGAGCCTGCTTGAAGGTGTGGCGCCCGGTACCCAGGTGGTGCAACTGGAGGCGAGCAAGGACGGTTTGCAGCAGATCGCCGATTACCTGGACAGCCACCAGGGCGTGAGTTCGGTGCAGATCATCGCCCACGGCAATGCCGGCGATCTGTGGCTGGGTAACAGTTACCTGTCGGCGGATAACGTCCAGGCCCGCAGCGAGATATTGGCGCAGATCGGCCAGGACATGAACGTGGGCGGCGATATCCTGATTTATGGCTGCTACACCGCCGAAGGCGAGCGTGGCCTGAGCCTGGTCGATTCATTGGCGCAATTGACCGGCCGCGACGTGGCCGCATCCAACGACCGCACCGGCCTGGGCGGCGACTGGGACCTGGAAATCGCTACCGGCAACATCGAAAGCGCCAACGTGCTGTCCGCCAGCGCCATGAGTGAATACCAATGGGGCCTGGCCACCTGGACCGCCACCAACAACCTCAACTCCGGCGTCGGTTCCTTGCGTGCGGCGCTGTCGTCCGCGCAGAACGGCGACATTGTCACGTTCAGTAGCTCCATGACCGTTGCCCTGACCCAGGTGCTGTTGGTCAACAAAAACGTCACCATCGACGGTGACCTCAATAACGACAACGTGGCCGACGTGACGCTCGACGGCCAGTACCGCACCCAGATCCTGCAAGTGACATCCGGCACCACGGCTACCCTCGATGGCCTGGTGATTACCCGGGGCATGACGGCCGGCAATGGCGGTAATGGCGGCGACGATGCGCTGGTGTCCAAGGGCGGCGGCATCTACAACGCAGGCACCTTGACCCTGAGAAACGTCACCGTGACCGCCAACGCCGCTTCCGGCGGTGGTGGCGGCGGCGGTGTAACGCCGCAATACGCCGGTGGCGGCGGTGGTGGTGGCGGCGCGATCACCGGTGGTACCGGTGGCAAGGGCGGCGATACGCTCAACTCCACGGGCAGCAATGGCACCGCGGGGCAGGGCGGCGCGGGCGGCGGCTTCTTCAATATCGGCGGGCGTGGCGGTTCCACCACGGGTGCGCGGGCGGTGCGGCGTATCCGGGTTACAGCACCGGCTCGGCCGGGGGTACGGCCAGCAGTGGCGGCTTGTCCATCGGCGGTGGCGGTGGGGGGGACGGGTACGACAACTTCGGTGGCGACGGCGGCGGCGCGGTGGGCGGGATCTACAACGACACCGGCGCGACCCTGCGGATCATCGGTAACTCGACCATCTCCAACAATGTCGGCGCGGGCGGTGGCGGTGGCGGTGGTGGAGCCGGCGGCAGCTATCTCCAGGCAGGCGGTGCGGGCGGTGTCGGGGTCGGCGCCATCTGGAACAAAGGCTCGATCCTGATCACCGCCGCCAACTTCGCGGCACTGGCCGGCAACATTGGCGGAAGTGGTGTGGGGGGGACCAGTGCGGGCGCGGCGGGTGTTTCGCCGGCCTCGGTGGCCAACGTCTACGGCGATGGCGGCACCATCAATACCAACTATGTGCCGGACGAGACGCCGCCCACCGCGACCGTCGTGGTGGCCAATACCAACCTGAACTCCGGCGGCACCTCGACGGTGACCATCACCTTCTCCGAAGCCGTAACGGGCCTCACTGCGGCGGACCTGACGGTGCAGAACGGCACTGTCGGCACCTTGACCAGTGGCGACGGCGGCATCACCTGGACCGGCACGTTGACTGCGGCCAGCAACATCGCCGACACCACCAACATCATCACCCTGAACAACGCCGCGTTGCCGACCTGGCCGGCAACGCCGGCGTGGGCACGACCAACTCCAACAACTACATCGTCAACGATACCGTGGCGCCCACGGCGTCCATCGTGGTCAACGACACCGCCCTCAGGATCGGCGAGACGAGCGCAGTGACCATCACCTTCAGCGAAGCCGTGAGCGGTTTCACCAGTGCCGACCTGACCGTCGCCAACGGCTCGATCAGCGGTCTGAGCACCAGTGACGGTGGCATCACCTGGACCGCCACGCTGACGCCGGATGCGACGGTCACCGACACCTCCAATCTGATTGTCCTGAACAACACCGGCGTGGCGGACCTCAACGGCAACGCCGGCGTGGGCACGACCAACTCCAACAACTACGCCATCGACACGCAACGCCCAACCGCCACCATCGTGGTGGCCGATACCGCGCTGAACATCGGTGAAACGTCCCTGGTCACCATCACCTTCAGCGAGGCCGTCACCGGTTTCACCCTGGCCGATATGGCCGTCGCCAACGGCTCCTTGAGTGGGCTGAGCAGCGGTGACGGCGGTATCACCTGGACCGCCACGCTCACGCCGAGCGCCAGCATCACCGATGCCACCAACCTGATCGTCCTGGCCAACACCGGAGTGGCGGACGCAGCCGGTAACGCCGGCAGCGGCACCACCAGCTCCAACAACTATGCGGTCGACACCCAGCGTCCCACCGCCAGCATCGTGGTGGCCGACACCGCGTTGAGCGTCGGCGAAACCTCGCTGGTCACCATCACGTTCAACGAAGCGGTAACAGGCTTTACCGCCGCCGATCTGACGGTCGCCAACGGCACTGTCACCGGCCTGAGCAGTGGCGACGGCGGTATTACCTGGACCGGGACACTCACCCCCAGTGCCAGTCTCAGCGACAGCAGCAACGTCATCACCCTGGACAACACCGGTGTGACTGACGCGGCGGGCAACGCCGGCAGCGGCACCACCGACTCCAACAACTACGCCATCGACACCCAGCGCCCCACCGCCACCATCGTGGTCGCCGACACGGCCATTGCGGTTGGCGAAACATCGGTGGTGACGATCACCTTCAGCGAGGCGGTGACCGGTTTCACCCTGGCCGACCTGAGTGTCACCAACGGCAGCCTGAGCGGCCTGAGCACCAGCGACAACATCACCTACACCGCAACCTTCACGCCATCGGCAGGCGTCAGCGACACCACCAACCTGATCACCCTCAATAACACCGGGATTGTCGACGGGGCAGGTAATACCGGCAGCGGCACCACCGATTCCAACAACTACGCCGTCGACACACTGCGCCCGACCGCCACCATCGTAGTCGCCGATACGGCGCTGAGCGTCGGCGAAACCTCGCTGGTGACCATTACGTTCTCGGAGGCGGTCAGTGGTTTCGACAATTCGGACCTGAGCGTGGCCAACGGCACATTGAGCGCGGTCAGCAGCAGCGATGGCGGCATCACCTGGACTGCGACCTTCACGCCGGCCCTCGGGGTCAGTGACATGTCCAACGTCATTACGCTCAATAACACCGGCATCAGTGATGTCGCAGGCAACACCGGTACTGGCACCACCAACTCCAACAACTACCAGGTCGACACCAACGTGCCGACGGCGACCATTGTGATTGCCGACACCACGTTGAGCATCGGCGAGACGTCGTTGGTCACCGTGACCTTCAACTCGGCGGTCAGCGGGTTCGACAATTCGGACCTGACCATCAGCAACGGTACGCTCAGCACCCTGGGCAGCACCGACGGCGGCGTCACCTGGACGGCCACGTTCACCCCGAGCGCCAGCATTTCCGATACCAGCAACGTCATCACCCTGGACAATACCGGCTTGATCAACGGCGCGGGTAACGCCGGCGTGGGCACCACCGATTCCAACAACTACGCGGTCGACACGGTACGCCCCACCGCGAGCATCGTCGTGGCGGACACCGCCATTGCCGCCGGCGAGACCTCACTGGTGACCATCACCTTCAACGAGGCCGTGACGGCGTTCACCAGCGCCGACCTGACGGTGGCCAACGGCGTGCTCTCGGGGTTGAGCAGCAGCGACGGCGGCATCACCTGGACCGCGACGTTCACGCCGACCAACGGCGTCACGGACAGCAGCAACCTCATCACGCTCAACAGTGGCGGCGTCGTCGACCTGGCCGGCAACGTCAATGTCGGCAGCACCGATTCCAACAACTATGCGCTGGACACACAGCCTCCAACCGCGACGATTGTGCTGGCTGATTCCAGCCTCAGTGTCGGCGAAACCTCGCTGGTGACCATCACCTTCAGCGAGGCCGTCACCGGGTTCAGCAACGATGACCTGAGCGTTGCCAACGGCACCCTGAGCGCGGTGAGCAGCAGCGACGGCGGCCTGACCTGGACCGCCGTCTTCACCCCGACCCTCGGCGTGCGCGACACGACCAACCTGATCGTCCTGGACAACACCGGCGTGAGTGACGCGGCGGGCAACAGCGGAACCGGTACCACCAGCTCGGCCAACTACAGCATCGATACGCAGGTGCCAACGGCGACCATCGTGGTCGCCGATACAGCGCTGAGCATCGGCGAAACCTCGCTGGTGACTATCACGTTCAACGAAGCCGTGAGCGGTTTCGACAACAGCGACCTGAGCGTCAGCAACGGCACGCTGAATAACCTGTCGTCCACCGACGGCGGCGTCACCTGGACGGCCACGTTCACGCCAAGTGCCAGCATTTCCGACACCAGTAACCTGATCACCCTGGACAACACGGGCGTCGTCAACGTTTCGGGCAATGCCGGCGTGGGCACCACCGATTCCAACAACTACGCGGTCGACACCCAGCGTCCGACGGCGACGATCTCCGTGGCGGACAACAACCTGGGCATCGGCCAGACCACCACAGTGACCATCGGCTTCAGTGAAGCGGTCAGCGGTTTCGATCTGTCGGACCTGAGCGTGGCCAACGGTGTGTTGTCCAACCTGGCCAGCAGCGATGGCGGTAAAACCTGGACGGCTACCTTGACGCCGACGGCGGCGATCAGCGATGCCACCAACCTGATCGTACTGGACGCCGGCCTGGTGAATGATGCGGCGGGTAACGTCGGCAGCGGCATCGTGATTTCCAACAACTTTGCCATTGATGGTGAGCGGCCCACCGCGACCATCAGCGTGGCCAACCCCAACCTGACGGTCGGGCAGACCACCACGGTGACCTTCGCCTTCAGCGAGAAAGTCAGCGGCTTTGAGCTGGATGACCTCAGCGTGGCCAGTGGCACCTTGTCCAACCTGGCCACCAATGACGGCGGCAAGACCTGGACCGCGACCCTGACACCGACGGCCAATATCAACGACCCGAGCAACTTCATCACGCTGGATTCCAGCCTGGTGGCGGACCTGGCGGGCAACGCCGGCAGCGGTTTTGCCAACTCCAACAATTTTGCGATCAACACCATCGCGCTGACGGGCGACCCCCTGTTCCGTGTCTCCACGCCGACGGCGCCTGTGGACGCACCGAACCAGCCGTTGCAGCCGATCATCTTCGGCCGGCCGGGGGGCGACCTGGGTTCGCCGATCGGCTTCCCGCCGCTGTTCGAACAACGTGAAATGGGCGGGGGCTTGCCGCCCATCGGCAGTATTTTCATCAACAACGGCGCTTCGTCGCCCAGTTTTATCGCCCAGGTGTTCAGCACCGATAGCAGTGGGGACGGCAGTGGCCAGGGCTTCCTCGGGTTTGGCGGCGGCGATGGCGGGGTGTTTGGTTCAAGCACCCTCTCGGGGCTGTTCAACCGCGAAAACAGCGGCGACGACAGTGGCTTCAAGGCGTTCGACAACAAGTCGATCAAGGGCAGCGGCGATGCAGCCCAGGGTTTGCGTGGCGTGTTTGGCGCCCCGACCCTCGGCCAGCAATTGCAACAGATCAAAGACACCGAGCATCGTCAGGTGATGGACCTGGCGGCCGCGTTGCAACAGGTCGGCATCAGCGAAATGCAGGCTTGAACACACTCCAATTTTGCGCAGGAACAGGGGCATTACAGGGATGAAGACAGGTCAAAAGTTGTTCGGCGCCAGCCTGCTGGTGCTGGCGATCAGCGGTTGCGCGGTCACCAGCGAACCGATTGAGCGCAGTGTCAGTGAGCAGCGAGCCCGCAGCGACCTACACGGCATGTACAAGGATCAAGAGCCCCTCAGCGGCCCCTTGACCCTGCACCAGGCCATGGCCCGTGCGGTGAAGTACAACCTCGAAGGTCGCTTGAAGGTGATGGAAGAAGCCTTGGCCAAGCGCCAATCCGATCTGTCCAGTTTCGACATGCTGCCGCGCATGGCCCTGTCCGCAGGCTACGCCGGGCGCAATAACACCAACGCCTCCAGCAGCCAGAGCGTGCTCACCGGTACGCAGTCCCTGGAGCCGTCCACCTCCCAGGATCGTGACCGCCGCGTGGCGGACCTGACCATGGTGTGGAACGTGCTCGACTTCGGCGTCAGCTACATCAGCGCCAAGCAGCAGGGCGACCAGCGCCTGATCATCCAGGAACGTCGACGCAAGGTGATCAACACCATCGTACAGGACGTGCGTTCTGCCTACTGGCGCGCCGTGGCCGCCGAGCGTCTGCTGACCCAGATCGACAGCCTGATGGCACGGGTCGATCAAGCGCAGGCCAACAGCCAAAACATGAGCGAGCAGCGCATCGGCGACCCGGTCCAGGCCCTCGGTTACCAGCGCTCGCTGATCGAAGCCACGCGCCAATTGCAGGAGCAGCGCCGTGCCCTGTCCCTGGCCAAGACCGAACTGGCCACCCTGATCAACCTGCCCATGGGCACCGACCTGAAGCTGGCCACGCCAGACGAGTACACGGTGCCTCAACTCAAGGTCAATCTGAGCAACCTGGAACAGGAAGCCCTGGCCAATCGCCCGGAGCTGCGTGAGCAGGATTACCAGACCCGCATCAGCGCTGCGGAAACCCGCAAGGCCATGTTGCGCCTGCTGCCGGGCCTGGAGTTTTCCGCTGGCGGGCACTACGACAGCAACTCGTTCCTGGTGGACAACCGTTGGGCTGACTATGGCGCCAAGATCACCTGGAACCTGTTCAACGTGATCTCCGCCCCGGCGGCCATCGATGTCGCCAAGGCTGGCGAAGAAGTTGCCACCGCACGGCGCCAGGCCATGTCGATCGCGGTGCTGGCACAAGTCTATGTGGCCAACGCCAATTACCAGGACGCCGTGCGCCAGTTCAAGACCAACGAGCAACTGGCGAACATCGACGGGCAAATCCTCACGCAACTGCGCAATCGTTACCAAGCGGCGGGTTTGGGCGAACTGGACCTGATCCAGGGCGAACTCAACACCCTGCAAGCCGACCTGCGCCGTGACCTGGCCTATGCCGACCTGCGCAATGCCTACGGCCAGATCTTCGCCAGCGCCGGGCTCGACCCGTTGCCCGAGCAATTGGACTCCGACCGCGTGCAGACCATCGCCACCGCGCTGGCCAGCCGCGAATCGGCCTGGGCTGCCGGCAACATCGCCACACCGGTGCCGCGTGCCGTTGCCCAGTAACCTGGTGGCGCCGACGGCGAGCATCACGCGCCGTCAACGCGAAGCACGCAACGGTCATCGCGGTGTGGCGATCCTGCTCACCGGCTTGCCCGCCTCGGGCAAGTCGACCCTGGCCCAGGGCCTCCAGGCCGCGCTCTTCGAACAAGGTCGCCAAAGCATCGTGCTCGACGGCGATGCCTTGCGCGGCGGTCTCAATAAAGACTTGGGTTTTGCCGACGGCGACCGTGAGGAAAACATCCGCCGTGCCGGCGAACTGGCGGCGCTGCTGGTGGACAACGGGCAGATCGTGATCCTGGCCATGATCGCGCCGCTGACCGAATTGCGGGCGGTGTTTGCCCGACGCCTGGGCGCGGATTACCGGGAAGTGTTTTGCAGCGCCTCCTTGGCGGTGTGCGAAGGGCGCGATCCCAAAGGTCACTACGCACGGGCGCGCCGGGGCGAATTACCAGGATTTACCGGCGTGGGTTCACCCTATGAGCCGCCAACGGATACTGCATTGGTGCTGGATACCGGCGTGTTATCGGCACAGCAGTGCGTCGAACGTTTGCTGGCCTGGCTGGCGCCTGGGCTAGACTCTGGAGAATCACCTTCTTAGGAGCCCGCCATGGAATCGCCAGTGCATAGCTTGCCGTCATTGTTCAAACAGTTGGGTTTGCCGGATGACCCGAAGAGCATTGATCAATTCTTGGCCAGTCATTCACCGCTCAAACCGGATCTGCAATTGGCGGACGCGTTTTTTTGGACCGACAGCCAGCGCGCTTTCTTGCGTGAGGAGATTTTGGACGATGCGGATTGGGCGGTGGTGGTGGATGAGCTGAATCTGATGTTGCGCAATGGGCGAGGGGTGTAAAAAAATCTTTTGAAAGCTAAGGTTTTGTAAAAAAAATGGTGAGCAGTAAAAAAATCTGGCCTTTAAACCCGTGACCAGAATTACTCTCATCGGCACTTGTCTGGCGGTCCCGGCCATCGTGGCGCCCGCACCCGATGCATTATTTGACCATGTGCTGTTTGCTCTCAAGCATGAGGGCGTGAATTTGGCTGTTCTCGCTCAGGTTTTTGAACGGCTTGGGCCTGAGCCATTTTTGGCGGGATTAACGGAGTCGCCAAACGGCGCGTTTATCCGCAAAGCCTGTTTTTTATGGGAGGGGTTAACGGGGCGGGTGCTGGATGTTGCGCCAGGCTCACGAAGGTCGCCTGCTCACTGAAGACTATTTGGTTGAGCTCCAAAACAGCATCGTTTCCAACCCTTTCGACAAGGCCGTTGCCTTTCGCCACGAACAAAACCACCTGCATATACAGCTTGGTGTTGATGGCTGCGTTAGTCGTTGCGTCCGAGGCAGTGAAAATCTGGAGCGTCTGGCGGTGGAGCAAAAGGTGCTGACGTTTTCCAGCAGGGCCGCTTAGGAGACTGAGCGGTCAATAAGCCGGTTGCACAGACCCAACCATCCACTTGGTCACGGCCACACGGATCCCCCTGCGCGATGTGATGGGCCAAAACAAGCGCCGCCTGGATGGCCAGGCCGCAGAGCAATCCTGAAGCCAACATCGATCAAAATGTGGGAGGGGGCTTGCCCCCGATGAGGGAGTGTCAGCGCATGCATCAATGACTGGCCCACCGCAATCGGGGGCAAGCCCCCTCCCACATGGGTCCTGCGCTGTTGCCGCTGAATCGCTCCATCCATCGAGAAATTGTTTCAAAACTTGACGGCACAACCACCCTCCATCATATTGATAGTTAGCAAACTAACTGTATGCGAACTATCCAGTGCCTCACTCCCTCGAACAACTCCAGATGAACCTCAGCAGCAGCATGGTGGTGGGCGCCCGTAACTGGCGCAAAATCTGCCAGAGCACGCTGGTGAGCTACGGCATCTCCGAAGCCTGCGCCGTGCCGCTCTTGATGATCGGTCGTTTGGGCGACGGTGTGCACCAGGTCAAAGTGGCCCAGGCCTCTGGCATGGAAAGCCCGTCCCTGGTGCGCCTGCTTGATCGCCTGTGCAGTGACGGCTACGTGTGTCGCACCGAAGACGCCCACGACCGTCGTGCCAAGGCCTTGAGCCTCACCGAGCGTGGCCGTGAGCTGGTGCAGGCGGTGGAAGTGCAATTGGTGCGCCTGCGCCGTGAAGTGCTGGCGCAGATCACCCCCGCCGATATGGAGGCCGCGCTGCGTGTGCTGCGGGCCTTTGAGGCGGCGACGCTTTGAACGGGTTCTTTAGCGGTTTTCCGCCCGCCCGCGACTGGTTCTACGGCGTGCGTACCTTCGCCGCGTCGATGATCGCGCTGTACATCGCCATGCTCATGCAAATGCCGCGTCCCTATTGGGCGATGGCCACGGTGTATATCGTCTCCAGCCCGTTTGTCGGCCCCACCAGTTCCAAGGCCCTGTACCGCGCCATTGGCACCTTGATGGGCGCGGCGGCGGCGGTGTTCTTTGTGCCGATGTTCGTGCAGTCGCCATACATCCTGGTGGTGGTGATTGCCTTGTGGACGGGCACGTTGCTGTTTCTCTCCATGCACCTGCGCACCGCCAACAACTATGCGCTGATGCTGGCCGGCTACACGCTGCCGCTGATCGCCCTGCCCGTGGTGGATAACCCGCTGGCGGTATGGGATGTCGCCGAGGCGCGGACTGAAGAAATCTTCCTCGGCATTGCGGTCGCCGCCGTAGTGGGCGCGATGTTCTGGCCGCGCCGCCTGATGCCGGTATTCGATGGCTCGGTGGCCAAGTGGTTTGCCGATGCCCAGGTCTACAGCCAGCGCTTTCTGACGCGCAACGTGGCGCCTGAAGAGGTCAGCACCCTGCGCGGCGGCATGGTTGCCACCTTCAACACCCTTGAATTGATGATCGGCCAGTTGCCCCACGAAGGCGCACGGCCGCAGACGGTGCGCAACACCAAGGAACTGCGTGGGCGCATGATCCATCTGCTGCCGGTGGTGGATGCCCTGGATGATGCCTTGTACGCCATCGAACACCGTGCGCCGGAATTTCTCGAGCGCATCAAGCCGATCCTGGAAGCCACCAGCCAATGGCTGGAAGCCACCAAAGAAAGCGCACCCATGGAAAGCTGGCGCGCCCTGCGTGATCAGGTCGATGCCCTGCAACCCCAAGGCGAAGCGCTGGATGATCGCCACACCCTGTTGTTCTCCAACGCGCTGTACCGCCTGGGCGAATGGATCGACCTGTGGCAAGACTGCCGCAGCCTGCAGGCCGCGATCCAGTGCGAAAGCCAAGACACCTGGCGCGCCGTATACCGTCACTGGCGCCTGGGCCGGCTTACGCCATTCCTCGACCGTGGCCTGATGTTCTACTCGGCGTTTTCCACCGTTACGGCGATCATCGTTGCCTCGGTGCTGTGGATTCTGCTGGGCTGGACCGACGGCGGCAGCGCCGTGATCCTGGCCGCCGTGGCGTGCAGCTTCTTCGCGTCGATGGACGACCCGGCGCCGCAGATCTATCGATTCTTTTTCTGGACCGCCATGTCGGTGCTGTTCGCCAGCCTGTACCTGTTTCTGGTGCTGCCCAACCTGCACGATTTCCCGATGCTGGTGCTGGCGTTCGCGGTGCCGTTTATCTGCATCGGCACCCTCACCGTGCAGCCGCGTTTCTACTTGGGCATGTTGCTGACGCTGGTGAACACCTCGTCGTTTATCAGCATCCAGGGCGCCTACGACGCGGACTTCCTCAACTTCGCCAACGTCAACCTGGCCGGGCCCGTGGGCCTGCTGTTTGCCTTTGTGTGGACGTTGGTCGCACGGCCTTTTGGCGCCGAATTCGCGGCCAAGCGCCTGACCCGTTTCAGTTGGCGCGACATCGTCGGCCTCACCGAACCCGCCACCCTGGCCGAACACCGGCACCTGGCCGTGCAAATGCTCGACCGCCTGATGCAGCACCTGCCGCGCCTGGCCCTCACCGGCCAGGACACCGGCATCGCCCTGCGCGATTTGCGCGTGGCGCTGAACCTGCTCGACCTGCTGGCCTATTCGCCGCGCATCCTCGGCGTGCCACGGGTGTTGCTCAACCAAGTGGTGGAAGGCGTCGGCGCTTACTTCAAGGCCTGCCTCAAGGCGGGTGAACGCTTGCCCGCGCCCAGCGGTCTGCTGATGACCCTGGACCGCACGCGCCGCGCCCTCAACGGGCAAGGCCTGCAAGACGAAGACGATACCCGCCTGCACCTGTTGCACGCCTTGGCCGGCCTGCGCCTGGCGCTGCTGCCCGGCGTCGAATTTATTGGTGGCACGGAGCTTGAAGCGCCGCTGCCGGATGGAGCGCCTTTATGATCGGTGATCTGGATATCAGCGGGGTGTTCCTGCCCACGCTGCTGGTGCTGATGGGCATTACGTACGTGTTGTTCCTGGTGGTGCACGGGCTGTTGACGCGCATGCACTTCTATCGCCTGGTCTGGCACCGGGCATTGTTCAATGTGGGGCTCTACGCGCTGTTGCTGGGCGCGGTGGACTCACTCAGTCGATACCTGATGACATGAAAAAACCTTTTTTGACCATCGGCCGTGTAGTCCTGACGCTGTTGATCGTGAGCTTCGCGGTCGTCGTTGTGTGGCGCATGGTCATGTACTACATGTTTGCGCCCTGGACCCGCGACGGCCACATCCGTGCCGACATCGTGCAGATCGCTCCGGACGTGTCCGGGCTGATCCAGCGCGTGGACGTGCACGATAACCAGTTGGTGACCAAGGGCCAGGTGCTGTTTGCCGTCGACCAGGACCGCTTCAAGCTGGCCCTGCGCCAGGCCGAGGCCGCCGTGGCCGACCGCCAGGAAACCCTGGCCCAGGCCAGCCGCGAGTACAAGCGTAACCGTGGCCTCGGCAACCTGGTGCCCAGCGAGCAACTGGAAGAAAGCCAGTCCCGCGTGGCCCGTGCCCAGTCGGCCCTGGCCGAAGCGCAAGTGACAGTGGATTCGGCCCAACTCAACCTGGATCGCTCGGTGATCCGCAGCCCGGTGGACGGCTACGTCAACGACCGTGCGCCACGAACCCAGGAATTTGTCACCGCTGGCCGCCCAGTACTGTCGGTGGTGGACAGCAATTCCTTCCATATCGACGGCTATTTCGAAGAGACCAAGCTCGACGGCATCCACGTCGGCATGGCCGTGGACATCCGCGTGATCGGCGACAACGCCCGCCTGCGCGGCCATGTGCAGAGCATCGTCGCCGGTATCGAAGACCGCGACCGCAGCAGCGGCTCCAATCTGCTGCCCAACGTCAACCCGGCGTTCAGTTGGGTACGCCTGGCCCAGCGGATTCCGGTGCGCATCGCCTTTGACGACGTGCCGGCGGACTTCCGCATGATCGCCGGGCGCACAGCCACAGTGTCGATCATTGGCGACAAACCCAGTGACGGAGCCACGCCATGAAGCAGCTGTTGGCAACCGCCGCGCTGGGTGTGCTGCTGTCGGCCTGCCAAGTGGTAGGCCCCGATTACCAACTGCCGGGTCAGGCCGCCGTCAACCGTGGCGACCTGCAAGGGCAACTCGCGGGCGAGGGCGCCAACGTGGTGTCGGCGCCGGTGCCGAGCGACTGGTGGAAGCTGTACAAGGACCCGCGCCTGGATGAGCTGGTGCGCCAGGCCATGGCGTCCAACACCGACTTGCGCGTGGCCGCCGCCAACCTGCAGCGTGCGCGTTTCCAGACCCAACAGGCTGAATCCGCCGGCGGCTGGAGCCTCGGCGCCAAGGCCGAGGCGCAGCGCCTGCAGGAGTCCGGCGAAGCATTTTTGCTGGCCGACAAAGTGCCGGTGGGTAACATCGGCAGCGTCGGCATTACCACCTCGTATCAATTCGACCTGTTCGGCACCTTGCAACGCGGCATCGAAAGCGCCCAGGCCAGCGCCGATGCGGCCCAGGCCGCTGCCGATATCGCACGCATCACCCTGGTGGCCGATGTGGTGCGTTCCTACACCCAGGTGTGCGCGGCCAACGAAGAACTGGCGATTGCCAACGAGTCCCTGGACCTGCAAGCCCAGAGCACCAAACTGACCCAACGCCTGCGCGACGCCGGCCGTGGCGACGAAACCCAGGTCACCCGTTCGCAAACCCAGTACAAATCCCTGCGCGCCGACATGCCGCGCTACGAAGCGGCGCGCCAGGCCGGGTTGTTCCGCCTGTCGATGCTGCTGGCCAAGCCGCTGGACCAGTTGCCAGCGGGCACCGGCAGCTGCGCCGAGCTGCCGCACATCGCCCAACTGCTGCCCGTGGGTGATGGCGCGGCCCTGCTCAAGCGCCGCCCCGACGTGCGCCAGGCCGAACGCCAACTGGCCGCCGCCACTGCTCGTATCGGCGTGGCCACCGGCGCCCTGTACCCGGACATCGCCATCGGCGCCACGGTGGGCACCGTCGGCCTGCTCGAAAACCTCGGCACGCCTGCGACCAACCGCTGGGGCTTTGGCCCGATGATCAGTTGGACCGTGCCGACCAACGGCGCCCGCGCCCGTATCCACGAAGCCGAAGCGGCGACCCAGGGCGCCCTGGCGCATTTCGACGGAGTGGTACTCAACGCCATCCGCGAAACCCAGACCGGCCTGGCGCAGTACACGGCGCAGTTGCAACGCCGAGACGCGCTGGCGGAAGCCGGCGCGTCCGCCAAGGAAGCAGCGGGGCAGACCCACCGCTTCTTCCAGGCCGGCCGTGCGTCGTTCCTGGCGGATCTGCAAGCCACTCGCACCTACACCGATGTGCGTGCGCAGTTGGCGGCGGCCAACACCCAGGTTGCGATGAGTCAGATCGACCTGTTCCTGGCGTTGGGCGGCGGCTGGGAAAGCGGACGAACGCAACCTGCACAAGCCAGCAAACCCTGAGCAGATAGCTATGCTTTGTCAGGTGGGGCGCCGTGATGCCCTGCCTGACACTGCTCGCGTTTGCTCATGGGGATTCCAATAATGAAAAACCCTTATGCTCCCGCTTTCTGGTGCGTGCTCTTCGCACTGGTGCTGTTATCGGCCGCGTATTTCTACGGCGTCATGCTCGCTCACCAGCTCGACAAGGCCATGGTCTTTCTCGACAGCGCCTGCCTGGTGATCGGTACCTTGTCCATCGGCGTGGTGGCCTGGGCTTCTTACCAAAATCAACGCATCAAGAAAAAACTCCTCGAACAAGGCAAGACCCGCGTGGCGATCTGGGACACCAAGGTTGCGCTGCGCCGGGTGGAAACGGTGTTCGACCGTTATTTCTGGGGCAGCTATTGGCAGCCGGGGCGCACGTTCCAGGAAGTCATGGGCGACCTCACCGGCACGCCGTTGGAAAAAAGCCTCGAAGTCCTGAAAAAACAGTGCGTGGCCCTCGATCAGCAGGTCGCCGAGGGTAGGCACTGGCTCAATAATGCGCGGGAATTGTCTGATGTTGCGACACAGATGGCCCGTGAACGCTATCAGCTGGACTTCTGCGACCCCAAGGCCGACACCCCCGGCAACGCGGTGATACACCGCGAGTTTGAGGTGCTGGTGTACACCTGGACGGCGCGCTTGAAGAGTTTTGATCACCAGTTGGATGAAATCGAGCTGGAGTATTCCTGAACTACTACTGAACTGATCCCTCTGAAAGGCTGGGCCGTTTAAGGCCGCCAGTGCTAATCTTCCCCCGCTTTCGGCGGGCTTGAGCCAACCCCTACGGGGTTCAAGGAAGACAGCCCACTTCTCACAGGATTTGATCAGGTCACTTCATGAATAAGCCAGCAGTCGTTCTTTTGGGTTTTGTTGTCGCCGTTGGCGTCGTCAGTGCAGGCGGCGCCTGGTACACCGGTAAACAACTGGAGCCGGTGCTGCAAACCGCAATCCAGAACGCCAACAAGGAACTGCAGACCTCCATGGCCGGCGTCGATGGCACCGTGGCCCTGGAGCTGGTCTCCCTGGATCGTGGGGTGTTCAGCAGCACCGCCCATTACCGGTTGAAAGGCCAAGGGTCGGTCTTCGGCGAAGACAACCCGAATCCGGAACTGCTGTTCGTCGACCATATCGAACATGGCCCGCTGCCGTTCTCGCGCCTGGTGACGCTCAAGTGGCTGCCGGTCATGGCCACCAGTCACTACGAACTGGAAAAGAACGCCACTACCGAGAAGTGGTTCGCCGCCGCCAAAGACGTGTCGCCGCTCAAAGGCGTGGCCAATATCGGTTACACCCGTTCGGTCAACGGCAACGTCGAATTTCTGCCTCTGGAGTTCAAGGACGAGACGGCTTCTGTGAGCTTCTCCGGCGCCAACCTGAACTTCGACAGCACCGCCGAAGGCCAGAAGGTCAAGGCTGACGGCTTCATGAACAGCTTCAAGGTTGCCGGGCAGGACGGCAAGGGCGAGCACTTCGAAGCTGAACTGTCCGGGCTGACCATCGCCAGCAACCTGGAAAAATCCACTTTCGGTTTCTACACCGGGCAGAACACCGTTGAGCTGACCGACAGCAAGTTCACCTTCGGTCCGCAGAAAGCCGTGCTGACCGTCAAAGGCTTCGAGCAGAAAGACTCCAGCGAAACCAAGGACAACAACCTGGCCGGCGTGTCGACTACAAGATCGACGAGATCGGCTACCAAGGCAAACCCGTGGGTTCGGCGGCGCTGGCTGTGAGCATGAAGAATGTCGACATCCCGGCCATGCTGGTGCTGACCAAGCTTTACCAGGACAAGATGCAGCCGGTGCAAGCCGCCGCTGCCGCCAACCAGCCGGCACCTGAGCTGCAACTGACCGAAGCCGAGCAGGCCCTGGCCGAAACCAACGTCAACCAGGTCCTGGCCGCCAAGCCGCAAGTGGCGGTGGAAAACCTGTCGCTGAAAACCACCCACGGCGAAAGCAAGTTCAGCCTGCTGGTCGACCTGGCCAAGCCGGTGTCCATGGAGCTGCCACCGGTTGAACTGGGCAAGCAGATGATTGCGCTGCTGGATGCCAACCTGACCATGTCCAAGCCGATGATCGCTGACGTTTCCGCGTTGCAAGCGCAACTCGGCGGCCTGACCGACCCGAAAGCCATCGAACAGCAATCCCAGATGGCCGCCGAGATGGTCAGCGGTATGGCGGTGGGCACGCAGTTGGCGACCCTGGTCGGCAGCGACGTGGTGTCCAAGCTGCACTACGCCAACAATGAAGTGACGTTCAACGGCCAGAAGATGACTGTCGAGCAATTCATTGGTTTTGTGATGGCCAAAGTCGGTGCGGTGAGCGGCGCGCAGTAAATAGTCTGCCCTGGCTCGCAAATAAATAATGGGGCAGCGGGCCTGCCCGCAACAGAGGTCAAACGGCTGGCGTTCATGCCTACCGAGCCCTTCTGTTGCAGGCAAGTCTGCTCGCGCATTCACATTTCAGATTTGCCCGCAATTCTGAACAATTGTTCTGAATTGGACTTCTGCCAACTTTCCTAAGAGATAGTTCACACAGGAAAGCTAGGCCGGGTCATTAGACGCCGGCACCCTGCAGCAAATCGCGCAGGACCACCTATCGTTACAGCTTTCCGTGTGTAAGGAAGCTCACGATATGTTGCGAAACCTACCACTCAGTGCATCAGGCCGGTTGCGACTGCTCGTCGGGGCAGCTTTATGCAGCCAGCTATTGGTGCCCGCGTTCGCCATGGCCGATCCGGCCTATGACGCGCTGATCATCCAGGCGCGCAACGGCAACTTCACACCCGCCCTTACCCAATTGCGCCAGCTGTCGGCCGAGCGTCAGACGCCAGGCCAGGTCAGCGACCATGTGGTGATCGCCGGTTGGGCCGGCCAGGACGCTGAAGTACTGAAGGTGTACGAGGCCGAGGGTAAACATCGCAACCTCAGCACCCAGGCGCTCGCCACCGTGGCACGCACCTATCGCAATCAAAAACAGTGGGCCCAGGCTGAGGCGGTCTATCGCCAGGCGCTGCTGCGTGAGCCAAATAACATCGACCTGCAACTGGGCCTCGCCCTGACCCAGGCCGACGGCGGCAAGACCACCGAAGCCGTGCAACGCACCCGTGCGCTGGTGGCCGCCAAGCCCGATGACCCCAACCGCCGCATGGCCCTGGGGTACGCGCTGACCCGCGCCGGCTTGAACTACGACGCGTTGTTTGAATTCGACCAGGCGTTTATCCGCGCCGGCGACAAGCCTGAAGTCGCCCGCGAATACATCGTTGCCCTGCAAAAGGCCCGCCTGCCGGAAGCCGCGTTGCGCCTTTCGGCCCAACGTCCGGGCCTGCTGGACCCGGTAACCCAGCGCCGCTTGGAAGGCGATCTGGCCGCCGAGCGCGTGCGCATGGCCGAGTTCGCCACGCGCAGCGAAAAAGACCGCTACGTGATTGCCGACCGCGCCCTGGCGGACTACGACAAACTGCTCGCCCGCTGGACCCCGGACGCCACCGCCCATGACGACGTAGTGCGCTGGCGCATCGACCGCCTGGGGGCGCTCAAGGCCCGGGCGCGTACCGCCGAAGTGATCCGTGAGTACGAAATTCTTAAAGGCGAAGGCGTGCAATTGCCGACCTACGCCGTGCGCTGGGTGGCCGCGTCCTACCTCGACCAACGCCAGCCGGAAAAAGCCGAGCCGCTGTATCGCCAGGCCCTGAGCGCCACCGACGCCGAGCCCGATGACCGGGTCGAAGACACCACCGCGTTGTTCTACGCCTTGCAGGAAAGCGACAAAGGCGAGGATGCCAACGAGGTCGCCAAGGGGCTCGCCAACAGCCAGCAGCCTCGTGTCGAACTCAAAGGCCTGCCCGTCGGCAACCCCAACGACGCGTGGATGGACGCTCAGCAACTGTCGGCCCAGGCCGGCGTTTACGGCGGCGACCTGCCGGGCAGCGAAGCCGGTTTGGAAGCGCTGGTCGCCAAGGCCCCGGGCAACGTCGCCTGCGCCTGGCCCAGGCCGACATGTACCGCGCCCGCGATCTGCCACGCGCGCCGAAGGCATCCTCAAGGAAACCGAAGCCCAGGCCCCGCGCGACATCGGCCTGGAAGTGAGCCAGGCGTACACCGCGATGGACTTGCAGGAGTGGCGCCAGCTCGACGTGCTCACCGACGACGTGGTTGCGCGCAACCCGGACAACCGCCAAGTGCAACGCCTCAGCCGCCTGCGCGATGTGCATGACATGGCTGAGCTGCGCGTCGAGGCCTACACCGGTAAAAGCTTCGGCGGCGGTAACGACAGCGAGGCGGGGGCGGTGTCTGGGAGTCGCGACTGGGGCATCGAAAGCCGTCTCTACACGCCGCCCATCGACGAAGACTGGCGCCTGTTCGCAGGTGCCGGCTACGCCCGTGCAGATTTCGAAGAGGGCACCGGCCAGCATCGCTGGCAGGTGGTCGGCGTAGAGCGGCGCACCCGCGACATGACCATCGAAGCCGAGGTCTCCAACCATTCCTATGGCGATGGCTCCAAACAAGGCGCCGCGATCTTGATTGCCCGCGACATCAACGACAACTGGCAATACGGCGGCAGCCTCGGCTACCTGCTGAGCACCACGCCGTTGCGCGCGCTGAATGACGGCATCACCGCCAACGGCGGCAGCGGGTTTATCCGCTGGCGCGCCAACGAAAGCCGCGAGTGGAAACTGACCCTCAGCCCGTCCCATTTCAGCGACGGCAACGACCGCTTCGAAGCCTTGCTCAGCGGCCGCGAGGGCCTCTACAGCTCGCCGAGGGTGCAAGTCGACCTGGGCCTGGAAGTCGGCGCCAGCCGCAACAGCAAGGAAGACACGGTGTACTTCAATCCGAAGTCGGATTTCACCGTGCTGCCGTCCTCACCATCAACCATGTGCTCTATCACCGCTACGAGACCCAGTGGAGTCAGCAGTTCCAGGTCGGTGCGGGTACGTACAGCCAGCGTGATTACTCCACCGGCGGCATGGCGTTGATCGGCTACGGCCAACGCTATCGCTGGAACGACGTACTGGACGTTGGCGCCAACCTGAGCCTGATCAGCCGACCTTACGACGGTGATCGCGAACGCGATCTGCGCCTGCTCGTCGACCTCACTTACCGTTTCTAAAAGAGCCTGACCATGACCTTCCTCAGCCGTTGCTTGTTGGTTCTGGGTGTATTGCTGGCCAGTGCCTGCGCCCAGCAACCCGCACCTTTCACTCCACCCGCCGAGCGGCCGACCCCGCTCAACGAACAGGCGTGGCCGAAAAACCATTTCCTGGGCATTGCCTACCACGACGTGTCGGATCGCGATCCCGACCAGGCCGTGGTGGCGGTGCGCACCGAGCGTTTGATCGAACAATTGGCCTGGCTGCGCGAGAACGGCTACCAGGCGGTCAGCGTTGACCAGATCCTGGCCGCCCGCCGTGGCGGCCCGGCATTGCCGCCCAAAGCCATCATGCTCAGCTTCGACGATGGCTATTCGAGCTTCTACACCCGCGTGCTGCCGATTCTGCGCGCCTACCACTGGCCGGCCCTGCTGGCGCCAGTGGGCAGTTGGATCGACACACCGCTCAACCAGCCGGTGGACTTTGCCGGCTCGCCCCGGCCGCGTGGCGAGTTCCTGACCTGGCAGCAGATTCGTGAGGTGTCCCAGTCCGGCCTGGTGGAAATCGCCGCGCACACCGACGCCAATCACAAAGGCATCCTCGCCAACCCCCAGGGCAACCTGGAGCCGGCGGCGACCTCGTTGCGTTATGACCCGGCAACCGGGCGTTATGAAAGCCAGGCGCAGTTCGATGCGCGGTTGCGTGCGGATGTGGTGGCGATCTCCAACAAAATCCAAACCGTGACCGGCAAGAAACCACGGGTCTGGGTCTGGCCATACGGCGCCGCCAAAGGCACCTCGCTGGCCATTGTCGGCGAGCAGGGCTACCAGATGGCCCTGACCCTGGAAGACGGCCTCGACAGCTCCAGTGACTTGATGAACAGCCCGCGCTTCCTGGTGGCTTCCGACCCGGACGGCGAGCATTTCGCCAACAGCATCGTCGCGGTGCAAACCCCGGCACCGCTGCGGGTGCTGCATGTGGACCTGGATAACGTCTACGACCCGGATGCCGCCCAACAAGCGCGCAACCTCGACCAGTTGGTGCAGCGCGTGGTGGACATGGGCGCCGGTACCGTATTTCTGCAAGCCTTCGCCGACCCCAAGGGTGACGGGCTGGTGCACTCGCTGTACTTCCCCAACCGCCACCTGCCGGTGCGCGCCGACC
>NZ_JADDUM010000196.1 GCF_015163715.1 Pseudomonas cyclaminis
CCCCGATGAGGCCCGAACAGACAACACTAGGCCCGGAACTGCCCCAAACTCGCCTTCAACTGCGCCGCCAACCCATCCAGCACCTTGCCACTGGCGGTCGTCTCCACCACCGCCTGCGCGGCACGCTCGGCCTGGGCGTGGATCACTTCAACCCGCCCCCGCACCGCATGCGCGCCTTGAGCCTGATGCTCAGCCGCACGGGTGGCCAGGCCAATCGCTGCATGCACCTGCTCGACCGAAGCCTGGACCGTCTGCTGCAAGCGCACGCTGTCACGCAGCACCAGCAACCCTTCATTGGCCTGGCGCCCGGCCTTGCCGATGGTTTCCACCGCCTCGCGCGCGCCCTGCTGCAACGCCACGATGTGCGCCTGGATGTCTCCGGTAGAGCTTTGAGTTTTACTGGCCAGCGCACGCACTTCGTCCGCCACCACCGCAAAGCCGCGCCCGGTCTCGCCGGCTCGCGCCGCCTCAATGGCCGCGTTGAGGGCCAACAGGTTGGTTTGCTCGGCGATACCATGAATCACCGTCAACACCACCTCGATCTGCTCGCTTTGCTGAGCCAGCCGCTCGATCACCTGGGAGCCGGCCTGGACTTGTCCCGCCAGCGCCTCAATCAAACTGCCGACTTCGGCCGAGGTGCGCGAGTTTTCATCCGTGGCCTGGCGAATATCAACCACCTGTTGCAATGCCGCTTGCATGGCATGGCTTTCGGCCTGCGCCTCGTCAGCCATTTGCGACAGCGCACGCAAGCTCTCGGCCACTTCATCGCGCTGCAAGCCAGCGGCCGCATCGGCACCGGCATTGCGCAAGGTCATGGCGCCGATTTCCACGCCGGTACGCTGGGCCACGTCACCGGCTTCGCGCACGATGGGCTGCAACTTATCCACAAAGCGATTGACCGCCGAGGCCATGTCGCCAATCTCATCCTTGCTACTGATCTGTACACGCTTGGTGAGGTCGCCCTCCCCCGCAGCCAGGTCGTCCATGGCCGCAATCAGCAGCTTCAGGCGATTGACCACGCGGCGACCGAGCACGACCGCGATCAATGCCAATACGCCGAAACCGACCAGCGCCAGTCCCATGCCGATACGCCAGCGCAGCGTGCCCGCAGCCTCCTGCACGGCGCCAGTAGTGTTGGCGGTCATTTCGGTTGCGGTGGCTTGCGCCGACTGCAAACGCGCGCCCATCGCCGCAGCGCTGTCCGCAGCAGCGCCTTTGAGACTGTCGCCGACCAACTGATCACCGCTGGCAATCAGCGCGGCAAAACGCTTGTCCAGTGCTTGCAGGTCAGCTTCGACCGACGCCGTCGATACGCCCATGAGCACCTTGCCGATTTCTACGCCATTGGGGCTGATAGAGGCCTCAACGTAGAACACCGAAGGATCGTTCTTCGCGGCATTCAGGACTTTGTCCAAGGCGCGGTCGCCCTGGCCTTTTTCCAGCAGCGCCTTGTTGATCGGATTTTCACGGTTCAGGTAACGGGTCAGGTGCTCACCCGCCGCATCGTCGTAGACCACAAACAGCACGTTGGGATTGCGCTGGGCGCGCCGAGCAAACTCGGACAGTGTGGGCACGTCGCTGTCCCACATGGCGCGGGGCGCCACCGAGGCCAGCAGTTGCGCCATGTCATTGGCGGAGTCCTTCAGGTCTTTTTCCAGGGTCGCACGCAGTTGCTTCTGTTCTTCCTGCAGGCGCGTGGAAAGGCCTGCCGTCAGGCGCTGGCGGGTGCTGGCAGACAAACTGTCGAGGCTCGAAGTGACTTCCTTGCCTGCCTGGGCCAACTCACCAGACAGCTTCTGGCTATCGATCCCCAGGCGACTGCCCAAATCAGCCTCCAGTGCAGTGACGGTGCTCCGGGTTAGAGCGACGGCCACCAGCACTTGCACCAAAAGGGCGATACCCAAGGTAACGAACACCGGTCGCAACAGACGACTTTGTAACAACGAAAGAACGGCAGACATCAAGAATCCCTCCACCACGGGTGCCATTAATTTGATAGCACCGCGAAAGAAAGAAACACAGCAAGGGTCGTGCCGCTTGGCGAACAGAAACGAAAAAGGGCTCCCTAGGGAGCCCTTTTCTTTTTACATCAACAGCTTATTAAGCGAACGGATGACGCAGAACGATGGTTTCGTTGCGGTCCGGACCCGTCGAAATAATGTCAATCGGCGCACCGATCAGCGCTTCAACACGCTTGATGTAGGCACGGGCGTTGGCCGGCAGTTCTTCCAGGGTCTTGGCGCCCACGGTCGACTCGGTCCAGCCCGGTACTTCTTCGTACACAGGCTGCAGGCCTACGTAGCTGTCAGCGTCAGTCGGAGCAACATCGTTGCCTTCTGCATCTTTGTAGCCGACGCAGATGTTGATGGTTTCCAAACCGTCGAGTACATCCAGCTTGGTGAAGCAGATGCCCGAGATGCTGTTCACATCGATAGCGCGACGCAGGATAACGGCGTCGAACCAGCCGCAACGACGGGCACGGCCGGTGGTAGCACCGAACTCGTGACCTTGTTTGGCCAGGTGCGCACGACTTCGTCGAACAGTTCAGTCGGGAAGGGACCCGAACCTACGCGAGTGGTGTAAGCCTTGGTGATGCCCAGGATGTAGTCCAGGAACATCGGGCCAACGCCCGAACCGGTCGCAACGCCGCCAGCGGTGGTGTTGGAGCTGGTCACGTACGGGTAGGTGCCGTGGTCGATGTCCAGCAACGAACCTTGGGCGCCTTCGAACATGATGTCTTTGCCAGCACGACGCAGGTCGTGCAGCTCGGCAGTCACGTCCAGCATCAGCGGCTTGAGCAGCTCGGCGTATTCCTTGCACTCGGCCAGGGTCTTGTCGAACTCGATGGCTGGCTCTTTGTAATAACCGACCAGCATGAAGTTGTGGTAGTCCACCAACTCACGCAGTTTGTCTTCAAAGCGCGGCATGTTGAGCAGGTCGCCCACACGCAGGCCACGACGCGCAACCTTGTCTTCGTAGGCCGGGCCGATGCCGCGACCGGTCGTACCGATCTTCAGCTCGCCACGGGCCTTTTCACGGGCCTGGTCCAGCGCAACGTGGAAGGACAGGATCAGCGGGCAGGACGGGCTGATACGCAGGCGCTCGCGCACCGGTACGCCTTTCTCTTCCAGCTTGATGATCTCGCGCAGCAGGGCATCCGGTGCAACCACCACGCCGTTGCCGATCAGGCACTGCACGCCTTCGCGCAGGACGCCCGACGGGATCAGGTGCAAGACGGTTTTTTCGCCATCGATGACCAGGGTATGGCCAGCGTTGTGGCCACCTTGGTAGCGCACTACGGCGGCAGCATGTTCGGTCAGCAGATCAACGATCTTGCCTTTGCCCTCATCACCCCATTGGGTGCCCAGGACTACGACATTCTTACCCATAACACTTGTCCTCATTCGCGCAAACTTGGTGCCGGCGATGGCCGGCAGGAAAACTCAAGAAGCCAGTGGCGATACTTGCCAAAGCCCGTTCTGCAGAATCAATTGCCGGTCGCAGTCCGCTTCACGGGCGGCGGCCAATGGCTGGCCAGGCAAGGCCTGGACAACACGCTGACCCTCACTGCGCAACTGGCAGACCTGCTGCCAGAGTGCTGCGTCCGTACTGTCGGGCATCCAGATGCCACCAGACGGCAGCTCGACCTCAGCACGCCCCAGGGTCACCAGGGTTTTCAAATCGGTGGAGAAGCCAGTCGCCGGACGGGCGCGACCGAAGTCGGCGCCGATATCGTCGTAACGACCGCCTTGGGCGATGGCCTGGCCAACACCCGGGACAAACACCGCGAACACCACACCGGTGTGATAGTGGTAACCGCGTAGCTCGCCCAGATCAAAGTACAGCGGCAAATCAGGGAAGCGCGCCGACAACTGCTCGGCAATCGCCAGCACGTCATCCAGCGCAGCCAATACCGGCGCTGGCGCATTGGCCAGGCGCTCACGCGCAGCCGTCAGCACTTCACGACCGCCGCACAGGTTCACCAGTGCGCGCAGCATGCCGGCGAGATCCGCAGGCACGCCTTCGGTCAACGCGATGACTTCATCGATAGCCTTGCGCTGCAAGGCATCGAACAGCTGCTGCTCTACTTCACCAGACAAACCGGCCGCACGGGCCAGGCCACGGTAGATACCGACGTGACCCAGGTCCATGTGGACATCGGGCACGTCAGCCAGTTGCAGCATGGCCAGCATCAAGCTGATCACTTCAACGTCACTGCTCGGACTGGCATCACCGTACAACTCGGCGCCCAACTGGATCGGGCTACGGGAGGACGACAAGGCCCGCGGCTGAGCATGCAGCACGCTGCCGGCGTAGCACAGGCGGCTCGGACCTTCGCGGCGCAGGGTGTGCGCATCAATGCGCGCCACTTGTGGCGTGATGTCTGCCCTGAAGCCCATTTGCCGACCCGATTGCGGGTCGATGACCTTGAAGGTGCGCAGATCCAGGTCCTGGCCCGCGCCGGTCAGCAGGGATTCCAGGTACTCAATATGAGGCGTTACGACAAATTCGTAACCCCAGCTCTGGAACAGATCCAACACCTGACGACGCGCTACTTCAATGCGCGCAGCTTCTGGTGGCAGTACTTCTTCGATGCCATCTGGCAGCAGCCAGCGGTCTACCGTTGCCATTACGCCATTCCCCTTTGATCCGGGCGGCCAGCCCTCGGCCGAGCCTTGAGTGAAGCAGAAAACACCCGCCCCCTGCATAAACCACGCGCAAGAGCGACGTGACGAACGGCCTGCAAACGGCCTCGTCGGGCACTTTCCTCGAAAAACCTGTCGCGCCTGCCGAATCAAACATGCAGACGCAAAAAAGCCGGGAATTTCCCGGCTGCCGCATCATACACCCGTTTTCTGAAAGGATCACCCCGCCAGGCATTTTAGCCGCCCGACGGAGTGCGCCCTACAGAATCACAGGCTGGTTACTTGGACTTTTCCAGGTAGCGGAAGAAGTCGCTGCTTGGGTCCAGCACCATGACGTCGGTTTTGTTCGCGAAGCTTTCACGGTAGGCACGCAGGCTGCGGTAGAACGCGTAGAACTCCTGGTCCTGGCCGTAAGCCTTGGCGTAGATCGCCGAGGCTTGAGCGTCACCATCACCACGGGCCTCTTCAGACTCGCGATAGGCTTCAGCCAGCAGTACGCGACGCTGACGGTCGGCATCCGCACGGATACCTTCAGCCAGCTCGTTACCCTTGGCGCGGTGCTCACGAGCCTCACGCTCACGCTCGGTACTCATCCGCTCGAACACGCTGCGGTTCACTTCCTTCGGCAGGTCGATGGCCTTGACCCGCACATCGACAACTTCGATGCCCAGCTCTTTTTCCGCCATCGTGTTCAGCGAACGCGTGATGTCAGCCATCAGTGCGTCACGCTCACCGGATACCACCTCGTGCAGGGTGCGCTTACCAAACTGGTCACGCAGGCCCGATTCCAGACGGCGCGACAAACGCTCGTCGGCAATCTGCTTGAGGCCGGAGGTCGCGGTGTAGAAGCGCTCGGCATCCTTGACGCGCCACTTGGCGTAGGCGTCAACCATCACGGCTTTCTTTTCCAGGGTCAGGAAGCGTTGCGTCGGTGCATCCAGGGTCATCAGGCGGGCGTCGAACTTGCGCACCTGGTTGACGTAGGGGACTTTCACATGCAGGCCCGGCTGGACATCTGCCTGGACCACGCGACCGAATTGCAGCAGCACCGCACGCTCGGTCTGAGCCACGATGTAGAAGCAGTTCCAGGCAGCGATGACCACGACGACGCCCACAATCAGGGCGGTCAGCGATTTATTGCTCATCAACGACTCTCCCTGGTACGTGATTGCTGTTGCAGCAAGTCAGCGGCCGCACGGGCGCTCGCTTCGTTGGCAGCGGCAGTGGAGCCGGAGGCCGGGGCGCTGGTGCTGCTACGACCACCTTCGATCATCTTGTCCAGCGGCAGGTACAGCAGGTTGTTCTGCCCACCCTTGCTGCCGGTCACGAGGACCTTGCTGGTGTTGCTGAAGACTTCCTGCATGGTGTCCAGGTACAGACGCTCGCGGGTGACTTCAGGGGCCTTGCGGTACTCGGCGACCAGCTTGGTAAAGCGATCTGCCTCACCCTTGGCGCGGGAGACCACTTCATCGCGATAACCGTTGGCATCCTCGATGATGCGCTGCGCCTGACCACGGGCTTCCGGCACGACGCCGTTGGCATAGGTTTCAGCCTGGTTGCGCGAACGCTGCTCGTCTTCACGGGCGCGGATCACGTCATCGAAGGCTTCCTGCACTTCACGCGGTGCCGCTGCGCTTTGTACGTTCACCTGAGTGACGGTGATACCGGTGCGATAGGTATCGAGGAACCGTTGCAGGCGCTCCTTGATTTCGCTGGCCATCAATTCACGACCTTCGGTCAGCACCTGGTCCATCGCAGTGGAACCCACCACATGGCGCAGGGCGCTTTCGGTTGCGTGTTGCAGGCTGATTTCCGGCTGATCAACGTTCAGCACGAAGTCCTGCAGGTTGCTGATCTTGTACTGCACGGTCAGCGGCACTTCGACGATGTTCTCGTCTTCGGTCAGCATCTGGCCCTGCTTGGTGTAGGCACGCTCACGCGTGACGTTTTCCATGTACTTCTTGTCGATCGGCGGGAAGTAGATATTCAGGCCCGGGCCGACGGTCTCGTAGTACTTGCCGAAGCGCAGCACCACGGCCTGCTCCTGCTCATCCACGACGTAGACGGCGCTGTACAGCCATACCGACGCCAGCACGACAAGGCCCAAGCCCAGCAGGCCATAGCCGCCGCCCTTGCTGCTACGACCACCGTCGTCACCACCACGTTTTTTTCCACCACCGAACAACCCATTCAGGCTTTCCTGCAGCTTTCGGAAGGCCTCGTCGAGATCTGGTGGCCCCTTGCGGTCGCCATTATTGCGGCGCTTACCACCCCAAGGATCCTGATTATTCGAGTTGCCACCCGGCTCATTCCAAGCCATAGCGCTCTCCATCTGATAAAGCAAAGACGCACCCACGCGCGCCGACCAATGCTACAGAATGCCTGCTACTGCGGCACAACCGCTTTCGGAGGCTTTTATTGCAAAGTGTGTTGTTCGATGAACTCTGTCGGGACTACACCTTCACGGCTGACCAGCCGATTGAGCTCCGAGCGCGGCAACCGAACGGCCAGCAAGCTGACACCTTCTTCGTCGTGTTCTTCTTTCTGTACCGCGCCCAGCTCGAAAAACTGTGCACGCAGTCGAGCAAAACGCTGAGGCAAGCGCAAGGTGCCGACGAACAAATCGCTGCCAAGCAATTCGGCAATGGCTTGTTCAAGCAGCTCCAAACCACTGCCATCTCGCGCCGACAGCCATACCCGCTGGGGTTTGCCGTTCTCGTCGCGCTGGATTTGTGGCTCAACGCCTTCAAGCAAATCGAGTTTGTTATAGACCTCAAGGATCGGCAAGTCCTGGGCACCAATCTCGCCCAGCACCACCATCACCTGTTCAATCTGCAACATGCGATCCGGTTCAGCCGCATCGATCACGTGCAACAGCAGGTCGGAATTGCTCGACTCTTCGAGCGTAGACCGAAATGCCTCGACCAGCTTGTGGGGCAAGTGACGAATGAAACCCACGGTATCGGCCAGGACGATCGGCCCGAGGTCGCCAATATCCAGGCGGCGCAGGGTCGGGTCGAGGGTGGCGAAGAGTTGGTCGGCCGCGTACACGTCGGATTGGGTCACGTTGTTGAACAGCGTTGACTTGCCGGCGTTGGTATAGCCCACCAGGGACACGGTAGGGATATCCGCACGGGAACGCCCACGTCGCGATTGCTCGCGCTGGCTGCGTACTTTTTCGAGGCGGCCCTTGATCTGGCGCAGGCGAACCCGCAGCAGGCGTCGGTCGGTTTCGAGCTGGGTTTCACCCGGGCCACGCATGCCGATGCCACCACCCTGACGCTCAAGGTGAGTCCAGCCGCGAACCAGCCGGGTGCTCATGTGGTCAAGCTGGGCCAGTTCTACCTGGAGCTTGCCCTCATGGGTACGGGCGCGTTGGGCGAAAATATCGAGGATCAGACCGGTACGGTCGATCACGCGACACTCGAAAACACGTTCGAGGTTACGTTCCTGACTGGGCGTGAGGGTGTGATTGAAGATCACCAGATCGGCTTCTTCGGCGTGGACCAGGTCGCGCAGTTCCTCGACCTTGCCGCTGCCAATCAGAAATTTGGCGGTTGGCCGATGACGCGGCACGTTAAAAAACGCAACGGTCTCGGCGCCGGCCGAATTTGCCAACTCCTGAAACTCCTGCGGATCTTCGCGCGCCTCAGGGTCCTGTCCATCCAAGTGAACGAGGATTACCCGCTCACCACCACCGTGGCGCTCAAAGAACAAAGGAGACTCCTATCAGGCGTTACCTGGCTCAGCGTCACCGACTTCGTCACCTGCTGCGCTAGGCAGACGGATTGGACGAACTGGAACGACTGTCGAGATAGCGTGCTTGTAAACCATCTGGCTGACGGTGTTTTTCAGCAGGATCACGAACTGGTCGAACGACTCGATCGTGCCTTGCAGCTTGATACCGTTGACCAGGTAGATGGAAACCCCCACTTTCTCTTTACGTAAAGTATTCAAGTAAGGGTCTTGTAGCGAATGCCCTTTTGACATGTGCCGCACTCCTTTAAGGATCAATAATAAAAAATCGGAAAATAGATAGCTCATGGCCGTCACACCCCCAAGGATAGACGGCAATTGCAAGGACTCAGCTCAATATGGAGACCGTTCCCAAGTATTTCAAGGCGCGTGACAGATTGTCGCTGTCCAGGCTGTCCAACCAGTGCAAATCGCTCCAGCTGCGCAGCCAGGTGAACTGGCGTTTCGCCAATTGGCGCGTGGCAATGATGCCGCGCTCCTGCATTTCGGCTGACGTCAGCTTGCCATCCAGATGATCCCAGACTTGGCGATAGCCTACAGCACGTATCGAAGGTAACCCTGGATGCAGGTCACCTCTGGAACGCAGTGCTACGACCTCGTCGATAAACCCCTGTTCCAACATAATTGTGAATCTTTGTGCAATTCGTTCATGCAGCACCTGGCGATTTGCCGGAGCGATGGCCAGATTCGCCACAGTATAGGGCAATTGTGACTGTCCAGAAGCGCCTGCGTCAGCACTTTGCGCACTTTGTTTCAGGCGTAGTTCAGTCATGGTCTGGCCGCTGACACGCCAGACTTCCAGAGCGCGACTGAGACGCTGGGGGTCGTTGGGGTGAATGCGGGCGGCTGAGACCGGATCCACCGCCGCCAACTGGTCGTGCAAGGCTTGCCAACCAAGGCGTGCAGCCTCTTCTTCGAGTTCGGCACGCACTTGGGCGTCAGCCGGCGGCATATCCGCCAGACCTTCCTGCAAAGCCTTGTAGTAGAGCATCGTGCCGCCCACCAGCAGCGGAATATTGCCCCGTGCGGTGATCTCGGCCATGGCGGCCAGGGCGTCGGTGCGAAAATCCGCTGCCGAATAGCTCTCGGCCGGGTCGATGATGTCGATCAAGCGGTGCGGATGCTCAGCCAATAGCGCTTTAGACGGCTTGGCCGTACCGATGTCCATGTCCCGGTAAACCAGGGCAGAGTCGACGCTGATCAGCTCGCACGGCAACACCTTGGTCAGCTCGATGGCCAGGTCGGTCTTGCCGGCGGCCGTTGGGCCCATCAGGAAAATCGCGGGGGGCAAGGTACTCATCAGCGGCCGCGCAAGAACAGTTTGTCCAGATCGTCCAGGCCCATTTGGGTCCAGGTCGGTCGGCCATGGTTGCATTGGCCGCTGCGCTCGGTGTTTTCCATGTCGCGCAGCAGGCCATTCATTTCCGGCAGGGCCAGACGGCGGTTGGCGCGGATGGCGCCGTGGCAGGCCATGGTGCCGAGCAGTTCGTTGATGTGCGCCTGGATACGGTCACTGGTGCCGTACTCCATCAGGTCTGCCAGCACGTCGGCCACCAGCCGGTTGGCTTCGGCTTGCTTGAGCAGCGCCGGAATCTGGCGGATGGCCAGGGTTTCCGGACCCAGGCGTTGCAGTTCGAAGCCCAGTTTCTGGAACACGCTGTGGTGCTCTTCGGCGCAATCGGCTTCACGCTGGCTGACGGCCAGGGACTCCGGCACCAGCAACGGCTGGCCGCTGAGGCCTTCGCTGGCCATGGCGATCTTCAGGCGTTCGTACATGATCCGCTCGTGGGCGGCATGCATGTCCACCAGCACCAGGCCGTGGGCGTTTTCCGCGAGGATATAGATGCCTTTGAGCTGCGCCAGCGCATAACCCAGCGGCGGAATATCACCGCCACCTTCCGGCAAGGCCACTGCGCCCGGTTCGGCACCCGGCAGCGGCGCGAAAAATTCGCGGTAGGCCGCCTGGGCCTCGGCCACAGGCACAGTCGATTGTGGTCGCGGCGTGTATTGGTATTGATAGCCCGCGCCGGAGCCGGAGCCCGGCGCGGTATACGCAGGTTGCGACTGCGGCGATTGCAGCAGGTTGGCCGCCAGGCTCATTTCGCCCTGCGGCCCAAACTCGCCGGCTTCGGGACCGCTCGGACGCACCACTGCGGTCACTATCGGCGCCGACAATTGGTCATCCGGGCGCACATCGCCCAGCGCCCGGTGCAGGGTGCCATAGAGGAAATCATGCACCATGCGCCCATCACGGAAGCGTACTTCGTGCTTGGTCGGGTGCACGTTGACGTCGACCACCGAAGGGTCGACCTCAAAGAACAAGACAAACGTCGGATGCCGCCCGTTGAACAGTACATCGCGATACGCCTGGCGCACCGCGTGGGCCACCAGCTTGTCGCGCACCGCACGGCCATTCACAAAGAAGTACTGCAAGTCCGCCTGGCTACGAGAGAAAGTCGGCAAGCCAACCCAGCCCCAGAGCCGCAAGCCATTGCGCTCGATTTCGATTGGCAGCGCCTGCTCCAGGAACCCCCCGCCGCAAATCGCCGACACACGCCGTGCGCGCGCGGCGTCGTCGTGGGCTTCGTGCAGGCTGAGGATGGTCTTGCCGTTGTGCCGCAGGTGGAATGCCACGTCGAAACGGGCCAAGGCCAGGCGCTTGATGACTTCTTGCAGGTGATCGAATTCGGTTTTCTCGGCCTTGAGGAATTTGCGCCGCGCCGGGGTATTGAAGAACAGGTCGCGCACTTCCACCGAGGTGCCCACCGGGTGTGCCGCCGGCTGGACCCGCGGCGCCATGTCCCGGCCTTCGGTTTCCACTTGCCAGGCCTGCTCGGCATTGCGGGTGCGGGAAGTCAGGGTCAGGCGGGCCACGGAGCTGATCGAAGCCAAGGCCTCACCGCGAAAGCCCAGGCTCATGACCCGTTCGAGGTCTTCCAGGTCGCGGATTTTGCTGGTGGCGTGACGGGCCAGGGCCAGCGGCAGGTCATCGGAAGAGATGCCGCTGCCGTCGTCACGTACCCGCAGTAACTTGACGCCGCCCTGCTCCACGTCGACGTCAATGCGCCTGGCACCGGAGTCGATGCTGTTTTCCAGCAGTTCCTTGATCACCGATGCAGGGCGTTCAACAACCTCGCCCGCTGCAATCTGGTTAGCCAGGCGCGGGCTGAGCAACTCAATGCGCGACCCGCCGTTCAAGATAGATTCGCTCATTACTGCGCCGCCAATTCTGTGCCTGGGATGGTCAACACCTGGCCAACTTTCAACTCATCGGTCTTCAGGTTGTTGGCACTGCGCAACGTCGCGGCCGAGACCTGGAAGCGCACCGCCAGCATCGCCAGGGTATCGCCGGGCTGCACGCGATGGTCACGCGGGCCTTGGGCGATCTTGCCGGAGTCACGCAGCCAGGCGATATAGGTGCCAGGCGGCGGGTTTTGCTGGAAGAACTGACGCACACCGGCGCTGATGGAACGCGCCAAGGCCTGCTGGTGGCTGGCACTGGCGAGCTTGGAAGCTTCGTTGGCGTTGGAGATAAATCCGGTTTCCACCAGGATCGAGGGGATGTCCGGCGACTTCAGCACCATGAACCCGGCCTGCTCCACACGCTGTTTGTGCAGCGAAGTCACGCGACCGATATTGCTCAGGACCTTCTGGCCGACGTTCAGGCTGGAGGTCAGCGAGGCCGTCATCGACAGATCGAGCAGTACACCCGCGAGCATCTTGTCCTTGTCATCCAGGGACACGTTGCCGGCACCGCCGATCAAGTCGGAACGGTTTTCGCTGTCGGCCAGCCAACGTGCGGTCTCGGACGTGGCGCCGCGATCCGACAGCGCAAACACCGAGGCACCGAACGCAGCGGTCGATGGCGCCGCATCAGCGTGGATCGACACGAACAGGTCGGCGCCCTTCTTGCGGGCGATTTCGGTACGGCCGCGCAGCGGAATGAAGTAGTCGCCGGTACGGGTCAGCTCGGCGCGATAGCCTTTCATGCCGTTGACCTGGCGTTGCAGTTCACGGGCGATGGCCAGTACCACGTCTTTTTCATGCTGGCCCCGTGAGCCGGATGCACCGGGGTCTTCACCACCGTGGCCGGCGTCGATCACCACGATAATATCGCGCTTGCCAGCCGGGGCAGGCGGCGGTGGCGGCAACTTGACCTGAGGCTGCGACGGGTTGACCGGCACGGCAGGCACAGTCGCCACGGCCGGCGTCGGCGCAGGCGGCGGTGCGGCATCGGCGGCGTTGTCGAACAGGTCGACCACCAGACGGTTGCCATACTGGGCGTTCGGCGCCAGGGAGAAGCTTTTCGGGGTCACGACTTTTTTCAGGTCGATGACCACACGCAAATCGGTCGGTGTGCGCTGGGCCGAGCGCATGGCGGTAATCGGGGTGTTGGCGGTGGACACTTTCAACGGTGCGGCCAGGGTCGCACCGTTGATGTCGATCACCAGGCGATCCGGCGCCGTGAGGGTAAAGACGCTGTGCTGGACCGGGCCAGACAGGTCGAACACCAGTCGCGTGTTATCCGGCGCTCGCCACAGGCGAACACTCTTCACCTGTGAAGCAGCCAGAGCATTGACAGTCATTGCCGCAAGCAACACCCCTACGACAGCAACCAACGCGCGAAAGCGCATACCTAACCCCACCAATTATTTGAATTTCAATGCCAGAGCGGCGCACCACGACTCTGCGCGTGCGCTCTGGGGCAACAACTTCAGCTGACGTCCTGATTCATGCGGCGTAATGGTAATGGTCAGGTCAGGCTTTGGCAAAAAGCCTGCGCCTTTATCTGGCCACTCGATCAGGCACAGTGCGTCTTCGTCGAAATAATCACGGATGCCCACGTACTCCAGCTCTTCAGGATCGACCAGGCGATAGAGGTCGAAGTGGAACGCACGCACCGCACCGATCTCATAGGGCTCGACCAAGGTAAACGTCGGACTTTTTACCGCCCCAGCGTGGCCCAGCCCACGAATGATGCCCCGTGACAGCGTGGTCTTGCCCGCGCCCAGGTCACCTTCGAGAAAGATCAGCCCTTTGCCGCCCGTGACCTGCGCAATGCGACCACCGAACGCGACCATGGCGTCTTCATCGGCCAGGAAAAGAATTACTTCAGGCACGGCGACTGCTCCTCCAACAATTGACGAATGGCCGGTATCAGGTCGCTGGCCGCCAGGCCGCGCCCCAGGCTGCCCTGGCGATCCCCCGCCGTGGCGTGCAACCACACGGCCAGGCAGCTTGCTTCATAAGCCGGCATGCCTTGGGCCATCAGCGCGCCCACCAGGCCGGCCAATACATCGCCCAAACCTGCCGTCGCCATCGCCGGATGGCCCTGATCACAACGGGAAACACGGCCATCGGGGCTGGCAATCAAACTGCCAGCACCCTTGAGGATAGCCACTGCCTTGAATTTCTGGCTCAACGCGCGCGCCACCTTAAGGCGGTCGGCCTGAACCTCGGCTGTCGAGACGCCCAACAAGCGCGCCGCCTCTCCCGGATGCGGGGTAATCACGCTGCCGCTGGGAAGACTCACCGTGCCGGCAGCCAACTGATTCAACGCGTCTGCATCCCACACCTGCGGCAGCTGCGCGTTCGCGGCAACCGATATCAGGCTTTTTCCCCAGGACGCCTCACCCAGGCCCGGACCAATGACGATGACCGAGATTTTTTCCAGCAGGCCCATAAGCTGGTTGGCTGAACTCACGCCCACGGTCATGACTTCCGGCACGCGAGCCAGCGCGGCGGGCACATGCTCAAGCCGAGTCGCCAGGGACACCATGCCCGCGCCACTGCGCAAGGCACTTTCCGCGCTCAACAGCGCCGCGCCGCCAAAGCCGCGATCGCCACCAATGACCAGCAAGTGGCCGAACTGGCCTTTGTGGGCGTCCGGGGAACGCGCAGCCAGTTGCGGCAAATGGCCGTGCAACAAGGACTGAACGTCGGTTATTTCGTGTTTTGTCTGCGGCATGCGTCTTCAAGCTCCGATGTCTGGCAGAATTATACGCATCTAACCTGTGGTTTCCCGTGTCTCATGCCCGCTATTACCTCCGATCTGCCGCCCTCGCCCAATCGATCAAAGACTGGGGCCGCGAGCTGGGCTTTCAACAAGTCGGCATCAGCGGCCTGGACCTGGCTGAGCATGAACAGCACCTGCAACGCTGGCTCGACGCGGGCTACCACGGCGAGATGGACTACATGGGCGCCCACGGCAGCAAACGCTCGCACCCTGAGGAGCTGGTACCCGGCACCTTGCGCGTGGTGTCGCTGCGCATGGATTACCTGCCCGGCGACACACAAATGGCGCAACTGCTGGCCCAGCCGGAAAAAGCCTACATCTCGCGCTACGCCCTGGGCCGTGACTACCACAAGCTGATCCGCAAGCGCGTACAGCAACTGGCCGACCGCATACAGGCGCAGATCGGCCCGTTCGGCTTTCGCGCCTTTGTCGACAGCGCCCCCGTACTGGAAAAAGCCATCGCCGAAAAAGCCGGCCTGGGCTGGATCGGTAAAAACACCCTGGTACTCAACCGCAAGGCTGGCAGTTATTTCTTCCTCAGCGAGTTGTTTGTCGATTTGCCGCTGCCGGTGGATGAGCCCCATAGCACCGAACACTGCGGCCGTTGCACGGCGTGCCTGGATATCTGCCCGACCAATGCCTTTGTCGGCCCCTATGTGCTGGACGCCCGGCGCTGCATTTCCTATCTGACCATCGAACTCAAGAGCGCCATTCCTGAAGACCTGCGCCCGCTGATTGGCAACCGCGTGTTCGGCTGCGATGACTGTCAGATCGTTTGCCCGTGGAATCGTTTCGCCCGCGCCACCACCGAGGGCGATTTCAAGCCTCGGCATAACCTGGATAACGCAGAACTGGCCGAACTGTTTATGTGGGACGAGGATAAATTCCTCAGCAGCACCGAGGGTTCGCCTCTGCGCCGCGCCGGTTACGAGCGCTGGCTGCGCAACCTGGCGGTGGGCCTGGGCAATGCGCCGTCGAGCATTCCGGTGCTGGAAGCCTTGAAGGCGCGCCGGGATTACCCGTCGGAGTTGGTGCGCGAGCACGTGGAATGGGCGCTGAACCAGCACGCTACGCGCTAGTGCACGTCGTCGTTGTAGACAAACTTGGGCATTTCCCAGTGAAAACGGATCGCCAGCAGGCGCAATAGAAAGCCGCTGAACAGAGTCAGCAGGATCGCTTGCTCGCTGGGCAATTGCAGATACAGACAAAGCAAATAGAACCACGCGGCGAGGAACGACACGCTGGCGTAGAGCTCACGGCGGAAGATCAGCGGAATGTCGTTGCAGAAAATATCCCGCAGGATGCCGCCGAAAACCCCGGTGATCACGCCGCTCACTGACGCCACCAACATACCGTGCCCCATTTCCAGGGCAGTCATGCAACCGATCAGCGTGAAGGCCACCAGGCCCAAGGCGTCCAAAGCCAGGAACAACGAGCGCAGGCGGCGCATCAGGGGCGCGATAAAGATTGTCACCAGCGCCGCCACCGAGGTCAGCACCAGGTATTCCGGGTGCTTGACCCATGTCAGCGGGTAATGCCCCAGCAACACATCCCGCACCGAACCGCCGCCCAGCGCCGTCACGCAGGCGATCAGCACCACGCCAAACCAATCCATGCCACGACGCCCCGCAGAGAGGGCACCGGTCATGGCTTCGGCGGTGATGGCGATGAGGTAGAGCATCAGCAGCATGATGGCGATCCTTGCAAAGTTGTAGTGAGCGGGCTTG
>NZ_JADDUM010000197.1 GCF_015163715.1 Pseudomonas cyclaminis
GCCGACGCCGCTGTAACGAAAAAACCCCATGATCACTCATGGGGTTTTTCATATGCGCCTGCCTATTTACGCTGGCGCGGAGGTGCGGATCAGGTGATCAAAAGCACTCAAGGAAGCCTTGGCGCCCTCGCCTACCGCAATCACGATCTGCTTGTACGGCACGGTCGTCACGTCACCGGCGGCAAACACGCCTGGCAGTGAAGTCTCACCACGGGCATCAACGATGATTTCGCCACGCGGGGTCAGCTCTACGGTGCCTTTGAGCCAGTCGGTGTTAGGCAGCAAACCGATCTGTACGAAGATCCCTTCCAGGTCGATGGTCTTGAACTCGCCGCTGTCACGATCCTTGTACGCCAAGCCGGTGACTTTCTGGCCATCGCCTTTGACTTCACTGGTCAGCGCACTGGTGATGACGTCAACGTTTGGCAGGCTGTACAGCTTGCGCTGCAGCACCGCATCAGCACGCAGCTTGCTGTCGAATTCCAGCAAGGTGACGTGGCTGACGATACCGGCCAAATCGATGGCCGCTTCCACGCCGGAGTTACCGCCACCGATCACTGCCACGCGCTTGCCCTTGAACAGCGGACCGTCGCAGTGTGGGCAGAAGCACACGCCCTTGGCCTTGTATTCCTGCTCGCCCGGCACCCCCATTTCACGCCAGCGGGCGCCGGTGGCCAGGATCACGGTCTTGGACTTGAGGGTCGCACCGCTTTCAAAACGAATTTCGTGCAGATCACCGGGGTTCTTTGCCGGGATCAGGCTGCTGGCGCGCTGCAAGTTCATGATGTCCACGTCGTACTGACGCACATGAGCTTCCAGCGCACTGGCCAGTTTCGGCCCTTCGGTTTCCTGTACCGAGATGAAGTTCTCGATGGACATGGTGTCCAGCACCTGGCCACCAAAACGCTCGGCGGCAACACCGGTGCGAATGCCTTTACGCGCTGCGTAGATCGCGGCCGCAGAACCGGCTGGGCCACCGCCGACCACGAGTACATCAAAGGCGTCTTTGGCGCTGATTTTTTCCGCAGCTTTTTCAATGCCGCTGGTGTCGAGCTTGGCGAGGATTTCTTCCAGGCCCATGCGGCCCTGACCGAAGTTCACGCCATTCAAGTAGACGCTCGGCACCGCCATGATCTGGCGTTCATCGACTTCAGCCTGGAACAGCGCGCCGTCGATGGCGACGTGACGGATGTTCGGGTTGAGCACGGCCATCAAGTTCAGGGCCTGGACCACATCCGGGCAGTTCTGGCATGACAGTGAGAAGTAAGTCTCGAAGCTGAACTCGCCTTTAAGGGCACGGATCTGTTCAATCACTTCGACACTGGCCTTCGACGGGTGGCCACCGACTTGCAGCAGGGCCAGCACCAGCGAAGTGAATTCATGGCCCATGGGGATGCCGGCGAAACGCAGGCTGATATCGGCACCCGGGCGGTTGATGGAGAACGACGGCTTGCGCGCGTCATCACCATCGCTTTTCAGGGTGATCAGCGTGGTGAGGCTGGTGACGTCCTGCAAAAGGGCGAGCATTTCCTGGGATTTCGCGCCGTCATCGAGGGAGGCGACGATCTCGATCGGCTGGGTGACCCGTTCCAGGTATGACTTCAACTGAGCTTTAAGATTGGCGTCCAACATACGGGCGATTTCCTTTAATTCTGGGTATAAAAAAACGCCCGAGCGAATCTCGCCCGGGCGTTTTTGAGGGCGGTTGCAGCTTACTGGGTAGGTGCGGAATCCCGCCCTTGATGCTTCACAGACTTAGATCTTGCCGACCAGGTCCAGGGACGGAGCCAGGGTGGCCTCGCCTTCTTTCCACTTGGCTGGGCACACTTCGCCTGGGTGGGCAGCGACGTACTGGGCGGCCTTGATTTTGCGCAGCAGCTCGGAAGCGTCACGGCCAACACCGCCGTCGTTCAGTTCAACGATCTTGATCTGACCTTCTGGGTTGATCACGAAAGTACCGCGGTCTGCCAGGCCAGCTTCTTCGATCAGCACGTCGAAGTTGCGGGAAATGGTCAGGGTTGGGTCGCCGATCATGGTGTATTGGATCTTGCCGATAGCTGGCGAGGTGTTGTGCCAGGCAGCGTGGGCAAAGTGGGTGTCGGTGGAAACGCTGTAGATTTCGACGCCCAGTTTCTGGAATTCGGCGTGATTGTCAGCCAGGTCTTCCAGTTCGGTTGGGCAAACGAAGGTGAAGTCGGCTGGGTAGAAGAAGAAGACCGACCACTTACCTTTCAGGTCAGCATCCGACACGTCTACGAAGTTGCCGTTTTTGAACGCGGTCGCTTTGAACGGTTTTACTTGGCTGTTGATGATAGGCATCGTTGACTCTCCGTCAGGGGTTAAGAAGTTGATGAGGTGAATCCTACCCACTCTTTCTGGCGATGGCTCATTGGCAAACCTGATGCTGACGATTGGTTTTCCCTATCAGGTGACTGTATTAATAGAAGAAATCTTAAAGCAGCGGTTGAGAGGCCAAGGTCATGCCAAGAAAGGGCGTCGCTTCAACATAGCGCATGGCGGATTTCATGTCGCTCCAGCCGACGTAACTCATCAACGACTTCAAATCCCAGCCGCTGCGATGGGCCCAGGTAGCAAAGCCTCGGCGCAAGGAGTGGCTGGTGTACTGCTCGGCGGGGATGCCCGCCCGCTCCAGCGCCTGGCGCAATAACGGGATCACACTGTTGGGGTGCAAGCCCTCCTCGCCCAGATTGCCCCAGCGGTCGATGCCCCGGAACACCGGGCCGCGCACCAGGGCCGATGCGCTGAGCCACTCACTGTAGGCCTGCACCGGACACAGGCGCAGCAGCGCGGGCGTGTGATAAGTCTTGCCAAGGTTGTCGCGGTCACTTTTGCTGCGCGCAAGATACAGACTGATGCCGGTTCCGGGCGTGGCCTGAACGTGCTCGATACTCAGTCGACACAACTCATCGCTGCGAAAGCCACGCCAGAAGCCGAGCAGGATCAACGCGGTGTCGCGCCTGGCGCGCAGCAGGCGCGGCTGATCGCACGTGAGGGTCGCCTCTTGAGCTTCAGCTTCAAGCGAAGCGACCACCTGCTCCAGATGTTTGAGCTGCAACGGCTCGGCCTGCTTCTCCTGTGCCGGATGCACGGCGCGAATCCCCTTGAGCACTTTGCGCACCACCGGCGCTTTGGTCGGGTCGGGAAAGCCCTGGCTGGTGTGCCATTGCGCCAGCGCCGAGAGCCGCAGCTTCAGGGTGTTAATCGCAAGCACGCCCGCATGGGCCACCAGGTAGCGCGCCACGCTGTCGCTGGTGGCCGGCAGAAACCCGCCCCAACTGACTTCGAAGTGCTCGATCGCGGCGCGGTAGCTGCGGCGCGTGTTATCGCGGGTGGCGGCGTTGAGATAACGATCCAGATCGCTCATGGGAGGCCTATTCGTACTGCTGACGGGTGTTTCAGCGCGTCAAATGCGCATGACACGGGATAATACGCCAATATCCCATCTGTTAAATCATGATTTTTAACAAGATTATATTCATGTTACAGTACGTAAATACATACCACGTACCACAGTACCAAATCGACGGAGACCCCATGGCTCGCGGTGGCATTAACAAAGCAGTAGTTCAAACGGCACGCCTGGCGATCCTTGCCCGCGGCGAAAACCCCAGCATCGACGCCGTACGCATCGAAATGGGCAATACCGGCTCGAAAACCACGATCCACCGCTATCTGAAGGAGCTGGATGACAGCGAAACCCGCATCACCATCACCGAAGCGCCAATTGACGACGAGCTGGGCGAACTGGTTTCGCGACTGGCTCAGCGCTTGAAAGAGAAGGCCCAAGAGCCGATTGACCTGGCCCAGGCGCAGTTCGAACAACAGAAATCCGCCCTGCTCGCCCAGGTCGAAGCCCTTGAAGAAGCCCACGGCCAACTCACACAGCAATTCGCTATCCAGGCGGCCGCGCTGGCGGAAGAAAGCGCCGCACTGCAAACGGCCACCACCAGCCTGCAGACCGAGCAGACCCGTAATGCCGGACTAAGCCAGGCGTGCAGTGATTACGAGCTGAGGATCAACGACAAGGACGAGCAGATTCGCTCCCTGGAAGAAAAGCACCTGCACGCCCGCGACGCGCTGGAGCATTACCGCAATGCGATCAAGGAGCAGCGCGAGCAGGAACAGCGCCGTCATGAAGGCCAGTTGCAGCAGGTACAGGCAGAACTGCGTCAGGCCCAGCAAAGCGCAATGGTGCGCCAGGATGAGATCACCCAACTGCATCGCGATAACGAGCGCTTACTGATCGAGCACCGGGTGACGGCAAAGGAGCTGACGACGCTGCAGGAGCAAATCCGCAAGGACCAGGCCCAGCAATTGAAGCTGAGCGAACAGATAAGCCAGATCGACAGCGAGCGCACTCTGCTTCAGGAGCGTCTGCGGGTGGCGGTGCTGGAGAGCCAGTCACGCCAGGAAGCACTGACCGAACACCAGCACACCAACAAAACCCTGGAACTGGACCTGATCAAGGCCCAGGCCAGTATCGAGGCATTGCGCCTGGCAGCCGCCGTTGCAGCGGCGCCAGAGGCAACGCCAGAGGACTGATCAGTCCGCCACAGGCGTGCGCATGGTGACGAACTCTTCCGCCGCCGTAGGGTGCACGCCGATGGTTTCATCGAAGTGACGCTTGGTGGCGCCCGCCTTGAGCGCGATCGCGAGGCCCTGGACGATTTCACCCGCGTCCGGCCCGACCATATGGCAACCCAGCACCTTGTCGGTGTCGGCATCGACCACCAACTTCATCAGGGTTTTCTCCTGGCAATCTGTCAGGGTCAACTTCATCGGTCGGAAACGGCTTTCGAAGATCTGCACGTTATGGCCGCTCTTTTTCGCCTCTTCTTCCGTCAAGCCGACAGTGCCGATGTTCGGCAAGCTGAATACCGCTGTCGGGATCATTGCGTAATCTACCGGGCGATACTGCTCAGGCTTGAACAGGCGACGCGCCACAGCCATGCCTTCGGCCAGCGCCACGGGCGTCAACTGCACGCGACCGATCACATCACCAATGGCCAGGATCGACGCCTCGGTGGTTTCGTAAAGGTCATTGACCTGCACAAAGCCACGCTCATCCAATGTGACGCCCGTGTTTTCCAGCCCCAGGTTATCCAGCATCGGACGCCGCCCCGTGGCATAGAACACACAATCGGTTTCCAGCACACGACCGTCTTTCAGGGTGGCCTTGAGGCTACCGTCGGCTTGTTTTTCAATACGTTCGATATCGGCATTGAATTGCAGGTCCAGGCCGCGCTTGGTCAGCTCTTCCTGCAAGTGTTTGCGCACCGCACCATCAAAGCCGCGCAGGAAGAGATCGCCGCGATACAGCAGCGACGTTTGAGCGCCCAAGCCATGGAAAATACCTGCGAACTCAACGGCGATATAACCACCACCGACCACCAGCACACGCTTGGGCAGCTCTTTAAGGAAGAACGCCTCGTTGGAGCCAATGGCATGTTCACGCCCCGGAATCTCAGGAATCTGCGGCCAGCCACCGGTTGCGATCAGAATGTGCCTGGCGGTGAAACGCTCGCCATTGATTTCCACCTGATGCGGATCAACCAGACGCGCATGCCCCTCATGCAGGGTTACGCCGCTGTTGACCAGCAGGTTACGGTAGATGCCATTGAGGCGATTGATTTCGCGATCCTTATTGGCGATCAGCGTTGCCCAATCAAAATTCGCTTCCCCAAGGGACCAGCCAAAGCCACTGGCCTGCTCGAAATCTTCGGCAAAGTGCGCGCCGTACACCAACAGCTTCTTCGGCACGCAGCCCACGTTAACGCAAGTGCCACCCAGGTAGCGGCTTTCCGCCACGGCCACCTTGGCGCCAAAGCCCGCAGCAAAGCGCGCCGCACGAACACCACCGGAACCGGCGCCAATTACATACAGATCAAAATCGTAGGCCATTTCACTCTCCTCGGCAGGACATCAGCATACCGACTTACATGGGACCGAAAAACGAAAAAGCCACCCTAGGGTGGCTTTTTAGCAGCGAGCAAGCGTGAATCAGTAAGCCTTGCCAGTCTTGTAGAAGTGCTCGTAGCAGAAGTTGGTTGCTTCGATGTAGCCTTCGGCGCCACCGCAGTCAAAACGACGACCCTTGAACTTGTACGCGATCACGCAGCCGTCTTTGGCCTGCTTCAGCAGGGCGTCGGTGATCTGGATTTCGCCACCCTTGCCTGGCTCGGTTTCTTCGATCAGCTTGAAGATATCCGGAGTCAGGATGTAACGACCGATGATCGCCAGGTTCGACGGTGCATCTTCAGGCGCTGGTTTCTCAACCATGTCGCGTACGCGGATCAGGCCATCACCAATGTCGTCGCCGGCGATCACGCCGTACTTGTTGGTTTCTTGAGGGTCTACTTCTTGAACCGCAACGATGGTGCAACGGTATTTCTGGTACAGCTTGACCATCTGGGTCAATACGCCGTCGCCTTCCAGGTTCACACACAGGTCATCCGCGAGGACTACGGCGAACGGTTCGTCACCGATCAGTGGGCGACCTGTCAGGATGGCGTGGCCGAGGCCTTTCATCTGGGTCTGACGGGTGTAGGAGAAGGAGCACTCGTCCAGCAACTTGCGGATACCGACCAGGTATTTTTCCTTGTCGGTGCCCTTGATTTGGTTTTCCAGCTCATAGCTGATGTCGAAGTGGTCTTCCAGTGCGCGCTTACCGCGACCGGTGACGATGGAGATTTCGTTCAGACCGGCATCCAATGCCTCTTCGACGCCGTACTGAATCAGTGGCTTGTTTACCACCGGCAGCATCTCTTTAGGCATGGCCTTGGTCGCTGGCAAGAAGCGAGTGCCGTAACCGGCTGCTGGGAACAAGCATTTCTTGATCATATAAGTCCTTACAAAGGGCTGTGCGTACGGAATTCGGCGCAGTCTAATCACGCCGCAGTCACCTTACAATGGGTCCTGCTGGCGTTGCGATGTCAACATAGAGAAAAAATGTCGGCGTAAGTTCCACTTATCTTACGAAGAACCTGCACACCGACACGACAAAAAACACCTTTGCCCCTATGTTTAAAAGGGCTGAAACCCTTTTAGCACGCTTTTCGGCCAGGCACACTCACTTGGAATTACTTGCGCGGCTGCGCGACATTTGGCGCTATCATGGTGCCCTTGAACCAGACCACGAGATTGTTAATAGATGTCAGAACCCAAAGGCGTGAACGGCTACCTGATTACCAAGCGAGCAGACGGCTGGCATTTGATCAACTTCCACGGGGACAGCGTCGCGGGTGTTTTCGAGACCGAAAGCATGGCGATTGCCGTAGCCGAAGTGTTTGTGGATGAAGCGGGCCACGCGTCGAGCAAAAGGCCGAAGACCAAGTAAGTCTGCAGGCCCTGCGCAAAAAGCCCCGATTTACGGGGCTTTTTTGTGTTTGTCTGTACCTAGATGGCAGTTCGCTATAATCTGCCGAAAACGCCCCACGACAGTGTCAGCGCCCCTCCCACACCCTCGACGACGAACACTATGAACAAACTTCTGGCACTGACTGCGGTACTGGCACTTGCCGGTTGCACCACCACTTCTGATGTCTACCTCAAAAACGGCGAGCAGGGCCTGACCATCGACTGCTCAGGCGAAGCCAACTCCTGGGCCAGTTGCTACGAAAAAGCCGATGCTTCCTGCGCCGGCACCGGCTATCGCATCGTCGGCACAGAAGGCACGCCATCACTGAAAGAAAGCGACAAGACCTTGGGCCAGGACGTCGGCAACTTCAAAAACCGCAGTGTGGTGGTAGTCTGCAAGTAACCGCAGACTACAAGTGGATCTCGGCAAACTTGATGCCCAGCTCCCGAAGGATCTCGGTCAGTTCATCCAGCCGTGCGAAGGATTCAACCTCGTCCTGATCGTCGACCAGGAAAAAGCTGCGCCCACCGCTTTTCTTGAAGAAGACGATCCACTCGCCCAGGTCGGCAGGGTTCTGGATGATATGGGTCGCCGAGATTTGCCCCTCGGCCTGCCGGGCTTTGACGTGTTCACGCTTCATGTCTGGTTTTCCACAACGGCATCACCCGGAAATGCATTCTTCCCCGGCCTTTTTGACATCCCCCGGACGGATCGGCACGTTGGACATGCTCTCGTAGAGCTTGATGCTGCTTCCGCTGGAGCGCTCATCAATTTCGAAAATCGCCGAAGGATCGGCCGAGAACTTCTGCGGCACAATCACTTGCACTCCACCGTCCTTATGCGGTTCGATCTGCGGCGGACGGCGGGTAGCCGACAGTTTCTGCACCACACACGCCGCGTATTCCTGGGGCTTTTTACCAGAAATGACCGCCAGCGTCGGTGGGGTCTGCTTGATATCTGCAACCGAAGCACACCCACCTATCGCCAAGGCCAGAACCAACACACTCCACTTCATACAAAATCTCCACTTAAAGATCCTACGACAGTCGGGATGGTAATTTTCTCCCGCCCACGTAGGATTTATCCCTGATAACTCGGTAAATAACTGTTTTAAATTGTCGACGCCTTTGAATACGGGCCGATAATAAACGCGCTGGGGCTGATAAACTCCATCTTAACCTACGTATCGTTCTGATTTTTCAGAAAAAGCCCTTCTGGAGACACCTCATGAAATTCATTCACCAGCGCGAGCACCTCAACGAGGGAGATATCGTCGTCATCGAATGCTCGCAGACTTGCAATATCCGCCTGATGAGCGATGCGAATTTTCGCAGCTTTAAAAATGGCGGCCGCCACACTTACCATGGTGGCGCGTTTGACAAGTTTCCGGCCAAGATCACTGCCCCCAGCACCGGGTTCTGGAACATCACCCTGGATGTAGTGACCCGCCGCGCCATCAGCGTTACGCGCAAACCCGCGTTGTCCCACAAGATTCGCATCGTACGTCGTACCAGCACCAAGCTGAGCTGATCCGAACACGCCACAGGAAATCGCCGTGACCACCACCAAATACGTAATCAAGTACAAGCTCAACGGCGAACGCCGCTTCGAGTTCGCCCAGTTGACGACCAACAGTGTGGAAGAGGCCCAGAAAGCCTTGGAGAAAATCCATGATGCCGCTGATGTGATCACCGACATCAACGTGAGCAAGGCGCTGTAAGCTCATGCCCGGCCCCACTGTCGACCTGTTCGCCGATGACGCCCTGCAACAACCTGCTCGGCGTGAGCAAATTGGTGAACAGTCCTACGTGTTAAGGGGCTTCGCCCTGCCCTGGATTGAGCGGCTTCTGCCAGAACTGCGGCGCGTGCTGGCTCAATCCCCGTTTCGGCAAATGGTCACCCCAGGCGGCTTTACGATGTCGGCGGCATTGAGCAGTTGCGGCGCGCTGGGCTGGACCACCGACACCCGCGGCTACCGCTACAGCCCGCTGGATCCGCGCAGTCAGCAACCCTGGCCGGCCCTGCCCGATGCATTGCGCCAACTTGCCGTACTGGCCGCGGCCGACGCCGGCTTTATCGACTTCGCCCCCGATGCCTGCCTGATCAACCGCTACGTACCCGGCGCCAAAATGTCCCTGCATCAAGACAAGAATGAACGCCAGTACAGCGCGCCCGTGGTCTCGGTTTCGCTCGGGTTGCCGGCGATTTTCCTGTTCGGTGGTCACCAGCGCAGTGACAAGACCCAAAAGGTCTCGCTGTTCCATGGCGACGTGGTTGTCTGGGGCGGCGTTGATCGCCTGCGTTTCCACGGCGTGATGCCGATCAAGGAAGGCGTGCACCCGGTCATGGGTCCACAACGCATCAACCTGACTTTTCGTACCGCCGGCTAATTCGAGCGCAAGCTTCGGAGTGCCTGGCCGGTGAGGCGCGGCTAACCTGCCCAGGATCCGTCAAGAGTGCCGAACATGACTACTGAACAAGATCCGCGCTGGGCGGCGATTCTCGCCCGCGACTCCAAAGCCGACACACTGTTCGTGTACGGTGTGAAAACCACCGGGGTGTATTGCCGTCCCAGCAGCGCTTCGCGCTTGCCGCGCCCGGAAAATATCGAATTCTTCGACACACCGGCGCAGGCCGAAGCCGCCGGTTATCGTCCCAGCAAACGTGCCGCCGGCGACCAGACACAACGCGCCGCGCAGGACGCCCAACGGGTGGCTGACGCCTGCCGGCATATCGAGCAGGCGGCTACTCCGCCCAGCCTCAACACCCTCGCCACACTCGCCGGGCTGAGCCCTTTCCATTTCCACCGGATCTTCAAAGCCGTCACTGGCCTGACGCCCAAAGGCTACGCCAGCGCCCATCGCTCGCAAAAAATGCGCGCCGGGCTCAAGGGTACGCAGACGGTGACGGATGCCCTGTACGACGCCGGCTTCAACTCCAACAGCCGTTTTTATGAATCGGCCAACCAGTTGCTGGGGATGAAACCCAGTGACTACAAGGCCGGTGGCACCAACAGCGCAATCCTGTTTGCCGTCGGCGAATGCTCTTTGGGGGCGATCCTGGTGGCCCAGAGCACGCGTGGCGTGTGCGCGATCCTGCTGGGGGATGAGCCGGAGCAACTGGTGCGTGACCTGCAGGATCAGTTTCCCAAGGCTGACCTGGTGGGCGCCGATCACGAGTTTGAGCAATTGGTCGCCCATGTCGTGGGCTTCATCGAGGCACCCGCTCTGGGGCTGGATTTGCCGCTGGACTTGCGCGGCACCGCGTTCCAGCAACGGGTCTGGCAGGCTTTGCGCGACATTCCAGTGGGCGACACCGCCAGCTATGGGCAGATTGCCGAGCGCATTGGCGCGCCCAAGTCGTTCCGGGCCGTCGCCCAGGCCTGCGGCGCCAACAGCCTGGCGGTGGCGATTCCCTGTCACCGCGTGGTACGCAGCAATGGTGATTTGTCGGGCTATCGCTGGGGCGTCGAGCGCAAGCGGCAATTGCTTGACCGCGAACGCGACCACTGAGCCCGCACGAAACCCCTGCGTCGTCCAGTGAATAAAACAGACTGGCTGGATGGCAGACGCCCTGCTAAAACAGCGAAAAGTCCGACAATCGCTGGAGACGCATCCTATGAGCACCTGGCCAGACACGCGCATTCTCGACCTATTGGGCATCGACCTGCCCATCATCCAAGCGCCTATGGCCGGCGCCACCTCCACTGCCATGGTCATCGCGGCCTGCGAGGCCGGAGCACTCGGTTCGATGCCTGCTGCGACACTGAGCATCGAGCAACTGCGCGAAGCCCTTGCCACCATCCGCCAGGCCAGCACGCGCCCCATCAACGTCAACTTCTTCTGCCACCAACCGCCCGAAGTGGACGTCGCACGGGATCGCCATTGGAAGGCTTTGCTGGAGCCTTACTATCGCGAGCTGGGCGCAGACTTTGATGCGCCTACCCCGGTCAGTGACCGCGCACCGTTCAATGACGCCGCCTGCCTGGTGGTGGAAGAATTCCGGCCCGAAGTCGTCAGTTTTCACTTCGGCCTGCCGGAAAAATCCTTGTTGGATCGGGTAAAAGCCACTGGCGCCAAGGTGCTGTCGTCGGCCACCACCGTGGAAGAGGCCGTCTGGCTGGAACAGCACGGCTGCGACGCAATCATCGCCATGGGCAGTGAAGCCGGCGGTCATCGGGGCTTGTTCCTCAGCGACGACCTCAACACCCAGATCGGCCTGTTCGCCCTGCTACCCCAGGTTGTCGACGCCGTGAACGTGCCAGTGATTGCCGCCGGTGGTATCGGCGATGCACGGGGTATTGTCGCGGCATTTGCCCTGGGCGCTAGCGCGGTACAGATCGGCACCGCGTATCTATTCACCCCCGAAGCAACGGTCAGCGCGTCCCATCACCATGCACTGCGCCATGCCCAGGCCAGCGAAACCGCGCTGACCAACCTGTTCACCGGCCGCCCGGCGCGGGGTATCGTCAACCGTGTGATGCGTGAACTGGGTGCAATCAACCCGACAGCTCCCGCGTTTCCGCGGGCTGGCGGCGCACTGATGCCCCTCAAAGCCAGGGATGAAGCCGGTTTCAGCAATCTCTGGTCGGGCCAGGCACTGCGCCTTGGCAAAGACGCAACCACCTATGACCTGACCCGCGAGCTGGCGGAACACGCGCTGGCCAAACTCAAATAGTCCAGCCGTCTGGGGCAACTTTGCGCTGTACCGGCGATGGCTAACCGCTATATATTCCCATACATAGCGGTTGACGCTTCTACCTATAACAAGCCGTACATCCCAAGGAGCTGCTCCATGATGATTCACGCCTCACGCCTGGCCGTGCTGGTCGCTGCGTTCGCTTTCGGCTCGGCCCACGCCGATGAAGTGCAGGTGGCCGTCGCCGCCAACTTCACCGCACCGATCCAGGCCATTGCTGCCGACTTTGAAAAAGACACCGGCCACAAACTGGTGGCGGCCTACGGCGCCACCGGCCAGTTCTACACGCAGATCAAGAACGGCGCGCCGTTCGAAGTGTTCCTGAGCGCCGACGACACCACCCCGCAAAAACTCGAAAGCGAAGGCGATACCGTCAAAGGCTCGCGCTTCACCTACGCCGTGGGCACCCTCGCACTGTGGTCGGCCAAAGAAGGCTATGTAGACGCCAAAGGCGACGTGTTGAAGAACAACGACTTCAAGCACCTGTCCATCGCCAACCCGAAAGCCGCGCCCTACGGCCTGGCCGCCACCCAAGTACTGGCGAAAGAAGGCCTGACCGAGAAGGTCAAGGACAAGCTCGTCGAAGGCCAGAACATCACCCAGGCCTTCCAGTTTGTATCCACCGGCAACGCCGAGTTGGGTTTTGTCGCCTTGTCGCAGATCTATAAAGACGGCAAAGTCACCAGCGGTTCGGCGTGGATCGTTCCGGCGTCCATGCACGATCCGATCAAACAGGACGCGGTAATCCTGAACAAAGGCAAAGACAGCGCTGCTGCCAAAGCGCTGGTCGAGTACCTCAAAGGGCCAAAAGCCGCTGCCGTTATCAAGTCCTACGGTTACGAGCTGGCCAAGTAAATGCCCCTATCGAGTGCCGATTTTTCCGCTATCTGGTTGACCATCAAGCTGGCGTCACTGACCACCGTGATCCTGCTGGTCATCGGCACGCCGATTGCCTTGTGGCTGTCGCGCACCCAATCGTGGTGGCGCGGCCCGATTGGCGCCATTGTGGCCCTGCCGTTGGTGCTGCCTCCTACGGTGATCGGTTTCTACCTGCTGTTGACCATGGGGCCAAATGGCTACTTCGGCCAGTTCACCCAATGGCTGGGCCTGGGCACCCTCACCTTCAGCTTCGCCGGGCTCGTGATTGGTTCGGTGATCTATTCCATGCCGTTTGTGGTGCAGCCGTTGCAAAACGCCTTTTCCGCCATCGGCACTCGCCCACTGGAAGTGGCCGCGACCCTGCGCGCCAATCCCTGGGACACTTTTTTTACGGTGATCCTGCCCCTGGCGCGTCCAGGTTTTATCACCGCCTCGATCCTCGGATTTGCCCACACCGTCGGTGAGTTCGGCGTGGTGCTGATGATCGGCGGCAATATCCCGGACAAGACCCGTGTGGTCTCGGTGCAGATCTACGACCATGTCGAAGCCATGGAATACGCCCAGGCCCATTGGCTGGCCGGCGCCATGGTGGTATTTGCGTTCCTCGTGTTGCTGGCGCTGTACTCCAGCCGTAAAACCAAGATGGGCTGGAGCTGATGTCGATGATTGATGTACGCCTGCAACTCCGTTATTCCGGGTTTGCGCTGGACGTGGACCTGCATCTGCCAGGCCGTGGCGTGACCGCGCTGTACGGGCATTCAGGCTCAGGCAAGACAACCTGCCTGCGCTGCATCGCGGGGCTTGAGCGCGCCGAAAATGGTTTCATCCAGGTCAACGATGACGTGTGGCAAGACAGCCGCAGCGGGTTGTTCGTACCGCCCCATAAACGTGCGTTGGGTTACGTCTTCCAGGAAGCCAGCCTGTTCGCGCATTTGTCGGTGCGGGCCAACCTGGAGTTCGGCCTCAAGCGCATTCCACGCCAGCAGCGCCGGGTGGATATGGCCCAGGCCACGGCGCTATTGGGGATCGGTCACCTGCTGGAACGCAACCCTCTGCATTTGTCCGGCGGTGAGCGCCAGCGCATCGGCATCGCCCGTGCCTTGCTCACCAGCCCGAAACTGCTGTTGATGGATGAACCGTTGGCCGCCCTCGACAGCCAGCGCAAAAACGAAATCCTGCCGTACCTGGAACGCCTGCACGATGAGCTGGATATTCCAGTGCTGTACGTCAGCCACGCCCAGGATGAAGTCGCACGCCTGGCCGACCATATCGTCCTGCTCAGTGACGGCAAGGCCCTCGCCAGCGGACCGATCGGCGCAACCCTGGCGCGGCTCGACCTGCCGCTGGCACGGGGCGACGATGCCGGCGTGGTGATCAATGGCACGGTCAGTGCCTACGACGCGGATTACCAGTTGCTGAGCCTGCACCTGCCGGGCAGCGCCTTGTCCATGCGCGTGGCCCATGCACCGTTGGCCGTGGGCAAAGCGCTGCGGGTCAAGGTGCAGGCACGGGACGTGAGCCTCAGCCTGCAAGGGTCGGAACCGAGCAGCATCCTCAACCGGTTGCCAGTAACGGTGATCCAGGAAACCCCCGCTGACAACAGCGCCCATGTATTGGTGCGCCTGGAAGCCGACGGCACGCCATTGCTGGCGCGCATCACGCGCTTCTCCCGCGACCAGTTGCAACTGCATCCGGGCCAGACGCTGTGGGCACAGATCAAGGCGGTCGCGGTGCTGGCGTAAGCATTTGGCACGACCGCACAGCGCTGCGGTCAATCAGACATACCGGCCTGATTTGTTGCCAAGGAACCCGCCATGCCCGACTCCGCGATCCCCGCCGACCTGCCCCGCGACCTGCATTATGTGGACGACACCCAACCCGGCATTCGCCGCAAGCGGGTGCGCGGCAAGTTCCAGTACTTCAATGCCAAGGGTGAGCGCCTTGACGACGACGAGGAAATCAAGCGTATCAACGCCCTCGCCGTCCCGCCCGCCTACACCGACGTGTGGATCTGCGCCGACCCGCGTGGCCATCTGCAAGCCACTGGGCGCGACGCCCGTGGGCGCAAGCAGTATCGCTACCACCCGCGCTGGCGCGAAGTCCGTGACACCGACAAATACTCACGCCTACAGGCGTTCGGTAGCGCACTGCCCAAGTTGCGCAAGCAGTTGGAGGCCCAACTGGCCGAGCCTGGCTTTACCCGCGAAAAAGTCCTGGCCACCGTGGTAATGCTGCTGGACGCTACCTTGATCCGCGTCGGCAACACCCAGTATGCCCGCGACAACAAATCCTACGGCTTGACCACACTGCGCAACCGCCATGTGGACATCAACGGCAGCGAGATTCAGTTCCAGTTTCGCGGCAAAAGTGGCGTGGAGCATCAGGTCAGCGTCAAGGACCGGCGCCTGGCCAACGTGGTCAAGCGCTGCATGGAATTGCCGGGGCAGGACCTGTTCCAGTACCTGGACGCAGACGGCGAACGACACACCGTCAGTTCCCATGATGTAAACGCCTACTTGCACAGCCTCACCGGCGCCGATTTCACCGCCAAGGACTATCGCACCTGGGCCGGCACCGCCCTGGCGCTGGCGGTGTTGCGCGAATTGGAATGGCAGCCGGAATCCGACGCCAAACGGCATGTGGTGGCGATGGTCAAGGACGTCGCCCGGCAGTTGGGGAATACACCAGCGGTGTGCCGAAAATGCTACATCCACCCGGCGGTATTGGAGCATTTCAGCCTGGGCGAGCTGTCCAGATTGCCCAAGCCGCGGGTGCGCAAAGGGCTCAAGGCGGAGGAAGTCGCCCTGGCCATGTTCCTTGAACAGCTCGCCGAGGCGAGTTAGGCTTTACCTCCTTTCTGCCCCATGGGATGACCGCCGACGTGAACCACTAAGCCTTCCAGAATGTACCTGCAACGAGCCGCCTGGCGTGCTTGTTGGCCTGTTCGACATTGCTTTGGAGGTGCTGATGACTCACGTCACCCGGCTGCCCGCGTTGGTTTCCCTGCAACACCTGTGCTTCCAGTTCGCCAATGGCGAAACCCTGCTGGAAGACCTCACCCTGTCCATCGACCCTGCGCCCACCGGCATTGTGGGGCGCAATGGCTGTGGCAAAAGTATCCTCGCAAGGTTGATCGCCGGCGAGTTGTCACCCTCCTGCGGCACGCTGGATCGCCGGGCGAGCGTGGCGTTTGTGCCCCAGACCGTGGTGGTCGAGCCGAGCGATACGGTCGCCAGCCTCACAGGAACCGCTGACACCTTGGCGGCACTGGATCGCATGGCCAGAGGCACCGCCAGTGTGGATGACCTGGCGACGATCAATGAACGCTGGGACCTCGCCGACCGTTTGCGCAGCGCTCTGGATGCCGCGCGATTGTCCCAGCTGAGTGCCGACACGCCTGCCGGGCAACTCAGCGGCGGACAACTGGCCCGGGTTGCGATCATCGGTGCGCTGCTGTCTGCGCCGCAGCTGCTGGTGCTTGATGAGCCTACCAACCACCTCGACAGCGCGGGCCGTACCTGGCTGCTGCGGGTTCTGGCTGATCGGCCTGGCGGCCTGGTGGTAGTAAGTCATGATCGACAGTTGCTCAACCGCATGGAGCGCATCATTGAGCTGTCGCCCCTTGGCTTGCGTGTGTATGGCGGCAACTACGACGCCTATCGCGTGCAGCGTGAGGCCCAACAGCAGGCCTCTGTCGCCGCATTGGAGCACGCACGCCTGGAGCGCAGTCGCGAACGCAAGCGCCTGCAAAAGGACCACGACAGCCTGCAACGCAATGCCGCCCATTCTCGCAAACAGGCGCAAACCGCCAACGTCGACCGTTTCACCAAGGCGCGCTGGAAAAGCGCCGCTACTCACATCGTCAGCACCGTGCGCAGCGCTCATCGGCACAGCAAGGAGCATCTGGACAGCCAGGTGCGCCTGGCCTACGAGCGGGTGCAGGATGAGTCGACGATTTTGTTGACGTTACCTGCATCGGTCGTGCCCAGCGGGCGCACCGTCGCGACCTTAGTCGATGCTCAACTGCCGTGGCTGCCCGCGAGTTGCGTCAACCTCCACCTCACGGGCCCGGTACGCGTCGCCGTGCATGGGCCGAACGGTTGCGGCAAGTCCACGCTGCTCAAAGTCTTGGCTGGCCAATGGCAAGCGGTCACGGGGGAATGCAGCGTGCATGTGCCCAGTGCCTATATCGATCAGCATCTGGGCTTGCTGGACAATCATCGCTCGATCATCGAGCAGCTCAACCTGCTGGGTACGCCGCTGACCGAAGCCGAGCTGCGCACACGCCTGGCCTTGCTGCAACTGGACGCGCTGCGCGTGATCCAACCGGTCGCGCAACTCAGCGGCGGCGAACGCTTGAAAGCCGCCATGGCAATCGCCCTGTGGCGCCATGTGCCGGCGCAACTGTTGCTGCTCGACGAACCCAGCAATCACCTCGACCTGGAATCAGTGGCGGCTTTCGAGCAGGCGCTGCAAGGGTTTGGCGGAGCGATGGTGGTGGTGTCCCATGATGCGGCGTTTGTGCAGGCGATCCGGCCGACACACCGGTTGCGCTGGACCCCGGATGGCTGGCGACTGGACGCTGCCTGAGGTCATTGCGTGTGGGCTCAAAGCGTCCTACCGTAGTGGCCGGATAATCTCACCGAGGAACCCGGCCCTATGCTGCCTTCGTCCCGCAAGCCTTACGTCAATGCTGCACTCGCCCATCGACAGCGTTGGCGCGGCCGAGTCGGCTTGATGCTGGTGGCCAGTCTTTCGGTGCTGGCCGGTATGACCGATGCCATCGGCTTTATGGCCAGCGGCGATTTTGTTTCGTTCATGAGCGGCAACACCACGCGCCTGGCAGTAGCGATCAGCGCAGGCGATCTGGGGCTGACGGGGCGCTTGCTGTTGCTGGTCGCTACTTTCGTGGTCGGCAACGCATTGGGCGTGGTGGTCAGTCGGTTTGGCCGGCGGCATACGCTGCCTTTGCTGTTGTGTATTGCCGCTTTGTTATGCGCAGGTGCGCTGTGGCCATCCGACGATACCTTGCCCGCGCTGCTGGCGGCGATCATCGCAATGGGCATGCTCAATGCGGCCGTCGAAGAGGTCAACGGCTTGCCCGTGGGCCTTACCTATGTCACCGGCGCGCTGTCACGCTTTGGTCGTGGCCTGGGCCGCTGGATGCTGGGGGAAAGGCGTAACGGCTGGCGGGTGCAGTTGATCCCGTGGGGCGGCATGTTTGTGGGTGCGGTCATTGGCGCGTTGCTTGAGCAGCACATGGGCCTGAAGGCGTTGCTGGTCAGCAGTGGGTTGGCTGGAGTGTTGGGGCTGGTGTCGCTGAAGATCCCACGTCGCTGGCACTTGGGGTTTATGCCGCGATAAGGGCAAAAGATGCTCGCCCGACGGTTTGGCCTCGACGTCCGTGTACTGGTAAAGAGCCATCAAGCCGGGCGAGCGGTGTGAATAATAAGCGAATGTCCGGCGGCTGTCCCGCCGGGCGTTTCCTAAAAAGACTAAGGCAACGGATTACAGACAAGTCGCCAGCGCGGCCAAACGCCGTTTGGCGGGCATCGCGTCTTCGGCGGCGTAATACTTGACGGACGATCCTGCACCGGCACTTTGCACGTCGGCGAAGTAATCCCCGCCCCTGGTATAGACGGTGAAACCACCGGCCCCATTCGGCTCCTTGAAGCCACTGGCATCGACGCCGTACACGCTTTCATCCTGCCAGCCGAATTGAATACACTCGGCAACCACCACCGTGGCCTTGTCCGATGCCAAGGTCTTGTAGGGCGCTCCCGAGCGCGCTTCGTTCATCTTCGAACCTGCGCAGCCGGCCAGTGCTGCCACGACCAATGCGCCTATAACCACCTTGTGCATGCCATCGCCTCCATGAAAAAAACGCGACTGTAGCATTGCCACGCAACTGACTGGCGCCTGGATGAATTTTGTTTCACGGTGACGCAGGCGAACGCCACCTATAGTGGCCTTGCTCATTTTTGAAGTCTCCCTTGCGCCCGCCCTCCCGCGGGCTTTTTTTCGTCTGCGCGTCAGAGCCACCAACGGAACAGGTAAAACAGCGCCATGCTCAGCAGCACCGTGAGCAGCACATTGCGTGTCCAGAACATCAACGCGACCGCACTGATACCCGCCAGCAAATACGGGTTGGCCGGGCTCAGGTTGAGCTGGTGGTCGGCAAGAAAAATAATCGGCCCGCAAATCGCTGTCAGCATCCCCGGCACCGCAAACCCGAGAAACTCCCGCGCGCCACGGTTGAGGCGCACCGGCAGGCGAGGTTCGATAAACAAGTAGCGGTTGAGAAACACCACCAGGCCCATGGCGACAATCATCAGGTAAATCATTGCCGCCCTACTCCCAGTCGCTTGCAGATAAAGCCTGCGCTCATGCCCAACACGCCGGACACCACCACGGCCGACTCCCAGTGCAGAAAGCTCAGCCACACTGAACACAGCAATGACACCGCTACGCAGACGACTGTCGGCACGTCCCGCACCACGGGGGTGATCAAGGCAATGAAAGTCGCGGCAATGGAAAACTCCAGGCCGAGTTGATCGAGACCGGGAATGCTCTTGCCCAGCACGATGCCGGCCAGGGTGAACAGGTTCCAGATGATATAAAACGTCAGCCCGACGCCCAAGGCATACCAGCGATTGAAGGTCTGGCGGTCATAGTGGCTGACCAAGGCGAAGAACTCGTCGGTGAGCAGGAACCCCAGGCTCATGCGCCAGCGGCTATCAAGTGCCGACAACGTTGGACGCATATGCATGCCGTACAGCAAATGCTGGGACGTCAGCAGCAACGTGGTCAGCACGATGGAAATCAGGCTGGCACCGCTCTTGACCATGCCAATGGCCACCAGTTGTGCGGCACCGGCAAACACAATGGCGGAGAGGCCTTGGGCCTGCAGCGGGGTAAATTGTGCGTCGATGGCCATGGAACCGGCCAACAACCCCCAGGGTGCACAGGCCAGGGACAAGGGAATCACTGCAATTGCGCCGCGGGAAAACGCGTGAACAGGCAAGGCATTGGGCATCTGAAACAGGCTCGTCGGCAGGGGGTCGCCAAGCATGCCTGCCGGTATCAAGATTGTCTTGAACGATATTGCGCACATCCGCTGTGCGCGGAACTGCCCGTTGGGGGGCTATAGCGTCGGCATTGAAGGCTGCATCACATCAGGTTTCGGATTCTCGGCCCGATCCGGAAAGTGCATGGGTTTGTATGAAAAGTCCTTGTAGGGATCTTCAGTGCGCTCATTGGTGGCGCTCGGCTCTGGCTCTGGCTTGATCTTTGTCACCCTGTGCCTGCGGCTCGCAGGAAGTACCCCCTCAAACTGAGTCAGCTTGTTTTTGCCCCGTGCGGGATCGAAAAGCGCTGCCAATTCATCCAGGTTGAACTCGACGTTAACTTTGCTTCCGTAGGCCTTGACCGGTACACCCACGTCGCGCTGGAACTGTGCTGCAAACGACTCTTCTCCACCCGTACCCGAGTTGCACATCAGTAAACGGATATTGGCGTATTCGTCAGTCGGCACATTGTTGTCCCAGAGCATCTGCAGCAGATCGTCAGAGCCCAGCCGCTCCTCGCCTAGCACCAGATCCGCCGTGCCGCTGTCGCCGAGGGCGCCATGGGCAACGATATTGAGGCGTTCTGCGCCGTTATACGTATCGACAAAGGTGAAGATCAGGTCGTTGATTTTTTTAAGGTCTCGGACTTCATCCGCCGGCTTACTGCGTTTGATGTCCTCAGTTCCTTCGGTTTGCGCCTCGTCCAGTCGCGTGCGCTTGACACCGCCATTGGGACGCTCATCACCCGCCAACTCGATCACTTGGTGGTCTGGCACCTGCTCGCCCGAGAAGGCGATCTCCTTGAATTCCACCGGCGGCGAAGCGGTGGACGGAACACTCACCAATGCACGCTCGCCTTCCAGCCCCGCGACTACGCCGGGTAATTTTGCGGCGCCGTGGACCAACGTAGGCGCAGCATTGAGCAGTCCAAACACGATGCGATCAGTACCCGTTGATTTGCCGTGGGCCGCATCATCAATGCCAACGGCCATTTCAGCCACCCCAGCCGCCAAGTAGGTAGCGTCCATGGCCAAGGCGACTTCCGGCATCACCATGGCCAGTGGCGTCAACATCAACGCTGCAGCGCCGGCTGCTTCGACCACGCTGACAATTCGTTTTTTGGTGACGTCTCGATCGGTCACGATGTCGTGGTCGGCGTCGGCATAAGCCCGGTTTTTCTGGCGCTCACTCATGACTTGGAACGGATCACCGTCTACCGGATGCGTGGTGATGTAAGTCTGTGGATCCCACGCATTGAGTGAGGTAAATCCCCATGCATTCGGCCGTTGGGCTTGCGTCCAGCCGCCCAGCCCGGTCAGTGACTGTTTGACTCCGTCGGAAAAGGTCTTGTCATCCTGATCATTCTTTTTGAAGTGGGTAGCCAGGACTGCGCGTTTGCCAGGGTCGGCGGCCTGGTCGGCCAGCCATGTCTTCATCTGGCTGACGCTGTCAAATCGATGAATCGGCGAGGAATTGCCAGGAATGTACAGCAGCGTGTGATGAATTCTTTTGCCCTTGGCATTCATCCGGGGCTGTTTGTCGGTCACGTAGATCAAATCGGTGGATTGAGCGCCACTGATGGACAGCAGGCCAGTTTCCACGTTCGGATCTTTGACGTAAGGCGCCTTCACGCCGGCGACGGTCATGTCTTCCAGCCGCGTATGACTGCCCAGCCCCGCTGCACGCATGGCAAGCGTCACTTCGTAGTTACTCAGGCTGCCTTCTTGCTGCTGGATTTGCGCCGATGCACCAAAAGACAACTTGCTCAGTTGCGTGTACGTCTCTTGATGGGCTGGCCAGAACGTATCCAGATAGGATTTATAAGGCGCACTCAGTTCGGTCCGCCATACCAGGTCCCTGAATGCCTGGGGTGTGAAGGGCAACCTGTCAGCAGCCGGAGGCGTGTTGCCGGTATCGGCATGCGCCGACTTCAAGACGTACTCGTGAGCGTCCTGGGAACGCAAAAAATCTTCCAGCTCAGCGCTTGCATCAACCAAGGGCGAGGTGTATCGCCCTATGTTGATTAGCGTAGTGAGTTCGTCATGCCTGGGCGCCCGCTCATCCTGCGTGTTCATGCTGCGCACATTGCGCAGCGCCGCCTCTGTCAGCGTCATGCTATTGAGCATTCTGCCGTCATGAGGCTTGGGACGATCAAGGTTGTAGTTGAAGGTGGCAATGCGGGCTGTATCGGGTTCGACATCCAGTTGCCATTCGCGCTTGATCGCTGCCGCCAGAATGCTCGAGGTCTTTTGCGCAGGCGTCAGCATCGAAGGCGCGGTCTCTTTGATATAGCGCTCAACCTCAAGACTGGTTGTCGGTGGCCGGACCGTTAAAGTTTTTTTGGCAGCAGGGTGCGAAACAGAATGCACGAGCGGATGGATAAGGCGCTCACCGGACGATTGCGTCACCGCAGGCGATAGACCAGCCTGTTGCGCGGTCAGTGTGGATGGCAGATGGGAAAACGCGATGGGAGGTAGCATGTGAATACCTATCGGGTTCAGGAGTGTCCTTATCCGATTGGTGCTGCCACTGGTACTGGTTCCTATGAGTTGTTAACCGAATATGGACGACTGCAACGGCCCCATCACGCCAGTTTGACCGACACCCATTCGACCGAATCGCGCGCCTCACGCAGCTCGTAAGCATCCTGATTAAGCCGGTGAATGGAATTGAGCAGGCGCTGGCGCAGCACTTCATCGCCGAGTTTCTCGACGGCGCGCATCAGGTCGAACGCCGCGGTTTCGTTATTTTCCGCAACGGAATCCAAGGTCTTGCGCAGGTTACGAGTGGCACGGGTCACGCGGGGTCTTCCTTCTTCAGCAATGGGCGGGGACTTTAGGACATTGTTGTTTCATTTTAATTTCAATCACTTGTGGTTGATTCGCGGGCATTTGATCCAAATCAATTGAAACAAGATTTGACCGAAACATATGGAAATACGTATATTCGAATAACCATATATAAGAGCCTTGACCATGTCGGACCTCTTCTCCCCTCCCACTCTGTTCAAATGCCTGGCCGATGCCACCCGCGCCCGTATGACCCTCTTGATTCTGCGCGAGGGCGAACTTTGCGTGTGCGAACTGATCCATGCCTTGGACGACAGCCAGCCAAAAATCTCCCGTCACCTGGCGCAATTGCGCAGTTGCGGGCTATTGCTGGATCGTCGCCAAGGGCAATGGATCTACTACCGCATCCACCCGGAGTTGCCCGATTGGGTCACCCAGGTGCTGGAAACCACCCTGCAAGCCAACCAGCCATGGTTGCACACCGACGCACAGCGTCTGGATGCAATGGGCGACCGACCACAACGGGCCAGCACCTGCTGCTGAGCCATCGGAGCGTTACTTCATGCTTGTCGCAATTGGCATTTTTATCGTCACCATCATCCTGGTCATCTGGCAGCCCAAAGGCCTCGGCGTCGGCTGGAGCGCAACCCTCGGCGCGATCCTGGCCCTGGCCTGCGGCGCGGTCAGCCTGGGCGATATCCCGGTGGTGTGGCACATCATCTGGAACGCCACCGGTACGTTTGTCGCGCTGATCATCATCAGCCTGCTGTTGGATGAAGCCGGGTTCTTTGCCTGGACCGCCCTGCATGTGGCGCGCTGGGGCCGCGGGCGTGGCCGGCGGTTGTTTGCCTATATGGTGCTGCTCGGTGCGCTGGTGTCAGCGCTGTTTGCCAACGACGGCGCGGCGCTGATCCTTACGCCGATTGTCATGTCGATGCTGCTGGCCCTGCGTTTTTCACCGGCGGCCACCCTGGCGTTTGTCATGGGCGCGGGGTTTATCGCCGATACGGCAAGCCTGCCGCTGGTGGTGTCGAACCTGGTGAATATCGTGTCGGCGGACTACTTCAAGATCGGCTTCAACGAATATGCGGCAGTGATGGTGCCGGTCAACCTCGTCAGCGTCGCGGCCACCCTCGCAATATTGCTGTGGTTCTTCCGCCGCGACATCCCGCACACCTACGACCCCGCTGACCTTGCAGACCCCGCCAGCGCCATCCATGACCGCGCCACCTTCCGTGCCGGCTGGTGGGTGCTGGGTATCCTGTTGATCGGCTGCTTTGCACTGGAACCGCTGGGCATTCCGATCAGCGCGATTTCTGCGGTGTGCGCCGTGCTCCTGCTGGTGATCGCCGCCAAGGGCCACAAGATCTCCACGCGCAAAGTGCTGAAGGAAGCCCCGTGGCAGATCGTGATCTTCTCCCTGGGCATGTATCTGGTGGTCTACGGCTTGCGTAACGCCGGCCTCACCACCTACCTGGCGACGTGGCTCGATACCTTTGCCACTTACGGTGTCTGGGGCGCGGCCATGGGCACTGGAGTACTGACAGCCTTGCTGTCTTCGGCGATGAACAACCTGCCGACGGTCTTGATCGGCGCGCTGTCCATCGAGTCCAGCCATGCCGTGGGCGTGGTCAAGGACGCGATGATCTACGCCAACGTGATCGGCAGCGACCTGGGCCCGAAAATCACCCCCATCGGCAGCCTGGCCACCCTGCTATGGCTGCATATCCTTGCACGCAAAGGCATCACCATCACCTGGGGCTACTATTTCAAGGTCGGGATTGTGCTGACCTTGCCGGTGCTGCTGATCACCCTCGCCGCCCTCGCGTTGCGCCTGAGTATCTGACGGAGAGACTGCAATGAAAGTCCTGTTCATGTGTACCGCCAACAGCTGCCGCAGCATCTTGTCCGAAGCGGTGTTCAACCACCTGGCACCGCACGGTTTCGAGGCCATCAGCTCAGGCAGTTTTCCCAAGGGCCAGGTGCTGCCGCGCAGCCTGAGCACGCTGCAGGCGGCGGGCATCAGCACCGAAGGGCTGTACAGCAAGGGCAACGACGCCTTTGAAGGCAGCCCACCGGATCTGGTTATCACCGTCTGCGACAAGGCCGCCGGCGAAGCCTGCCCGGTGTATTTCGGGCCGGCGTTGAAGGCGCACTGGGGGTTGGCGGACCCGTCGGATGTCCACGGAGATGAAGCTTGCGTGGACGCCGCGTTCAAGGCCACGCTCACGACCATCGAACGGCGCTGCCAGGCGTTTTTTGCCCTGCCGTTTGCGTGTCTCGACCCGGCCCAGCTAAAGGTCGAGTTATCCCGTATCGCCGCGTTGTAGCAGGAGAGCGCAGTGGCTCACCCGGGTCAATCAACAGTCGATCTGACCCGTGCTGCCAGCGTATGCTCCTGCCCACTTCCTGACTGAGCTTGCGCAATGAGCACGATGCAACACGCCTGGCTGGGCCACTACGAAGTCAGCAGCACCGTCTGCACCGGCCTGACCTTCGCCCGCCACAGCCATGACGAATGCGTGATTGGCGTGAACCTGCTGGGTGAGGAAAAAGTCTGGCTGGACCGCCGAGAATTCGACGCCGGGCCGGGCAGCATTACCCTGTACAACCCTGGGCAGATTCAAGGCGGTGGTGCGGCGGATGGCGCGCCGTGGGAGTTCGTCAGCCTGTACGTCACAGCGGATCAATTGGCAGCGGACCTGGGCTTGGCGCACCTGGAGTTTGATCGCTCGTTATGTGTTCAACCACTGCTCGCGCAACGCCTGGCAGCGGCGGTGAAAGGCGCGTTGTGCGCTGATGCGCTGGTCCGTGACCTGAATGAAGACGCCCTGGTGGTGCTGCTCGGTGAGGTGGTTGCCATGAGCGGCGTACGCTTGCCCGGCAGTACGGCGACGGGTAAAGCCATGGTCCTGCGTGCCCAGGAGTTGCTGGCCGAGCACCTGCATCAATCGCTGCCCTTGGACCATCTGGGGGACGAGTTGGGGCTGTCCAAATTCCACCTGCTACGAGCCTTTCAAAAGGAGACCGGACTCAGCCCTCGCCAATGGGCCATGCAGCTGCGCACCCGCCGTGCGAAGGGGTTGTTGCGTAGCGGTGCCGCCGCGTCCGACGTCGCCCAGGACCTGGGGTTTGCCGACCAGAGCCACCTCAATCGGCATTTTCGCGCGGCGTACGGCATGACCCCGGGTCGTTACCAGAGCGCAGTGAAACGCTGAGCAGCGCAATCTGGTTCAAGACAACCTTCGCCCCGCCCCTCACACTTCCCCCCTCATTTGAAGGATCGCGGGCATGCTGACAATCTTTTTCTACGCGCTGGTGTTCGGTTTTGTGTTTTGCCTGTCCCCTGGCGCCGTGTTGGCGGAGACCTTGCGACGAGGCTTGCTGCACGGCTTTACACCTGCGCTGATGGTGCAGATCGGCTCGCTGGTCGGTGATGCCGTCTGGGCCGTGATCGGCCTGGCCGGCATTGCCCTGCTTATCCAGCATGACGCCGTGCGTGTGCCGCTGACCGTTGTCTGCGCGCTGTACCTGGCATGGCTCGGCATACGCAGCCTGATCGATGCGTGGCAGTTGCCAGAAGCCGGCAGCGCACCGGCCAGCTCCGGACAGAATGCCTTGGCGGTGGGCGCGGCGATTTCCTTGGCTAACCCGAAAAACATTGTTTACTGGGGCGCGCTGGGCAGTGCGTTGTCCGGCATCGTCGGCGCCACGCCCAGCCATGGACAAACCCTGATGTTTTTCGCCGGTTTCATGCTGGCATCGGTATTGTCCTGCTTTCTGATCGCAGCGCTGGTGAACCTGTTGCGCAAGAATGCTTCGCCCCTGTGGCAACGTATCAGTCATGGCACCTGCGGGTTGGTATTGATCTATCTGGCGATTCTCGCCGCGCAAGGTATATGAAGTTATATATCGCGTAACTTCCAGCGCCTCTTGCCTGAATACACTCTGAACACTGAGTCATTTGATTAATCATGCGTTGACATTTTGTAAGCGTATGAGTAGATTGCCCCTGCCCGCAACTGGGGCCTTTTTTAAACCTCACAAAAGAAGCCAATGGACACAGTATCTAGTCGCTGTCCGAGCACCGCGTTTGCGGGCGTCGGGCGCCAAACCCAGAATATGACAGGACTCGCCTCCCCGGTCCGGTAAGCTGCGCTAGAGCTTGATGCTCCACCGTAACTGCCTCACCGGATGCCAGTCCGGTCCCGAGGTGTGTTATGACCTTCCAACTCCTTGTTTTGCCTGATGTACGCACGCTGGCCGCAGCCCTGCGCGCCAAGCTGTGCCGGGCGCCCGCAGGCTTTACCCCGGCCCGCCCGACCTTTGTTGCACCCTCCTCCCAAGTGTATCCAGCCCGCCCGCTGGCGCACTGGCGTATCTGCCCGCAAAGCGGCCAATTGGTGCAGCAGTGGGAACACGCCGACCCTCAAGACCCGCAGAGACCGAAGGTTTCCAGCCTGGAGCAAGCCAGCTTGATGCTCGGCCTGTACGTGAGCGCTCGCGCCGCCTGACCTGGCTGGAAACAGCAACTTTCTTATTAACACCCTGGAGTTCTTTATGAACATATCCAGTCGTAGCCCGCTGCGCGTTAGTTAACTAACACGCTGTTGGCGGGCGCTGTAGAAGTGATGTGAATACTTTATTTAAACCGATCGCCAAGTTGGCGGCCCGGCATGCTGTTGCTCGCCTGTAATTCGGTAAGTAGCGGTATGTTTTGTCGTGAGCTGGCGACAGGAGTACAAACAATGAGCGCCGTAAAAAACACGCCACTGCACAAGAAAAAAGGCACCGACGAAGGCACCAAACTGTCGATGCGTGCCGCCCGCGAAGCCCACAACGGCCTGCAAGCCACCCTCGCCAACGTCCGTGCCACCCAGGATGGCCTGACCGAACTGGACGCCTCTGCCCGCCTGCAACGGGAAGGCTATAACGAGGTCGCCCACGACAAGCCGCCCCACGCACTCATCCAGTTCCTGCACGCACTGAACAACCCGTTCATCTACGTGCTGCTGACCCTGGGCGCCATCAGCTTCTTTACCGATTGCTGGCTGCCGATGCAGGCAGGTGAAGACGCTGACCCGACCAAAGTCATCATCATCATGACCATGGTCCTGCTCAGCAGCCTGTTGCGCTTCTGGCAGGAGCACCGCTCGGCCAAATCCGCCGAGGCCTTGAAAGCCATGGTACGCACCACCGCTACCGTGCTGCGCCGTGAGCAGGTGGGCAGCCAACCGACCCTGCGCGAAGTGCCGATGCGCGACCTAGTGGCCGGCGATATCGTGCAGCTCTCGGCCGGTGACATGATCCCCGCCGACATCCGCCTGATCGAATCCCGCGATCTGTTTATCAGCCAGGCCGTGCTCACCGGCGAAGCCTTGCCGGTGGAAAAATACGACACCCTGGGCGACGTCACGCAAAAATCCGCCGGCCCGGTGAGCGCCGACCCCGGCAACCTGCTGGACCTGCCAAATATTTGTTTCATGGGCACCAACGTGGTCAGCGGCCGGGCCAAGGCCGTGGTGGTGGCCACCGGAGCGCGTACGTACTTCGGTTCC
>NZ_JADDUM010000198.1 GCF_015163715.1 Pseudomonas cyclaminis
CCCCTCCCGCAAACGACCCCATGGAGGTGCTGACCGTGGTGCTCGCCGCGTGGGCCGAAAGATTAGCAATCGCGCTTCTGCCGCACGATTTAACTCATACGACAATGCGTGATGGCAGCGGGTTGGCCGCAATGCTGGAGTTGCTCAAGCAGATTTGCTGGAATCGCTGAGCGTTTGAACGAACACGAGAGCGCGGATCTCGCAGCCTTGTTGTTGACTGAAAACGGTGAGCGTACCGCGCTGCGCTGGAGTAACGACATCAACCTTTCGTTGGCCGACGCTGACTTGGTACTGATTGCGACTAACAGCGCCGATGACATCGCCGAAGGGGCCATCCTGTGTGACATCTCCCGACCCGCCAATGTCAGCCAGGATATCTCCAGTCGCCGGCCGGACGTGCTGGTGTTTGACGGTGGCATTATCGAAATGCCCGGAGAAGCGCGCTTGGGCTCACGTTACGGTATCCCGCAAGACCTCGCATACGCCTGCATGGCCGAAACCATGATGCTCGCCCTCGAAGGTATTTCCTGCCGCACGAGCCTTGCTCTGGACCTCAGCAATGATGACCTTGAATTGGTTCAATCGTTGTCCGTGCGCCACGGTTTCATGCTGGCTGGATTTCGCAGTTTTGATAAAGCCCTCGACCCCGATCAGTGGCGCAGATACGCCGAACGATTCAGCACCGCTACCGCTGTCGAAACCATCTAAGAGAGGATCCGAGTATGCCCGTATTGGAAAAAACCACCCTCATCAAGGGGCGTAGCTGTGCCGAGGTATTCGACTTCTGCATGGAAGGTGTGAACTTCCCGAAGATCTTCCCGGAGCGCGTTACCCCACTTGGAAACATAGATATTGCTGACCTGCGGATCGAGCAAGGGCGTCAATTCCGTTTCCGGCATTGGATGTTCGGGTTTATCCCTGCCAATTGGACCGTTGGCATCCGCGAAGTCAAAGACAACGAGTATTTCATTGATGAAATGATCAAGGGGCCCCTGAGTGCGTTCCGGCATGAGCATCGCGTTGAATCCGCTGCCGGGGGGACGCTTTATACCGATCGAGTGACTTATCACGCCATAGGCGGTGCGCTGTTTGAGTGGTTGTTTGTCGACGCCTATATGGACCGGATATTTGAAGCACGTCACCGCAACATGCAACAGCTTTTGGACCTCTCATGATTGCTGTCGAAGCAGTGGATACGGCAAAGCGGTTAAGGCAGTTTATCGACCTGCCTTTTCGTCTGTACGCCGACGACCAGCACTGGGTTGCGCCCTTACGCAGTGACATGAAACGGATATTGTCACCACGACATAACCCCTTCTTTCGCGAAGCGCAGATTGAGCATTTTCTGGCGCTGGATGACCAAGGTCAGGCCCAGGGTCGAGTCAGCGTATGTATTCACGCGGCATACAACCTGCGCTTTGGTCATGAGCACGTTTTTTCGGTTTTTTTGAAGTCGCGCCAGACCCCGCCGTCACGCGGGCATTATTCGAAGCGGTAGGGCAATGGGCGATAGCGCGTGGCAAATCAAGGTTACTGGGGCCTTACAGTTATACCTCGACACAGGATGCCGCGTTGCTACTCGAGAACATCGACGGCCGGCCTCCCACGCTGCTGCAAACCTATAACCCGCTTTGGTACGCCGACGCTCTCAAGCTGGCGGGTTTCGAGCTGGTTTTCACCTTCAGCACGTACGGGGTTGACGTGGAGCAGTACCGTGCGCGACGCAAGGCCAGCCGCAGTGAAAAAGTATTACCAGGTAGCCAGTTCAGTGTGCGCAGCGCTACGCGGACTGACTTGCGTTCGAATCTGGAGGAGATCCGCTGTTTGTTCAACAGTGCATTTGCCGAGAACTATGAGGTCGCGCCGATCTCCAAGGCCAGTTTCAAATTCCAGATCGATAGTGTGAAGACGTTTATCGATCTTGAAGGCATCAAGCTTATTGAACTGGACGGCCGGGCCTTTGAAGCTGCGCTGGTCAACCAGGACCGAGTCCTGGGAAGTGCCTATGCAGGCCTGGCTGTTGCCAGCGACACGATGGCGTTCGGCCGGCTGGGTATTGCCGCTACCTGTGTCGGTGGGTTATGGCGGTGTGTTCAGTTGATGATCCGCTATAGCACCCGACGTAGCCTGGGCGGTCACCCTCTTTGGGATCATGAGCATACTCAACGCGTGGTTGATGACGCGCTCTGTGCAGCGACTGCAATTGGTAATTGGGTCGATGACCTGGCGCTACGACTGGATCAGGGCTTACCTGACGCTCCCCCCGAGGTCCTGGCAGCGACGAAGTGGTTGGCCAGCGAGGTGCTCGGAGAGGTCAGTGATAGCGCGCTGCAGATGCTAGGGGCTCGCGGCTATTGCGATAATAATCCCATTGGACAACTCTGGCGCGACGCTCGTATTACGCGTTTATTCGAAGGGCCTTCGGAAACGCTGGCGGCATTCATCGGCCAGCGCGTGCAGCAACAACCCAGCACGGTCATCGCCTACCTTGACCAGACCGCCCATGGCGAAATTACCCGAGCACGAATCCTGGAGTGGACCGCCGAAGAGGTGTCCGCCTCGCGTTTATCTGCGGGTTCGCTCAGGTTGGGGGAATGTGCTGCCTGGTTGATGCTCTCGTCGCAACCGCTGGATGAATTCTGTCGCCGTTGGGTGGACTATCGACTGGAGAGGGCGCTGCACGCGTGGGAAAGAACACATTTACCTGTCAGAAAAATGAATTACTTAAGCGATTGGGCAACGATTGATGCAGGTCTTCAGGATTGCATCCAGCCCGGTGAAGAGCGCGAGATCGACCCGTTGCTTGCCTCACAGGTGAGCCTATGAAAGTACCGGCAGTCAAGGTCGGCCTTGCATTAGCGATACTGAGTAATGTCTGTTACGGCGACGCTCTCGACGCACTTGATGTCAACGGTCGTCTGGAAACCCGACAAGCGTTGACCCGCGAAGGCGAGTGGGGGCTCAACGAGTACTCCGCATTGTTGGGGGGGAGTTGGCAGGATGCATCGGGCTGGCGCTACAAGTTGCAAGTCAGGGTATTGCAGGAAAATAAACTGGACGGCGACTATCACGAAGTCGAACCCCGTGAACTCTTCGCTGAATACCAAGGCGAACGATGTACCTCCACGCTGGGTATACAACAAGTCGTCTGGGGCAGCGCTGACCGGCTCAGGGTTCTGGACGTGATCCATGCGTTTGACCGTCGCGAAGGCTATTTCGGCGACTATGTCGAGCAACGACGCCCATTGGCCATGCTCCAAAGTGAATGCTCGGTATTCCAGGATCAATCCTTACAGCTGCTGTTGATCCCCCAGACGCGTAAGGACCTCCTTCCCGATAGCGGTGCCCGTTTTGCTGAAACCAGGGTCAGCGATTATTTGGGCAATATCCCTCAGAACGAAGCGGATGGTCCGGATTGGCGTAAACCTTCCGACTGGACACCCGCCTTGCGTTGGAGCGGCAACGCCCATGGGGTGGACTACTCCCTGAATGGCTGGCACGGCTGGCAGACTGAAGAGACCTACTCCGCCCGGCTGACACCCGCTGGTCTGAGTTATCGAGAAGCACTGAAGCGTCGCACACTGCTTGGCGGCTCATTCGCGATGCCGATAGGACCGGTGGTATTCAAGGGTGAAGCGGCCTTCGTACCTGACGCCTATCGTTACTCCCAGGCACAAACCGGCATCGTTGAGCTGGAGAAGAACCGTCAGAAGCAATTGCTGCTGGGTATGGATTACTTGAGTGGGGACTGGTTCTTCGGCATGCAGTACTACAACGTCTGGAAGGAGGCAGTGGCGCGCGCCGTCGATCAGGATCGCACGCAAGTGATCAGCTTGGCGGTACGCCGCGAGCTGTGGCAGGGCCGGCTTTACCTCACCGCTTACGTTGCGAAGGACCTGCGCCTGGATGCGCAATATGCTTCTTTGGAAATGCGGTACGACATTGATGCCCACTGGCAGCTACGTACGGGTGTGGACATATTCGAGGGCAGTCAGCGTAGCTTCGGTTATTTTGACGAACAAAGCCGGTGGATCAACGCTGTGCGTTATTCCTTTTAGCGTGGACATGCGCTGCGTTAATGTGATTTTTGCGGGCGATGGCGACTCAGTCTAAGGGAGGACGTTTTGAGAATAGGGATGCATTTCCTTTACTAAAGACTCTCAGGGTCGCCGAAAAACATTTTGACTGGGCTCTAGGACGATATTTTCAGGCAGAAAAATATCAAATATGCCCCCAATTTTGCCCCCAGTTGCATGCGATGCACTCGCAATTGCGAGTGCACGCCCTGGCGGTGATGCTACGTGGGGCTTGATGGCTTTCGGTGGCGCAGCCCTTTTGAAATTGGCTGGTTCGCCCGCCTTACACATGCTCACTGGCTGCGAGTCTGCCGGTATCTACTGATGCATCTCCGTCACGGACATGGTGAACACCAACTTGGATCTGCCAGCGTTGGAATAGGAATGAGGTACATCGGTTTTCGCCACTGCCGAACTCCCCGCAGGGATGACCAACTCTGTTTCCCCTACCACGCATTTCAGCGTGCCTTTCTCCACATGAAACAGTTCAAGCGTGCCCTGAGGATGCCCCTGTGAAGCGAAAGATTCGCCTGGATGCATTTCCCAACGCCACAGCTCGATCATATTAGGGCCGGACGTTCCCGCCAGGAGGCGCGCCGTTCCTCCCAGGTCACCGGTCCAGAGCGTGGGGATGTCTTGGCTGTCGATGATATGGGCGGATGGGGCTTCGGTCACATTGACGATGTCTGCAACAGACAGTCCAAGCGCGGCGGCGATTTTGCAAAGGATGCCGATACTGGGGTTCGCCGTACATTTCTCTATTTCGACAACCATTCCTTTGCTCACGCCAGCACGGCGGGAAAGTTCATCCAGCGTGATCTTCTGTGTTTTGCGTGCCTGTTTAAGTGTGCGCGCAACGGCCAGGCTGACGGCATGAGCATCAGCGCCAGGGGTAGTCGACAGGCTGGTATTGGTGGTCATTGATGAAGGTCATGAGAAAAATGTGCTGGGATTCTCGGCCTTTATAAGTAGCTCCGTCAATCGGCTCAGCCGTTATAGTAGATGATAATGGTCATTATATTGACTTTATTGGTCGTCGCTGACTAGCATGAAATGACATTTAGGTTCCTGGAGGTTTTTGATGCTGTCCGTACTGCCGTTAATCGATCAAGCCGTTGCCGAGCTGGCGCCGGAGTTCAGGGCCCTGAGTATCGTGGTGGAAGCTGCACCACTGGCTCATCCTGAGGTGGCCCAGGCTGCGCTGGACCGTGCTTGCAAGGCTGTGCAGGAAGGTGGGCCAAGCTGGGGAGAAGGCCATCTGGCTGCATGGGCTGAGACCTTTCGAAAGTTTGGGGCCAAGCCGCAGCGCACACCTTGTTCAGCTGAAGCGCTGCGTAAACGAGTTTTACGTGACGGCAGCTTGCCTAGCCTGGATCCCATCGTCGATCTCTACAACGCAATCAGCATTGAGTACGCCATCCCGGTTGGCGGGGAAAACATTGAAGCCTATGTGGGCTCCCCACGGCTCGTAGTCGCTGATGGCACTGAGGCTTTTGACACGATGAAAGAGGGGGCTGCTGCCTTCGAGTATCCGGATGCCGGCGAGGTTGTCTGGCGCGATGACAAAGGCGTGACCTGCCGTCGCTGGAATTGGCGGCAAGGTGTCAGGACCCGTCTCGGTGCTGACGCGAGGAGCATGTGGTTCATTCTGGAGAGTCTGCCGGCGATGCCGCTTGAAGCCCTGACGGAAGCGGGGGACAAACTCATCGAAGGGTTGCAGCAAATGATGCCAGGCGTCCAGATCGAAAGCTCACTGATTGGTCCTGGGGCCAAATAGTCCATAGACCACTGCAAGGAGTGATGACGATGTTTACCGGTCTTAGTGCATTTCCTCTGACCCCTATGGATGAGCAGGGTGTGGACGAAAATGCTTTTACTTGTCTTGTGCAGCAATTGGTGGCAGCTAAAGTAGATTCCATCGGGGCTCTAGGATCCACCGGAAGCTATGCGTATCTTTCTCGAGCCGAACGTTCTCGAGTTGCTCAGTTGGCAGTAGAGGCCGCGGAGGACGTGCCTGTGATGGTGAGCATCGGCGCGCTGCGTACACGCGACGTTTTGCTGCTGGCTGAGGATGCGCAAGCCGTGGGGGTCAAAGCCTTGCTGCTGCCACCCGTGTCATATCAAAAACTGACTCAGGACGATGTGTTCTCGATGTACGAAATGGTTTCGGCCAACGTCTCAATCCCGCTATGTGTCTATGACAATCCTGGTACCACTCATTTCGAATTTACCGATGAGTTACACGGGCGTATTGCAGAGCTACCCAATGTCAGCTCAATCAAAATCCCTGGCGTCCCCGAGGCGCCACATCTGGCCAGGGAGCGTGTGGAGCGCCTGCGGAAATTGATTCCGAGTCACGTGACTATTGGAATAAGCGGCGATGCGTTTGCCGCTGTTGGAATGAATGCCGGCTGCGATGCCTGGTATTCGGTCATGGGCGGTTTGTTCCCCAATACGGCGCTCGCCATCACACGAGCAGCATTGTCAGGTGACGCCTTTGAGGCTATGCGCCTCTCCGAATCCTTGAAGCCGCTTTGGGCATTGTTCAGCCAATTTGGCGGTAGCTTTCGCGTGATAGCCACTGCAGCGGAGCTACGCGGCATTACTCACTCTCCGAGCGTGCCTTTGCCGCTTAGAACCATCGAAGGGGAAGGACGCAAGCAAATTGCAGCGGTGATAGACGCGCTCGAATTGAGCTGAGCACTGCGGTGAACACTCTGCCTCATCATGGTTGAGGAGGCAGAAATCCAACTGCCTACAGTTTCAAAAACGTTGTGAAATGATCTTGGTGTCCCTCCAGGATTTCCCTGGGTAGGATCGTGCTAACACTTCCTCGATGCTGCAGGCCATGAGAAAGCACATGAGCAAGGATTTGTTCTTTGGTCATGTTGCCGGGTTTGCCATCCTTGAAAATAAATTCCACCGGTTCAGACAGCTCCTTTGCAGTGACTGATTTCGTGTAATCGACAAACCATTGATTTGCCGCTGTGAAAGCCTCTTCCAACTGACGAATGTCTTGCCGCTGCTCAGTGACGACGTCGTCAAATTCCTCCGGTTTTCCCTGCAGTCTGGCGATGAATAGTTGGTCCACAATATTGATGTGCCTGAGCCAATAACAGGCCTTCTCCATTTCCACAGGAAACGACTGCGAAATGGGCGCTTTCAAGCACCTGAATAACACATCCTCAGACCATGCCTTGTACTGATAAAGCGAGTGCAGCAGATTCTTGGCACACATGGTGTTCTCCCATTTCTAAGCATTGTCGGCCCTCGCACATCCCATGGGCTTGGACAAAAGGGGGGTTCGTGTAACGGGAACGGAATACCGTTAGTGAGATATAATAGTCGATATATTGACTTTTATGGTCATTGGTATGAAGCTGGATCAAAGGCGATTAACGCTACCGCATTGAATTCCGCAGAAGCCCCAGCTTGCAGGCGGCCGGCTCGGAAATGGCTTGAGGGTGTCTTGGATCATGAAATACGTCAGCACACGGACCCCTGGTAGAACGTACGAATTCAGCGAGGTGCTGATGGGGGCGTACGCGCCTGACGGTGGTTTGTACGTGCCGCACAAGGTTCCCCGCTTCAAAAAGGAGGAGCTCTCAAAGCTCGAATGGTTGCCCTTCCATGAATTGGCTCGCTACGTAATCGAGCCCTTTCTGGGGGGATGGATCGAGCAGGATCTGTTGTCTCGGATGCTTGAGGAGATTTTTGATTGTTTTAAAAGCAACGCAGTGACACCGCTGTACCAGACCGCAAGTAACGAGTGGATACTCGAATTGTTTCATGGGCCGTCAGGCGTCTACCAAGACGTTGGCCTTCAGTTGATGTCTCGCTTTATCGATCATGATTTACTCAGGTCTGGTAAGAAGGCGCTGATTATAGGTTGTACAGGTGGAGATACTGGCGCCGCAGCAATAAAAGCATTTTCGGGAATGAAGGGCGTTACGTTGTTGGTATTGCATCCTTCCATGGGGTTAACGGCGGAGGATCGCATACGCTTACTGAGTACGCACGAAGATAATGTTGTGAATGTTGCGGTCGACGGAGACTATTCTGATTGTCATCGTTTGTGTGAGCAGTTCCTGAAACAAAGTAATAATGCACGGCAGCATCTTATTTCGTTCAACTCAGTGCATTGGGTTCGCGTACTTGCGCACCTCTCCTTCTATTTCTATTCTGCTCTTCAGCTCGGTGCGCCTAAAAGAGAGATTGCTTTCAGTGTCCCGACTGGAAATTTTGGCGCCCTGTACGCTGGTTATATTGCCAAGCAAATGGGACTGCCGATTCGACAGCTTATCGTTGCCACGAATACTAACGCCGGACTGCATAACTTTCTCCAATCAAATCTGTACAGTCGAAATGAAATTCGTGCTACCAAAATTCCCACGATGAATGTTTCATTAGCCTCTAATTTTGAGCGCCTACAGTGGAGCATTTTAAATCGATGCGGAGAAAAAGTAGCTCGTAATATGCAGTTGCTAGAAGGCGAGGGAACTATTCAGTTAGCGCAGGATGAATGGTTGGAGGCACGCAAACTGTTTGACTCACTGGCTGTGGACGATGCAGACGCATTCAGTTGTATTCATGAGGTCTTTGCAGAGAGTGGATATCTGGTCAGTCCCAATACCGCCATCGGCTTGCGCGCTGCACGTGTAAGCAGACGCAGCTTGATGATCCCCATGATTTGCCTGGCAACCACACATCCGTCGAAAGTTGGCACTGCAACCCAAAAGTCAGAGATTGTTGGCCACCTAAATACAATTGGTGTTCCTGTAGTTGCTGAACAAGACTGTACTTCAATTCCCAACGACGTCAGGTCGCTGATCTCACTGGTCAGGGCATTATCAAAAGACACGGAGTCTCACTCGTTATAAGTCCGGAGCCAGAGATGAAACGTGTTTTAGATAAAGTTGATGAAAAGATTTTGGAGGAGCTAACTCGCAATGCACGGTTGGCCCACAACGATATTGCCCTAAAAGTCAATTTGTCCAGGAACGCAGTCAGGCTGCGGATTGAGCGATTGGAGCGCGATGGGTATGTCCGAGGCTACACAATTATTAAAGGTATGCCTTCAGCTGATGCAGGACCCATTAATGCATTAATCTTCGTTTATCGTAAGGATCGTATGCGAGATTCAGAAGTTGTTCGTTCCGTTGGTGCAATGCCTGAAGTTATTTCCTGCAATGTGATGAGTGGCGACCTCGATATTGTACTGACGGTTCAGGCGATGAATGCAGATCGTATCCACAGGGTATGGAGTGAGATCTCGACGCTGCCGGGAGTCCTGAATACCGTAACGTCTTTTGTTCTGTCGAGCACAAAATAGCAAGTTGCGCTGTTGTACGAGCATTTTGCTCGCAACAACGTTCTGTTTGCCATATTCGTAAAGTTAAGTTGGCGGCTTACTATCTCAGCACCACAACATAACAATGAGAACCCTGTCGTGACTGAATACAAAATTGCGTTGCTTGGATTTGGTGGCGTTAACCGCGCGCTGACCCAGCTTATTGCCGATAAGAATTCGCGTTGGGCTGATGAATTAGGTTTTACCTTGAAGATTGTCGGTGTCAGTGACCTTTACCTCGGTTCGATCATTAACAAAGACGGCCTGGACGCTCGTGAATTGGCAGCAGTGCCTGCTGCTAAAGGCAGTTTCAGGACCCTGGCCGGCGGGACTGCTGAGCCGGCAAACGAAACCGTTATCCGCTTCTCTGGCGCCGATATTGTCGCTGAGGCAACGTTCACCAATCCTGTGGATGGTGAACCGGCTACGACCTTCTGCCGCTGGGCTCTGGAAAAGGGCGTCAGTGTCGTGACCACCAACAAAGGGCCCGTGGCGCTGCATGCACAAAGCTTGAAGACGCTGGCCGATAGCACCGGCGCCTGCTTTGAATTTGAAGGTTCTGTCATGAGTGGGACCCCGGTTATCCGTTTGGCCAAGGAGTCACTGGCAGGCTCGGAAATCACCGGCTTCAAGGGGATTCTCAACGGTACTTCAAACTTTGTCCTCTCCAGCATGGAGACGGGGTTGGACTTCTCCAGTGCTGTCGCAAAAGCGCAGGAACTGGGGTATGCCGAAGCTGACCCAACAGCGGATGTAGAAGGGCACGATGTGCGCTTGAAGGTTGTCATCCTCGCCAATGAACTGCTAGGCGCAAAACTCAAACCAAGCGACGTCCTGTGCAAAGGGATTTCTGAAATCACGGCCAAGGATATTGCCGAGGCGACGAAAGCAAATGCCCGCTGGAAGCTGATTGGCAGCGCAGAGAAACGGAGCGATGGTTCGATTTCAGCATCAGTGAGTCCGAAGCTCTTGCCGGCGAGCGACGCGCTCTCAGCCGTGAGCGGAGCCACCAACGCAATTACCTTCAACACGGCCATTCTCGGTCCCGTCACTGTAGTGGGTGCGGGGGCAGGTCGTTTTGAAACCGCATTTGCCTTGCTCGCCGACATCGTAAGCATCCACAACCACAAAACCACGTCAGGTAAGTAATCATGAATAGCTTGAGTCTCTCGCTCGCTGCTGATTATAAGGCCATTACGGTGCTCAGCCCGTTTGACGGCAGCAAAGTGGGTGAAGTGGCAGACATACCCGCATCATCCGCTACCACGATAGTTGACACCGCCATTTTAGGTGCCTTGATTGCCAAGGATCTGCCGCGCCATGAGCGTGCGCGTATCTTGGAAAAGGCCGCAAGCTCAGTCGAGCGTGACAAGGACTCCTTTGCCAAACTGATCGTCGCGGAGTCAGGAAAAACGCTGAAGCAGGCGCGAAAGGAGGTGTTGCGATGCGTCAATACCTTGAAGTTGTCCGCCGAAGAAGCCAAGCGCAATGCCGGTGAAGTCATTCCTTTTGACGCCTATGTCGGGTCTGAATCCCGTCAGGGCTGGTTCACCCGTGAACCGTTGGGCGTCATCGTTGCCATCACCCCTTACAACGACCCGCTTAACCTGGTCGCGCATAAATTGGGGCCTGCCATTGCAGGAGGAAATGCAGTTGTTCTCAAGCCGTCTGAGCTCACACCGCTATCAGCGATCAAGCTGGTGGAGTGCTTGATCGACGCGGGTCTGCCTCCGGTTGTTGCCACCGTCGCAACAGGCGGCGCCGCCCTGGGCAAGGCTCTTGTGGCCCACCGTGCGGTGCGCATGGTGTCTTTCACCGGCGGCTTTGTCACGGGTGAGCAGATCGCTCGTACAGCTGGCCTCAAGAAGCTAGCGATGGACCTTGGCGGTAATGCGCCGGTCATCGTGATGGCTGATTGTGATTTGGATGAAACCGTTGATTCATGCGTGTCGGGGGCTTTCTGGGCGGCCGGACAAAACTGCATCGGTACCCAACGGATCCTCATTGAGGCCTCACTCTATGAAGCCTTCAAAACGCGCTTTGTTGAACAGACCTCTAAGTTGATCGTCGGCAACCCTGCTGATGAGCAGACGGACGTAGGGCCGATGATTACCGAGGCGTCAGCCAAGCGTACCGAGGAAGTGGTCAATGACGCCATTGCCAAAGGCGCCACGTTGTTGTTTGGCAACACATGTAACGGCTCGCTCTATTCACCTACCGTGCTGGAAGGCGTCGACCGCCAATGCAAGTTGTGGTGCGAAGAAGTGTTCAGCCCGGTGGTCATCCTCCAGAGCGTCGCCTCCCTGGATGAAGCGTTAGCGCTGGCTAACGAGCCTGAATACAGCCTGCATGCTGGGATCTTCACCAGCAATCTAAAGGTTGCAATGACCGCCGCTAAACGACTGGAGGCGGGCGGGGTGATGATCAACGACTCTTCCGACTACCGCTTTGATGCAATGCCTTTCGGCGGTTTCAAGTACGGGAGCATGGGCCGCGAGGGCGTACGTTTTGCTTACGAAGATATGACGCAGCCCAAGGTCATTTGCATCAACGGTGTGAGTGGAAGCTAAACAATTCGCTCAACTCAAGAATGAATTACACAACAATAACGAGGAATCGACATGCGCCCCGATAAGCACAACCTTTCGACATTATCTGCAGCGACACTTGCTGTTCATGGCGGCAATGTCGCGGATGTCACCAGTGGCGCCGTCCGTACGCCATTGGTTATGGCGAACTCCTATCTCTTGCCGGAAGACCCCGCGACCATGGACTGGTCGAGCCCGGACGGGCTCGTGTACACACGCAATCAAGGCCACAACCAGGTTTGCCTTGAGAAAAAACTCGCAGCCCTTGAGGGTTGTGAAGACGCGGTGGTATTCGCGACCGGTGTTGCTGCCTTGCACTCGGTATTTTTTTCATTCTTGAAAAGTGGTGATCACGTCATCGTCAGTGACATCACCTACCAGGCAGTCTGGCGGCTTTTCGCCGAACTACTGCCTGAACGTTACGGCATTGAGGCAACCTTCGTAGACGTAGGTGACCTGGAATCGGTACGTAACGCCATTCGCCCCAATACCAAGCTGATCCACACTGAAACGATCGCCAACCCCACCACGAAAGTTGCAGACATTGCGGCATTGGCTGAGATTGCACACGCTCATGGCGCGCTGATCTCTGTGGATGCCACATTCACGCCGCCTCCATTTTTTCGTGCAAGTCAACACGGTGTCGACTTCGTCATTCACTCATTGACCAAGTACATCAATGGCCATGGTGATGCCATGGGCGGGGTAGTGATCGGCTCCAACCAGTTGATCAACAAGATCAAGAATGATGCCTTGGTTGACCTCGGCGCGACCATTTCGCCGTTCAACGCGTGGATGATCATGCGCGGCTCGGTCACGTTGCCTCTGCGCTTGAAGCAATTATTGAACTCGGCCGAAAAGTTGGCTCAGTTTCTGGATAGCGATGATCGGATTGCCTACGTCTACTACCCCGGTTTGCCCTCCCACCCGCAGCATGAGTTGGCGCGCCGGCAATTTGCGGGCAAGGGCTATGGTGCTGTGATGGCGTTTGCCGTAGAGGGTGATCCTGATACCCAGAATCGCTTTGTCTCGAACCTGCGCATCATCACGTCGGCCGTTTCATTAGGGCATGACGAATCACTGATCGTGCACGTAGGTGCAGAGGGTCGAGGTGGCTTTGACAAGTACCCCGAAGAGTTCCGCCAGTACGGTCATTTGCGGTTTTCTGTAGGGCTGGAAGACCCAGATGACTTGATCAAGGATATTGCGTTCGCGCTGGACGCAACATTCAAGTGATTTGAATACGGGCGCTATGTAACCAGGGTTTGGTCAACCCGTCTTTACCCCCGTCCTCGCGGGGGTCTTTTTAATAACGTTGACGTGTTAATTGCGCCTGGCGCAAACAGTCTTGGTGTTTTTTATTGATTGGGAGTTGCTCATGGCTTGGGTGAGTTTGATAGTTGCGGGGATATTTGAAGTTGTGTGGGCTTTTTCGATGAAGCAATCTGAAGGGTTTACGCGATTAGTGCCCACGGTCATTACATTTGTAACCGTGATTGCCAGTTTTGCGCTGTTGTCCTTCTCGATGAAGAGCTTGCCGCTGGGTACGGCATACACCATCTGGACGGGGATCGGCGCTGTGGGAGCTTTTGCTGCAGGTATTTTCTTCATGGGTGAACCCGCCACGCTGTTGCGTATCGTGGCCGCCGTATTGATTGTCAGTGGACTGTTAATGATGAAATTGGTGTCTGCTTGAAAGGCGAGCATTTTGCTCGTGATAACGTTCAATTTGCCATATTCGTAAAGTCGCCGTACTCAGGTAACGTTCAAGTCCAGACGCAGGTCTCGCTAAATAATAACGAGCGTCATGGTTAATGCTGTCGGATGTTTACTGCCCTTAATCCAACTACAATATCTAGGGATGTAATTATGATTTCGCTAAAGAAGCTATGTTTAGTAATGGGCTTGGCGTTGTGCACAAGTGCAGTGTCTGCCAAAGAATACTCCACCTTGCGTTTCGGCGTAGATGCCAATTACGCGCCGTTTGAGTCCAAGGCCGCCGATGGCAGCCTCAAGGGATTTGATATTGACTTGGGCAACGCGATTTGCGCCAAGCTTTCAGTCAAATGCATCTGGGTGGAAAGCGATTTTGATGGCCTGATTCCAGGCCTCAGGGCCGGCAAGTTCGACGGTATCCTGTCATCCATGACCGTGACGGCCACTCGTGAAAAAGCCATTGATTTTTCAAGCGAGCTTTTCTCCGGATTCACGTCCTATGTGTTCAAGAAGGGGTCGGACCTGAGCACGGATGTGGCATCACTCAAAGGCAAAACGGTTGGCTATTTTCAAGGCAGTATCCAGGAAGCTTACGCCAAGGCCGTGCTGGACAAAGCCGGGATAAAAATCCAGTCCTATCAGAACCAGGATCAGGTGTATTACGACCTGGTAGCGGGGCGGCTGGATGCATCCCTTCAGGATGCGCTTCAAGCCCAACTGGGTTTTATCAACTCCCCCCAGGGCGCTGACTACGAAATGAGCCCGTCGGTCGAGAGCCCTTATCTTCCCTCCAAAACAGCCATCGGCATCGCCAAGGGCAATACAGAGCTCAAGGCCTTGCTGGATAAAGCGATCCAGGCTCTTCACGACGATGGCACCTATGATTCGATCCAGAAGCAGCATTTTGGCGATCTGAATCTTTACAGCGGCAAATAACCACCCGGCGCTCGTCCGCTGGATGGGCGTTTTCGCTATAGGTTGTTGATCATGTTTGAACCATTATTAGGCGCATTGGGGCTCTCTGCATTCAGCTTGCAAGGCTTCGGCCCGCTGCTGCTCGAAGGCACCTGGATGACCGTCAAGCTGTCCCTGTGCTCTCTTTTGCTTAGCGTATTGCTCGGGTTGATGGGCGCCAGCGCTAAACTGTCCAGTCTCAAGCTGCTGCGTATGCCCGCGCAGCTCTACACCACACTGATTCGTGGGGTGCCGGATCTGGTGCTGATGCTGTTGATTTTCTACAGTCTGCAAACCTGGCTGACGGTCATCACAGTGGCATTGGGCTGGCAGTACATCGAAATCAATCCCTTCGTCGCAGGAATCATCACCCTTGGTTTTATCTACGGCGCCTATTTCACCGAAACTTTCCGCGGCGCCATGCTGGCCGTACCCCGTGGACAGGTCGAAGCCGCTACTGCCTATGGGTTAAGTCGCGCCCAGCGTTTTCGCTTTGTGGTATTCCCGCAAATGATGCGGTTTGCCCTCCCGGGGCTGGGTAATAACTGGATGGTAATTCTTAAAGCCACCGCATTGGTGTCGATCATCGGCCTGGCTGATTTGGTAAAGGCTGCCCAGGACGCAGGAAAAAGTACCTATCAATTGTTCTTTTTCCTGGTACTGGCTGCACTGACCTATCTGATCATCACCAGCATCTCCAACTTCGTCCTGCGCTGTCTGGAAAAACACTACGCCGCGGGTTTACGGGAGGCAGTGCGATGATCGAACTACTGCAGGAGTACTGGAGGTCATTCGTCTACAGCGATGGCCAGCAAATCACTGGTCTGGCCATGACACTATGGTTGCTCAGCGCATCGCTTTTCATCGGCTTTATCGTATCTATTCCATTGTCCATCGCACGCGTGTCCCCCAGGTTTTACGTGCGCTGGCCAGTGCAGTTTTATACCTACCTGTTCAGGGGGACACCGCTCTACATCCAACTGCTGATCTGCTACACCGGAATCTACAGCCTCGCCGCAATACGCGCTCAGCCTGTGTTGGACGCATTCTTTCGCGATGCAATGAACTGCACCATTCTTGCCTTCGCTCTGAACACGTGCGCTTACACCACCGAGATATTTGCCGGGGCCATTCGCAACATCGCTCATGGCGAAGTCGAGGCGGCAAAAGCGTATGGCCTCTCGGGATGGAAACTCTATGCGTTTGTGATCATGCCGTCAGCCTTGCGTCGCTCGCTGCCGTATTACAGCAACGAAGTGATCTTGATGCTGCACTCAACCACGGTGGCATTCACCGCCACGGTGCCGGACATTCTCAAAGTTGCCCGTGACGCGAACTCAGCGACCTTTTTAACCTTTCAATCGTTTGGGATTGCGGCACTGATTTACCTGGCGGTCACCTTTGCGTTGGTCGGAGTGTTCAGAATTGCCGAACGTCATTGGCTGGCCTTTTTAGGGCCGACTCACTGAGCCCTGTATCTGACAGGGCCGCTCCCAACCCGCTTAGAGGATGATTGCGAACATGTACAAATTGACGGTTGACGGACTACACAAGAGTTACGGTACCCATGAAGTACTCAAGGGTGTTTCCCTGCAGGCCAAAACGGGCGATGTCATTAGCCTGATCGGCGCGAGCGGTTCGGGAAAGAGTACGTTCCTGCGCTGTATCAATTTTCTCGAAACACCCAACGACGGTGCCATGAGTTTGGATGGCAAACCAATTTGCATGGTTAAAAATCATGCTGGATTACGTGTGGCGGATGACCGCGAGCTGCAACGACTGCGTACCCGCTTGGCCATGGTCTTCCAGCATTTCAACCTGTGGGGACACATGACCGTGTTGGAAAACATCACCATTGCCCCGCGTCGGGTGCTAGGCATCAGCAAAAAAGACGCAGAAGACCGTGCGCGGCGATACTTGGATAAAGTCGGCTTGCCTGCCCGTGTTGCCGATCAGTTCCCTGCATTTCTTTCCGGTGGTCAACAGCAGCGGGTAGCGATCGCCCGCGCCCTCGCCATGGAGCCCGAAGTCATGCTGTTCGACGAACCCACCTCGGCGCTTGACCCTGAGGTGGTGGGCGAGGTGCTCAAAGTCATCCAGGGGCTTGCTGAAGAGGGGCGCACCATGATCATGGTGACCCATGAAATGGGGTTTGCACGCAAAGTGTCGAACCAACTGCTGTTCCTTCATCAAGGACTGGTTGAAGAGCAGGGCGGACCTGAAATTCTGGATAACCCCAGAAGCGAGCGCCTGCAGCAGTTTCTGTCCAACGGGCTTAAGTGAAATGCTTTGGCTATGACCAGCGGAACAAAGAACCACGCGGCCCATGAGGGTTTGGGACGCATCGACGCGGCCATCGTCGACGTATTGCGCCGCAATGGGCGCATCACCTATAAAAAACTCGCCTCACTGGTGCACTTGAGCGAGAGCCCTTGTCAGCAACGCGTTCGCAAGCTGGAGAGGCTGGGCGTCATCCGCGGTTACGGGGCATTTATTGACGAGCGCAAGCTATTACCCGGTTTATCACTGGTGGTTCTAGTGACACTGGATGAGGGCAGGAGATGCAGCACGCAAAAGGTATTTGAGGCGCTTGTCAGTGCTTGCCCGCAAGTCATTGAGTGTCACTTGGTGAGTGGTGCGCTTGATTACTGCCTCCGAATACGCTGCCGGGATATGGAGCATTTCCGATCAATCACTGAATCATGGCTGGAGAGCACTGAACTGCACCTCGAGAAACTGGTGGCCTATCCACAGCTGGCCGTCATCAAGCCTTCATCGACGCACCTTGGTATCGAATAACAATTACAACACTTCACGCCTAGAGATAAACCATGATGATTGCGAACCTGAAGTTCAGTCATAAGGTATTGCTTGCAGCATCATTCGTTGTTGTCGCAGCGTTTTCGCTTTTTACGCTTTACAACGACTCGATTCAGCGCAAAACCATTCGCTCGAACCTTGAAAACCACCTAGAGGAAATGAGCAAGATCACGGCTGCAAGCGTTCAGTTCTGGCTCTCTGGGCGGGTACTTCTAATAGATCATGTTGCCCAGGAGGTTGCCAATGATCCCGCGTCGCAAAACATCACGCGGCTGCTGGAGCAGAGGTCGTTGCTATCGACGTTTACCTTCACTTATCTAGGCAGTCGTAACGGTAGTTTCGTCATCCGGCCAAAGGACGATCTACCTGCTGATTACGATCCTCGCACCCGGCCTTGGTATACCGACGCAATGGCTGCAGGAGGGACAACGCTGACTGAGCCTTACCTCGATGTGACGACAGGGCAACTGATGATGACCATTGCAACGCCGGTCAGTCAGGACGGCCAGCCGCTTGGAGTGGTAGGCGGGGATCTTACACTGGAGACGCTGGCGACCATTGTCAGCTCGCTCGACCTAGGTGGAATTGGCTATGCCTTTCTGGTCAACGCAGATGGCAGGGTGTTGGTTCATCCAGAAAAAGAACGGGTGATGAAGCAATTGAGCGATATTTACCCCCTGAACACGCCATCACTTAGCTCCCATATCAGCGAGACGGAGCAGGACGGAAAACCTCAAATTTTGATGTTCTCGCCGATCAAGGGACTGCCTTCGGTGAACTGGTATATCGGTTTGTCCATCGACAAAAGCAAAGCTTATGCGGCACTTGATGACTTTCGCACTTCCGCCATTTTGTCGATGGTTATTGCCGTTGCGACCACGCTGCTTTTGCTGGGCTTGCTTATTCGCGTACTGATGCGGCCCCTGAGGTTGATAGGTACAACCATGCGGGATATCGCCCAGGGAGAGGGCGACCTTACCCGCCGCTTGAGTGCGCATTCGAAAGATGAGTTCGGAGAACTGGCCGCAGACTTCAACCTTTTCGTGGAACGTATTCAGCACTCAATACGTGAAGTGTCTTCTGCTACCGAGCATGTCAATGAAGTGGCCAGGCGTGTAACGCAGACCTCTAGTGCGTCAATGTCGAACTCGGACGACCAGGCCAATCGCACCAACAGTATTGCGGCCGCGATTAACGAACTCGGCGCGGCGGCCCAGGAAATCGCGCGTAACGCAGGTGACGCTTCCCTTCAGGCCTCGGATGCCCGGTGCCAGGCTGAAGATGGCCGCGAGGTGGTGACCCAAACGATAAATGCCATGGGCGCGCTCTCTGGGAAAATCCGCACGTCATGCAGCAACATAGAGGCGCTGAATGGTAAGACCGAAAATATCGGTCGAATTCTTGAAGTCATCAAGGGCATTTCCGAACAGACCAACCTGCTGGCACTCAATGCCGCGATCGAGGCCGCGCGGGCGGGTGAAGCCGGGCGTGGGTTTGCTGTTGTAGCTGACGAAGTTCGCAGCCTGGCTTACCGCACGCAGACGTCAGCCCAAGAGATCCATACAATGATTGCAGAGCTTCAGATGGGCGCACGTGAGGCGGTACTCACCATGAACGAAAGCGAGCGCTACAGTAAGGACGGCGTGATTATCGCCAACCAGGCCGGTGAGCGGCTGGGCAGCGTCAGTCAGCGCATCGGCGAGATTGACGGAATCAACCAGTCGGTGGCGACAGCAACTGAAGAGCAAACTTCGGTCATCGGTTCACTGAACATCGACATCACCGAGATCAAAAACCTCAACCAGGAAGGGGTGGAAAACCTGCAGGCCACACTGCTTGCTTGTGACGATCTTGAACGACAAGCCACACGACTCAAGCAGCTGGTGGATGGCTTTCGAACTTAGGCCATCCCTACAAGAGCAGGCATTGAATCACGCGCGCGAGAACAGCAGCTTAAAACCTGCTGCGCCAAAGACCAACGCAAGGGTGCCTTCAATCCATCGGCGCGCCCTGCGATAACCCCGAATCATCGGTGCCGTGGAGAAAACGATCGCATAACCGCAGAAAATAGAAATGCTCAACACGGCACAGCCAGCCAGGATGATCATAACTGTTACAGGTGTCGCTTGTGGTCCCAGGCCGAGCGTCATCGTGGCGATCCAACCCAGTAATGCCTTTGGGTTGGTCAGGTGCATAAGCAAGCCCCGCCGGTAGAGGCCAAAACCCGAGATAGGCGGTGCTGCGCCCAGCGCTTTCTCAATTTTCTCGTCAGGTGTCAGGGCAGAACGTCCCGCTTTCAGGGCTAGGAACAGCAAGTATGCTCCGCCGACGATCTTGAGCACGAAGAGTGCCTCTGCGAACTGAAGCAGAATGGCCGAGACGCCTGTGGCGGCCATCGATCCCCAAAAAAAAGAACCACTGATCACTCCGGCTGCAAGCATCAGCGCAGGTTTTCTGCCTTGGTGCATGGCAACGCCCATGATCCGCATATTGCTGGGCCCCGGGCTTGCCGCTCCAACAATGTAGGCGGTAAAAACGAGTAGAAGGTGGTGGAAATCAAATGACATCAGTCGACCCTCGAGCTGCTTGTAATAGCTCGCAGCTTAAGTGTTCATAAGCTATTCGTCATTGGGTTCTTTAGCTGAATTTTCTGGCTTATTTGATTCTCATCTCGTGGGACTGGATCGCGCTCAATGGGATGTTTTCCATCGCCAACTTCCTGTAGTCCTACGCCGAGTTTGCCCCTGCCAATCCCGTCATCAGCGTGTGATTTTTCTAGATTTGGGCTGCTAGACCTTAGACTGGGAGCATCCTTTTCGAACCATCCAAAGCATGCCCTCAGATATGCCCCCAATGTAGCAATGCACTGGAGGTGGATGGATCTCCATGGTCCTTGAAAAGGCAGAAGTGATCGGATAAACAGCCCGCCATCCGGCCCCTAGAGACTCTCAGGGTCGCCAAAAAACATCTGAATCCGCGACCGCAGCCACCGCTCCCCCGGATCATTATCCTGCGAGCCGCGCCACGCCATGTGCAGTTCAAACGAACGCACCGGCAACGGTGGATCTTCGGCGCGCAAGCCGCCGGCCGATGTCAGCGCTTCAGCTGCATAATCAGGCACGGTGGCGAGGATATCGGTGCCCGCCAGCAAGGTACCCAGGCCGTTGAACTGTGGCACGGCCAGGACCACGTGGCGTTTGCGATCGAGCTTTTCCAACTCTTCATCGATAAACCCGCTCAAGTCCCCGGCAAATGACACCAGGGCATGGGGGCGGGCGCAGAAGTCGTCCAGGCTCAGGGAGCCGGGGACGCTGTCGGCGCGCAGCAGTTTGGGCAGGCTGCGGCGCAATACTTTGCGCTTGGCGTTGGCGGGCAGGTCGGCGGTGTAGCTGACGCCAATGGAGATTTCGCCGGAAGCCAGCAGGCCTGGCATCAGGATGTAATTCACGCGACGCACCACCAGTACAATGCCAGGGGCTTCGGCGCGCAGGCGTTTGAGCAGTTGGGGCAGCAGGGCGAATTCAACATCATCGGACAGGCCGATACGGAACACGGCGGTGCTGGTTGCCGGATCGAACTCGGCGGCGCGGCTGACGGCGGTGGAAATCGAGTCCAGGGCCGGGGAGAGCAGGGCGAAGATTTCCACCGCACGGGCCGAGGGCTCCATGCTGCGACCGGTGCGTACAAACAGCGGGTCGTCAAACAGCCCGCGCAGGCGCGACAATGCCGCGCTGATGGCCGGCTGGCCGAGGAATAGCTTCTCGGCGGCGCGGGTCACACTGCGCTCGTGCATCAAGGTTTCGAATACGATCAAGAGGTTAAGGTCGACACGACGCAGGTCGTTACGGTTCATCTTGTGTCCTGGAAGAGTCAGCTGACTTGACGAGAGCGGCCACATAGAAACGATGACCAGCATTAATCTTACGGGGAAAGGCTGGTACTCTGCACAGGATAATTGACTTTTCCTACGATGGTTGAGGTCTATTCCTTATACGTGGAATCAATGACAGGCATGTCGACTATTAATGGCGACCTGTGGTCTTACCCGCAAAGCCCAGATAAAGTTCATGGCATTAGAGGTTACTTTGACGAGGTTTGCGATGTCCCGCACGATCCGTTTTCACAAGTTTGGTCCGGCCGAGGTGCTCAAATGCGAAGAGCATGCAGCCGCGCAGCCCGCACCGGGCGAAGTGCAGGTGCGTGTCGAGGCGATTGGCATCAGTTGGTATGACATTTTGTGGCGCCAGAACCTGGCATCGTCCCATGCCCGTCTTCCATCAGGCCTGGGTCATGAGATGGCCGGTGTGGTGGTCGCCCTTGGCGAGGGCGTAGATGACTTGGCAGTAGGCGATAAAGTGGCCAGTTTTCCGGCCGAGAGCCCCAATGATTATCCTGTGTATGGCGAGCAGATCGTCCTGCCCCGTTCGGCCCTGACCCGCTATCCGGACGTCTTGAGCCCTATCGAAGCCAGTGTGCACTACACGCCGCTGTTGATTGCTTACTTTGCCTATATGGATCTGGCCCGGGTGAAACCTGGACAATTCGCTCTGGTCACCGACGCGAGTCACTGCGCCGGCCCGTCCTTTGTACAACTGGGCAAGGCCTTGGGTGTACGGGTGATTGCCGCGACCAAGGATAGCGCCGAGCGTGACTATCTGTTGTCCCTTGGGGCAGAGAAGGTGATCGCCACCGAAGAGCAGGACTTGCTGATGCAAATCAACAAGTTCACCGACAACCGCGGCGTCGATGTGGTTTTCGATGGTTTGGGCGGCCCGCAGATGTCCTTGCTCGGCGACGTGCTGGCCCCCCGAGGCAGCCTGGTGCTGTATGGCTTGCAGGGCGGAAACCAGACGCCGTTCCCAGCTTGTGCGGCGTTTCAGAAGAATATTCAGTTCTTCGTGCACTGCATCGGTAATTTCACCGGTAAACCGGAACTGGGCATCATCCAGGACCAGGTGGCGTTGCAGCGTGCATTGCGTGATATCAACCAACTGACCGCCGACCGTGTGCTGGTGCCGTTGAAAACCACGGTGTTCCCGTTCAATCAGTTCGTGGAGGCCCACCGTTATATGGACGAATGCCCGTGCCGCGAGCGTGTTGCGTTGCAGGTTGCGGCTGTTTGAGCTGTAGGAGTATTCGTAAATGAATGCTCCGGCGCCTGAATGGAGGGGGCAAATGCGCCATTTCACAGGGCTTAAGCCGCCCGCCCCGGAAGGTGCCGACCTGGCACTTTAGCCCTTCAAATCCTGACGTTTCTCCCTGACGCCGCCCTGAATCCCAGCGCGGCGTCTTTGTATGCGTGCCGTTTACGCGCCAGCGCTCGCACATCTGCACTGGTTTTCGGCCAGCTTCTGTATCTATTAATCATTATTCCAACGCTGATAATTGCGCCTTCACTTTCATCTCAAGGATTGAGCAATGATTGAATCAAATAGTTATTCGAATTATGAGCGCGGCGAACACACGAACTCCGCACGGCAGGTACTTTCATACAAGGTGCCGGCTTGCAAAAAGGGAAAGTTGCATGGTTCTGGTTTGTCGGACACTTCTTTAAAAGGCTGGTTAAAAATGCGTAGGAGCTTGTCGGAAGAGTCCTAAGGGTGGCGTTTTTACCATGGTAATTCCTTTAAATTCATTGGGTTGTGTGGCCTTGGTGTTGAGGTTTGCGCCCAGGGGAATCCATGTCGTTTTGTTGCGCGGTGCTAGTGTTTATCCATCGACGCACAATGCGGTGCGCGATTTTCCTACACACAAAATAGGTCGAGCAAACACGGTCAGTAGTTGCTCGAAACTGATATTTCAACTCGGGTAGTAGAACTATGAGCACTATTCACGAACAGGCTATGAATCATGTTTACCAGCAAGTTCTGCAACGTTTGATTGGGCACTTTAATCGCGCCGGGCGCACCGCCCTCCAGTTATTGGTCCAACGGATCGTTGTGGCGGCAGGGGGCATGGAGCAGGTGGGGGATTTCAAGGTGCTGGTGGCCCACGGTGGCGGCGAAGTCAGCAGCTATACCTTGGCGTTGCTGCGTGCCGCCCAATTGACCATTGCCGGCCGGGCGCCGCGCACCTTCCAACTTAGGGTCGCGACGTTGCGGCACGCAGGCATGACTGAAGGGCACCTCGACACGCTCAATCGCGGCTATGGCCGCTTGTTTCTGCACGACGATCCGCGCGTCGAGTTGCTGGTGGTGGAAAACTGCGAAGTACAGCCCTTCAATCACCAGCGCCCCGCCTCGGCGGTCGGGCGTGAGGTGGGCCAACGCAACAGGTTGATGGTGGGCCACCTGAGCGCCGGGGACTGCCGCGCCACACTGTGCAACGACACTTACCTGGCGATGGGTGACTTTTACCAGCGCGTCACCACCTGCAATGGCGGCGTCCATGCACTGGTCAGTGGTGACTCCCCGCGCAAACAAGGTCAGTTTCTCGCCTGGCTCAAGAAAACCGCCCAGAACGCAGGCCTCACGGTGCCAAAGGGCTATCCACCCTCGCTCAACGCGTTGTTCGCGTGCATGGACGAGTGGAGCAACGGCTATTACCGTGATCTGTTCGGGGAGCATTACGTGGCGAGCGATAACCCGAGCAAGGTGGGGCATCGTCACCTGGCCTACATCGGCATCGCCGATCTACTGGAGGATGTCGACCTCATGTCGACAACCTTGTTGACCGAGTTCATGGCCTATACGCCGGACCCGTTGGGCTTTCACTTCAGCCATCCGGCTTATTCCAACCCGCTGCTGATGGCCCATCTGCGTGGCTTGCAGGCCGAGTGCCTACGTGACCTGGGGTATGAAGAAGGGGTGCAAGACTTTGTGCAGCAAGCCGCTTCTTACATGCGGCGCCTGCGCATGCCCGATGATGTGCTCGCGGAGGTCGGGACCCGTGAAGGCCGGATTTTGTCGGCTACTCACGCACAACGGTTCTTTGGCCTGGATGAAACGCAACTGACTTGCCTGTTGTTTTCACCCTTTCTTCATCACGGCGAGCGACTGGAAGGTTATTTGCGCCAATGCCATCCGGGCATGCTGGTGGCGCTGCCCGAATTGCACAAAGTTCTCCAGGGCAAACCCTGCGCCGAAATGCTGCAACAGTGGGTCACGGATACCAGTGGCTTGCCCCTGCCCTTGTTGCAGCACCTGTACCGCAAGCGGCCGCAGGTCGGTGTCAACCACAAGCGTCAGGTCGCAGGGGCCCATGGTGCTGACCAGACCGTGCAATTGTCCGAGCAATGACACCGCGTTCGGAGCGTCAAGTGGACTTCGCGTATCAGGCGGTCTATCGCTACATGATCAGCCTGATCAACGAAGTCAGTACCGACACCCGGGTGAAACTGCCGTCATTGCGGCAGTTGGCGGTGCGCCTGAACGTGTCGATTTCAACGATCCAGTACGCCTACGCGCTGCTGGAGAAGGAGGGCAGGGTCTATTCAGTGGCCAAGTCGGGGTACTACGCGTGGCCAAAGTCGATAAACCCTTTGGCATGGAGCGGTGGGGACCTGCTCGACCGCCTCTACGCGGCGGCCCGGCGCCCCGGCATGGTGGTGCTCAGTAGCGACGAGCCGGCGTTGCTGGGCTCTCTGGATGAAACGTTGCTGAGACTGGAACGTGAGCTTGTGCGCCAGCATCCATCGCATCTGCAGCCGTGGTCCCAGCCTTGCGGTGTGTGGGAATTGCGGGCGGCGCTGGCGGCCCGGTATACCTCGTCGCCAACGCACTGCTGGCATGCTGACGACGTGTATATCGGTGCCGACTTGCGCGGCGTGCTCGACATTCTGATCGAAGTGCTGGGCCTGCGCGGCACCACCGTGATTGTGGAGTCGCCCTGCGACTGGCTGATCCTGCGCCTGTTGCAGGACGCCGGGGTGCACATCATCGAACTTCCCTGGACGCCGGAGGGCGGCCTGGATCGCGCCGCACTGGGAAGGCTGCTGCGTGAAGAGGCGGTGCATCTGGTGTTGTTCTCCTCTACGGTCAGCCTGCCCTCCGGCGTGGCGATGTCGGTCGACGATCGGCTGGACGCGGCCCAGTTGCTGGGCCAGTACGGGTGCTGGTTGCTGGAAAACGACACCTTTGGTGAGCTGGGTTTCGGCGCGCCGCAGACGGCATTGCGTGAACGAGTGAACCCTGAGCGATTGATCGTGTTTTCTTCATTCGAGAACACACTTGGCTCGGAGGCGTCTTACGGTTATTTACTGTCCCGACGCATGAGCAATGAATTGCAGCGCCAGTTCCTGCTGCGCTCGTTCCGCTTATCGTCGATCCGCCAGCGTGCGATTGCGCGCCTGTACCAGAACGGACGGATTGATCAGCATCTGTGCACACTGCGCCAACAGCTGAGCGCGCAAGCAGCACAGATGAGTCAGCGCCTGCAGCATTACCTGGGCGACCAAGTGACCTGTCGCATGCCGAGCGCAGGTGCGGCATGCTGGCTGGAGTCCACCCGTGCGGTGGACATGCGCCAAGTGTTCCAGCGTCTGCTGGCGCAGCAAGTGGTCATTGCACCGGGCGAGCTGTTCAGTGTCAGCGGGTTGCACCATCAGAACTTGCGCTTGAGCCATGCTTTTCGTGGGCAAGCCAACATGGATGTTGCCCTGGCGGCGTTGAGTGACGCACTGCGGCAAGCGCAGACTGCGTGAAGTTTCTCTTGCGGTTGTAGGATCGATACCGTCGCGCCGTAGTCCAACTCTCAGTAAACTGCCATTTTTCCACATCCTTCTTTCCGAGGTTCATGCATGACAATCAGTCCTTTTGCGGGCAAACCGGCGCCAGCCCAGTTGCTGGTGGATATCCCGCGACTGGTGACGGCCTATTACACCGGCCAGCCTGATGCAGCGATCTCCACCCAACGTGTGGCCTTTGGTACTTCCGGTCACCGTGGCAGCTCCTTCGAACTGAGCTTCAACGAATGGCACGTCCTCGCCATCAGCCAGGCCATCTGCCTGTACCGTGAAGCCCAAGGCATCAACGGCCCTCTGTTTGTCGGCCTGGACACCCACGCACTGTCGACCCCAGCCGGCGCCAGTGCCCTGGAAGTGCTGGCGGCCAACGGCGTCCACGTAATGCTGGCTGAAGGCGACGAATACACGCC
>NZ_JADDUM010000199.1 GCF_015163715.1 Pseudomonas cyclaminis
CATTAGGGCAAGCCCCCTCTCACATTTAGATCCTCATCAAGCCTTAGGACTTCTTGGCCTGCTGGTAGAGCGGCATCACCTTCGGAATCGCCGCCTGCAACGAGGCAATCCGGCTGTCGGACGCCGGGTGAGTGCTCATGAATTCCGGCGGCGAACCTTCCGAAGCCTTGGCCATCTTGTTCCACAGCGTGATGGCGGCGTTCGGGTTGTAGCCGGCGCGGGCCGACAGCTCCAGGCCAATCAGGTCTGCCTCGTTTTCATTGCTGCGGCTGTTCGGCAAGGTCATGCCGTAGTTGGCCACGGTGTCCGCCAGTGCCAGGCTGTCCTGGCCCAAACCGAACAATGCACCGGCGCCCTGCTTGGCGATCTCGATACCGTACGCCTTGGACATCGCCTCACGGCCGTGTTCGCGCAAGGCGTGGGCGATTTCATGGCCCATCACCGCTGCCAACTCGTCATCCGTCAGCTTGAGATTGTCGATCAACGCGCTGTACACGAAGATCTTGCCGCCAGGCCCGCAGTTGGCGTTCATCTCATCGCTCTTGATCAAATTCACTTCCCACTTCCACTGCGCTGCATCAGGGCGGAAGGTGGGCGCCTGGGCGATCAAACGCTTGGCGATAGCCTGCACGCGCTTGGCGTTGGCACTGGTCTTGTCCAACTGGCCTTTGGTACTGGCTTCACCCAGCGTCTGCTGGTAGGACTGGGCATACATCTGGTCGACTTCCTGACTCGACAGCATGCTGAACATGTACTGCTTGCGCTCAACCCCAACGGCGCCGCCGCTGGTGGTATTGACCGACTGACACCCCGCCAGCAGCATCGCCGCCGCCAATACACTTACCGCCACTGTTTTTTTCATCAACACTCGCTCCCTGAAAAACGCCCTCGAAACATGGCGCGTATCGTAGGCGCTCATTTGTATCGGCGCCAGATACAACAGACGCTTAACCGCTGATTTTCAGATACATCCTACAGCACCCTTCAGGTTCAGGCCGGCGTCAGGCACTCCGGCCCATTGAGCTTGGGATCGTTGACCATGTTGGCCAGGACTCGCTCGCGCAACGCGACGGGCTCACTGGCCAGCAAGCTTTGCAGCACATGCAACGGCGTTTCGGGATCAAGCCAGGCGGCCTGCCCCGCCGCGTCCAGGATCAACGGCCGGCGTTGGCTCTGGGCGGCCTGAGTCACCACAGCAGTGCTCAGCCACACTTGCTCCTGCACCGGATAGGCTTCCCAGATGGCAGCAAAAAACAACGTGGAGCCCTCCCCCGGCGTCAGCCAGTACGGGCGTTTGCGCTGGGTGCCGCGCCATTCATAAAAGCCGTTGGCCGGCAGCAGGCAGCGACGCTGGCGAAAGGCTTCGCGAAACATCGGCTGCTCGGCCAGGGTTTCGGCACGGGCATGGGCCGGGGTGCGGGAAAGGTCAGTCAGCCAGGGCGGCGTCAGGCCCCAGCGGGCGCGGGCCAGGGTGTGCTGGCCGTCGTTCAGGCGCTGGATGAGCACCGAATCATTCGGGGAGATGTTCCACTGGGCCTGCTGGTCGGCCGGAAAGCCGGGCAAGGCAGCAAAGGTGGGATTCCAGCGAAACAGGGCATAACGTCCACACATGGGGCAACACGACTCTTGGGTAAACCGGCCGACAGCCTAACAGACCAGCACGTCAGGGAAGCTGTCGGGTTCATCGCCGGGCACGGGTTGCGCGCCGATGTAGGCGGTGATCAGCTCGCGGGCATCCACGGCCCGGTCGTTGTCGACCTCCAGCCCCAGCAGGCCGAAAATCGGCAGCTCGCCGGTGCCGCCGAGCAGATGCCGCCCCACCAGGTGGGCTTCGATGCCCTCGCTGGCGAGCATCTGTTGCAGCAGCTCGCCCTCCATCAGGTTTTCCGGTTCGTAGATTCGCTGCATGGCTGTACCCGTTATTCGTTTTCGCCGCGAGTCTCAAGCATCCATTCGTCACCATGCACCTGCAGATCAAAAATGATCGGCCTGCAACACACCTGACAGTCTTCTATGTAAACCTGATCACCGCCGGACAAGTCCACCGTTGTATCGACCTCTTCACCACAATAAGGACAATCGTAGGTCGCAGTTTCCAGCATCGCAGTCTCCCAAGTGACTTGTGCGTATAATCGCCGGTCTATTTACAGGGCTATTTCCGGCCAGGCCAATTACCTGGGCCGCTCCCTGGTATTTCCTTTACTTACCCTAGCCGTTTCTAACAAGAGAGCATGATGGGCGAATTCGATACCATCCGACCTTACAACGACAGCGAAGTCCCGGCAGTGCTGGACCGACTGTTCAGTGACAAGGCCTTTCTGGACATCCTGACCCACTTCCGCTTCCCGCGCTTTGCCGGCGCCCTGGGCTGGCTGCTCAAGCCGATGATCGCCCGCAAACTGCGGCGTGAGTTCGCCGGTGTCACCACCGTGGCGACGCTGCAGGACAAAGTCGAGTATTACGTCGACCATACCATTGACCGGGCGACCGACGGCGTGACCTACAGCGGCGTCGAGCAACTCAAGTCGGGCAGTGCCTACCTGTTTCTGGCCAACCACCGCGACATCGTGATGGACCCGGCCTTCGTCAACTATGCCGTGTACCACGCCGGCCTGCCGACACCGCGTATCGCCATCGGCGACAACCTGCTGCAAAAGCCGTTTGTCAGCGACCTGATGCGCCTGAACAAGAGCTTCATCGTGCACCGCTCGATCACTGGGCGAAAGGAGAAGATGGCAGCATTCAACCTGCTGTCGGCCTACATCAACCATTCGATCCGCAACGACTGCCAGTCGATCTGGATCGCCCAGGCCGAGGGCCGCGCCAAGGATGGAGATGATCGCACCGAGTCGGCGATCCTCAAGATGTTCCACGTCAGCCGCAAGGAGGAGCCGTTTGCCGAGGTGATCCAGTCGCTGAACCTGACGCCGGTGTCCATCAGCTACGAGTACGACCCGTGCGATACGGCCAAGGCCCGCGAGCTGTATATCCGCGCCACCACCGGCACTTACGTCAAGGCGCAAGGTGAGGATGACGTGAGCATTGCCCTGGGCATTACCGGCTACAAAGGCCGCGTGCACATCAACTTCGCGCCGCCGATTACTGAGCGCTTCGAAGACACCAAAGTGCTGGCCGTGGAAATGGATCGACAGATTCTCGGCGGTTATCGGCTGTTCCCGGTGCACTACCTGGCATATGCCCAGTGGAGCGACGCCGACCCGCAATTACAGGTGCCAAAGGCGGCCGAGGTGTTCCCGGCGGATGAACTGGCCAAGGCGAAGGCCGAGTGGGAGCGGCGCCTGAACGAATGCCCGGCGGAGCACCGACCGTTTCTGGTGGTGCAATATGCGACGCCGGTGCGCAATCAGTATCGGGTGAAGGCGGGAATTGCGCTGTAAACACCGATCAAAAATGTGGAAGGGGCGGTTTTTTCAGATTCGGGTGCTGAGCCAGGAAAGGGCCAGCCCCAGCCCCAGACAGGCGAAGCCGATCCGGTAAGCCACCCGATGCGCCCGTTCGGTGCGCACATCCAGGAACAGCATGGGCTGATCGATGGCCCGGTCTTCGCTTTGTGCGGTCAACTCGGCCATGGCGCGTTGTTCGCGCAGGCGGGTAATGAACAGCAGCGCTGCACCAGGGCAGGCTACCAATAAAGCCACAGCATTGATCAATAGTGCGGGCAGCGCCATCGCAAACCTCAGGAAAACAGTGTCTGGGTATCAGTTCAGATACATACCTGAACGGACAGTGGCCTCCAGCGCCTAAAACGCTCCATCCCCCATGGACGGTTAATGTATCCAGTAATTTACAGCGTCACCTGAACGTCACCTTAACAAGCCACTCTGTTGCCCTTCGAACGTTCGGGAGCTTGTCATGCTGCACGCGCACAACCAGGATCGGCTGTATCTGATTGCCCAAAGCGATGAGCAAGAGGCGCTGGTCGGCGGCCTCGCATTCAACGTGCAGGACCGCCATTGGCTGGTGTACTGCGCCCTCGGCGGGCACCAGCATGCGGACCTGCCGGAGGCCGATCTGTTGACCGGGGTGAGCATGCTGGACTTCTGTATCGACACTGCCGCGTGAAACTGAAGACGAAAAAAGACCGGGCTCATCACTGAGCCGGTCTTTATTTGGACGGTTACTGCATTTGAACCGTTACTGCGCGCTGAGCAAGGAACCGATGCTTGGATCCTTGAACAGGCGGGTCAAGGCGTCACTCAGGACATCGCTGACCAGCTTGGTGTTGGTTTCCTGGTTCGGCGACATGCCGAAACGCTGGTTCAACGATGCGCCGTAGCGGCCGCTGTAGCGACGGGTACCGGCGGTGACGTCGGACTTGAACGTTGCGCCGATGGCGGCTTCAGTCACGTACAGGCCTTCTTTAGGCGATTGATACTTCAGTTCCGCCAAGGTGATGGTCAGCTGAGGAGCGCCTGGCGCGTTGGCGCTCGGCGTGAAGCCCAGCAGGCGCACGGCTGCTTCGGCCTGGGCCTGCAGCTTGGGCAGCACGTCCTGGCCGGTCACCGAGATAAGCGCGGTCTCCGGGTACAGGCCACCGCGAGAGCCCAGCGTAGGCGAAGGACGACCATCCACAACACGTACCGACACCGGCTGACCGTGACCTACCGGGGCCAACTGCGTGGTGAGCTTCGGTTGTGGGCTCAGTTGTTGCGGGCTGTTGGCGCAGCCAACCAAGGTCAAACTGGTCACAGTGATCAAACCGAACAACAGGCGTTGCAACATGCGCTTCTCTCCAGAAATCAGGTACCGACAGGCCGGCAGTATAGCGGGGCGCCCCCGCAGGGAACTAGCGTCAGTTACAACCTATGACTCGTCGCCTCGGCAGCGGTTCGCTGTCATTGATATGTCATAGCCGTTACATCGAGTCGTCATCCCCACACGGCATGCTTACCCCCAATCTCAGGAGGGCTCTCGCCATGCAATTTCTCTGGTCACTGTTTACCCGCAAGCCGGCCCTTCGTCAGTTCGCCCGGCTCGATGCACAAGGCCGTTGCCAGGCGTTCAAGGAATGCAGCCAGCCGCCTGTGGGCGACGGTTGGGTGGAAATCGATGAAATCCGCCTGAGCTGGATGCATCACCCGCTCCCCGCCCGTGCCCGTGTAAGCCCACGTCCTGTGCGGTCGCCACGTCACCAGCCGTTGGCCGCCTGACCGAAGACCTAATAAAAGTCATAAAACACGCCCATTTCCCTGACGTTCTTCGCTACAATCTCCCCCCGATTATAAGGACGTCTCCTGATCGGGCCTCGCAGCATCGTTAATGCCTCGGTATTAACCCCAAGAATCGCCCACAGAGAGCCGCCCACACAGATCGAGTGAAGCTGGCGCGCTTGCTGTTTCCTTTGCAAACCACCCGCCTTTACCGAATCTGCCAGAGCTGCCATTGCGCTCGGCCACTTGAGTTGTTTGCCCGTTTTGCCGCGTGTCGGCAGAAGTATTGCGGGCCAGGTGCCAGGCCGGGGCAGCCCTTTTTTGAGGTTCACGTCTTCAAAAGAGCGTGAAAAAACGGGTTTTCACAACTTCACAAGAGTGTGGCGAGCAAATGAATAGTTTGGCGTTTGTACAAGCACCATCAGCGTCTGGAACAGCCCAACCACACAGGACCGAGTACTCCTCAACAACCGGAGCTTGAGCCTGTCCGCTACGGATTGATTGCACGAAACGCACGCTTTGACCATAAGTCGAATTGCCACAGGCGCCCATGAATGCGTTCATAGGCAGATCAGGCCGGGCAGGAAGCGTGCGCTGAAGTTGCAAAGAATTGCGAAACGGACATGGCGATCCTGGCCATGGGTAATCTGGGGCAACACGTGAACCGCCCCGTCACTCCTGGCAGCCATGCCGTCAATTTGGTGCTGCAGATTTTGGAGACGCGTTAAATGGCGCATAACGAAGCAGTCGACGTAGTACTGGTAGGGGCCGGCATCATGAGTGCCACCCTGGCCGTATTGCTCAAAGAGCTCGACCCCGGCCTCACGCTGGAAGTCGTTGAGCTGATGGATTCGGGTGCAGCGGAGAGTTCCAACCCGTGGAACAACGCCGGTACCGGTCACGCCGGGCTGTGCGAGCTGAACTACACGCCGCAGGCCGCCGATGGCTCCATCGACATCAAGAAAGCCGTGCACATCAACACTCAGTTCGAAGTGTCGAAGCAGTTCTGGGCATACCTGACCAAAAAGGGCACCTTTGGCTCGTCCAAGTCTTTTATCAGCCCGGTGCCGCACCTGAGCTTCGTGCAGGGCGACAAAGGCGTGTCGTTCCTCAAGAAGCGCTTTGAATCCCTCAGCCAGCACCACGCGTTTTCGGACATGCACTACACCGAAGACCGCAGCGAGATGGCCGAGTGGATGCCGCTGATGATGCCGGGCCGCCCGCTCGACGAAAAAATCGCTGCCACCCGCGTGATGAATGGCACCGACGTCAATTTCGGCGCCCTGACCAACCAATTGCTCGGCCACCTGACCAGCTCCCCGGATGCCCAGGTCAAGTACAGCAAGCGCGTGACCGGTCTCAAGCGCAACGGCGCCGGCTGGACCGTGAGCATCAAGGACGTCAACAGCGGCACCAGCCGTGAAGTGGACGCCAAGTTCGTGTTCCTCGGTGCCGGTGGCGCAGCCCTGCCGTTGCTGCAAGCCTCGGGCATCGAAGAAAGCAAAGGTTTTGGCGGCTTCCCGGTCAGCGGCCAGTGGCTGCGTTGCGACAACCCCGAAGTGGTCAAGCACCACCAGGCCAAGGTCTACAGCCAGGCCGCCGTGGGCTCGCCACCGATGTCGGTGCCGCACCTCGACACCCGCGTAGTGGATGGCAAGAAATCCCTGCTGTTCGGGCCGTACGCCGGCTTTACCACCAAGTTCCTCAAGCACGGCTCGTTCCTTGACCTGCCGATGTCGATTCGTGCTGGCAACATCGGCCCGATGCTCGCGGTGGCCCGCGACAACATGGACCTGACCAAGTACCTGGTCAGCGAGGTGCGTCAATCCATGGAGCAGCGCCTGGAATCCCTGCGCCGCTTCTACCCTGAGGCGAAAGCCGAAGACTGGCGCCTGGAAGTGGCCGGCCAACGGGTGCAGATCATCAAGAAAGACCCGAAGAAAGGCGGCGTGCTGCAATTCGGCACCGAGCTGGTCGCGGCCAAGGACGGCTCCCTGGCGGCGCTGCTGGGCGCTTCTCCGGGCGCGTCGGTGACCGTTTCGATCATGCTGGAGCTGATTGAACGTTGCTTCCCGGCCAAGGCGGCGGGTGAGTGGGCAGCCAAGCTGCACGAGATCTTCCCGGCACGGGAGAAAGTCCTGGAGACCGACGCCGAGCTGTATCGCAAGATCAACACGCAGAACAACATCAGCCTGGAGCTGGTGGAGCAAAGCAACGAGGCCGAAAGCTACGCTTGAGGCATTGCTGCCATAAAAAAAACGCCCCTCGGGGCGTTTTTTTATGGCTGGGGAAAATCAGCCGCGGGCGTTTTCGATCAGCGCTATGTACTCAGGCGCATTGCGCTGGTCCTTGATCAGATCAACAAACGTCTGGCCATGTTCATCCTTGCCATCCAGGTCCAGGCCGGCTTCCTTGAAAAAGCCCAGGAAGCGCTCGAAGTCGTCGATACGCAGGCCACGGTAGGCCTTGATCAGTTTGTGCAGGGACGGTGAAGTCGCGTCAACCGGCTCGAAGTCCAGGAACAACTTGATCTGATCGTCGCCGATCTCGTCACCAATCACCTGTTTCTTATCTTTACGCATTACCGACTCCAGCCTGCAGACATTTACACGGGGCTTGAAGTCTACCTGTGAGACGCAAGCTCCGAAAGCACTGGAGATCCAAGGTGTTTTGATTATTTGGTGCGGACTGCACCGGTGTGCAGGTCCGCCCAGATATGCCCGTTGGCATAACTGAGGAACTGTACATACACCGTGTCATTGCGCAGCAAATCGACGATCACCCGGTATTGGGCCACCGGATACGACAGCGTCAGCGTCTTGCTCTTGTCATCAAACACCGGTTTTTTCAGGCTTTTGCTTTCGGCATCGAAATTGAGCACCACCTGGTTGATTGTCGCGCCTTTGTTCAGGGACTTGCCCTTGAGGCGGATCATCAGCGGCGACGTTACCGGGATCGGTTGCTGGTTGGATTGGCGCTGGTTGCCCACCACCACCGCGTACTCGGTGACTTGCAGCAACTGCTGCTGGTCAGGGGTTTCAGTGCGCAGCGTCAGGTCATCCGGCGGCAGGAATTGAGCATGCATCGGCGCCGGAGCGGCGGCCAGGGGCAAACTCAGGGTCAGCGCCAGGACGGCGCACGTGCGAATCAACAGGCTCATGTACAGCTCCAGGCGCAGGGGCCACGCACGATAGCATGACAACCCTGCGCCGGGCCTGGGTCACATGCCTTTGACGGCGTAGATCCCATTGGCGTTGCGCCAGTAGCCTTTGTAGTCCATGCCATAACCGAAGATGTAGCGGTCGATGCACGGCAGGCCGACGTAATCCGCCTTGAGGTCCGGACGGGCCTTGCGGTCGTGGTCTTTGTCGATCAGCACGGCGGTGTGCACTTTGCGCGCGCCGGCGTGTTTGCAGAAGTCGATGATCGCGCCCAGGGTATGACCTTCGTCGAGGATGTCGTCGATGATCAGCACGTCGCGGTCGATGAACGAGACTTCCGGCTTGGCTTTCCAGAACAGGTCGCCGCCGGTGGTTTCGTTGCGATAGCGGGTCGCGTGCAGGTAGGACGCTTCCAGCGGGAATTGCAGGTGGGTGAGCAATTTGCCGGCGAAAATCAGGCCGCCGTTCATCACGCAGAAGACCACCGGATTGGTGTCGGCCATTTCGCGGGTGATGTGGGCGCCGACCTTGGCGATCGCAGCTTCGACTTGCGCTTCGGTGTACAGGCAATCAGCCTCACGCATGATTTGACGGATATGCTCAAGATCAGCGGACATAGCGCTCTCCAAGGGGTGCTGTGGCAAGAAAAGCGGGCGAAGGTACGCTTCTCATGCGCTCCGGGCAAGCCTTAATGGACTAACGTACTAGATGTCTATAGGACAACACCCTCGGATAGATTAATCTAGGCCGGTTTTTTTGCCCGCCGCCGGAGCCTTTCCCATGCCCACTCGCGAGATCCGCCACCCGCTGATCCAGCACAAGCTCGGCCTTATGCGCCGCGCCGACATTAGCACGAAGAACTTCCGTGAGCTTGCTCAGGAAGTCGGAGCGTTGCTCACTTACGAAGCCACCAAGGACCTGCCCCTTGAAACCTACGAGATCCCCGGTTGGGCCGGTCCCGTACAGGTAGAAAAAATCGCCGGTAAGAAAATCACCGTGGTGCCGATCCTGCGCGCCGGTATCGGCATGCTCGAAGGCGTCCTCAGCCTGATTCCGGGCGCCAAGGTCAGCGCCGTAGGCGTGGCCCGCAACGAAGAAACCTTGCAGGCCCACACTTACCTGGAAAA
>NZ_JADDUM010000002.1 GCF_015163715.1 Pseudomonas cyclaminis
TCATGGACATACACTTCCTGGCTGCCGTCGGCGTTGTGCACCACAACGCTGCCGTCATCCCCCCAGGCATACCGCGTATCCATCTGCGAAAAACTGGCCCAATGCCGGACACATCGCGCCGCTTTGCCAGACCGTTCCCACGCCCAAAAGAAACTCGCCCCACCGGCCAACCCGCGTTCCAGAATGACGTGCTGATCGTCGTAGCGATAAACCTCGCTCTCACCGACGGCATTGGTCGCTGAGACCAGTCGGCCAAAGTCGTCATAGGCGTAGGAAACAACGTTCTGTTCAGTTACCCAGGCGTAGGGCTCATACCCCTTGGCCCGCTGAACCTGGTAGTCCACCGCGACAATGCGGCCCGACTCATAGCGTAAAAACAGTGCACAACCGGCACCGTTATCCAGCCGTTCAATGCGCCCTAAATAGTCCCGACTAATCCGCAGGCGGTTGTCATACGCATCACTGATCGAAACCAGCACACCATCGCGAAAGTGATAAAACCGCGACGCCTGTGCCAGCACCAACTCATCCGGCACCGAGCCCAAGTAGATCGCCGCTTCAGCCAGGCTATTGGTGATTGCAGGTCGAGCAACTGTCGGCAGTGGAAACTCAGTCGAGCGGTTTTCATGGTCGATCCAGACCACCGAATCACCGTCAACCGAAAGCCGATGCGCCAGCGAATGACTCCAGCCAAACCCCAGCCCGACATCCATTTCCACGGCACTGGTGCGATACAACCGTGTCCACTCAAACGGCAGAATCCCGTCTAAAACACCGTCAGTCAGCGTGAGTAATTCTTCGCCGGTGACCATCGACACCGGACAGCCATTGGTCACGGTCTTATCCGAAGCCGCCGCAGCATCCCCCTTCGGATTCGTCGCTACGGCAGGCACATCATCCACAGGCTCTTTCTGCTTCAACACCGCGTTCTGCCGCGCCCGCCAGCGCATCTGCATCGTGCCCTGCTTAAGCCCGCCCACCACCCCGCGAACCGCCACCGCCTTATAGCGATCCACGGCCTGCATAAACCGGGTCAGAATCTTCAGCAGAGCCTCAACAAAACCCAGCGCCGCCTTCAGCATCTGCACGCCGTACTTGACCAGCCGCACACTCAAATACGCCACACCCGCTGCCGGCAGGGCGATGGTCAGCACTGCGCCGATCACCAGGTCTATCAACAACGACACCACAAACCCTGCGCCCACCTGCGCGATCTGGCCGGGCGGTAAGGCGTCCAACCAAATCATCGCCGTGCGCACCAGCAGGAACAGCGCCGCTTCGTCACTGGCGAGCAACATCGCCTGTTCCATGACCTTGGGGGCATCGGTGGCGATTTGCGCCAACTTGGCGGCTTCCGCTCCCAACTGTTCGGCATATTCCAGCGGGTCTTCAAGGATCGCCTGAACCAGCTTGATGCTGTCCCACACGTCCATGATTGCGGCCCAACTGCCCGCCAACAGGCCGCCGCCAATCGCACTGGCGGTGGACACCTCCCAATGGGGTTTAAAACCGGTCCATTGTGATCGAAGCCACTGCTCCAGGTCCGCCGTCAGCCCCGCGTAGGAGGCGAACAGCGCCTCCACCTGCTGCTCCGAAACACCGCCCTGCACCCGCACCTGATAGCGCCCACCGGCAGTGCAGTAGTGGGAACCCCTGCCATGCTCATCCAACATGACCCGCGTGGAGCTACCGTCATCCAGCCCGATCACCTCGACCGGGATGCCACCAATCGGCACGTCATACGCCGACTCGAACTTGCTCTCGATCTTCAGCTCGCCACCCACCTGGCAGATGGCAACGCTGCCCATGAAATCCGGGTCGGTCATGCTCGCTGTGGTGTGCGAATCACCCATCCGCACCACCCGATCCATCCCCAGCAACGACGGCATATCCGCCGCATGGCTCACTGAGTCCAGCGCCCGCGAATACCAGGCCGCCATCTGCTGGCGATACACCGCCAGGCTCTGATGAAAGCCATCCAGCTCATGTTCGATAGAGGCAATGTGGGAAGCGTGGGTCATCCGTGACGTCTCGGCAGAGGGCAAGGCGTCGGAGTTTGCCGCAGCAAAAAGCGGCTGGATGAACGGTTTGGAAAATCAGAATGGGCTTACGAAAGTCGCGTAATAGTCAGCCGCAAATCACGGCTGAGGGCTACTTCAAATGGCGATCATGCTGATTGAAGAGCAGTGCGCAATGGTTCTTTAAGTTGGAAGTTCGGTTGAATAACGAAAGCCTGCTTTTAAGGGCAGGCTTATCGCGAATCTCGGCTGACTTATTTTTGATGAGCCGTCAGCGCCGCATACCCATTCATCAGGTTGCGATAGTTGGGAATGCGCTGGGACAACAAATTCCCCAGGCCTTCGATATCGTTGCGCCAGTCGCGGTGCAACTCACACGCCACCGAGAACCAGTTCATCAACTGCGCACCGGCTTGCGTCATCCGGCTCCACGCTGCTTGCTGCACCGTGGTGTTGAACGTGCCGGAGGCATCGGTCACTACAAACACCTCAAACCCTTCCGCCAGCGCCGACAGGGTCGGGAACGCTACGCACACATCCGTGACCACACCGGCAATGATGATCTGCTTACGGCCAGTGGCTTTGATCGCCTTGACGAAGTCTTCGTTGTCCCACGCATTGATCTGGCCGGGGCGTGCGATGTACGGCGCGTCCGGGAACATTTCTTTCAACTCTGGCACCAACGGGCCGTTGGGGCCTTGCTCGAAGCTGGTGGTAAGGATCGTCGGGAGGTTGAAGAACTTGGCCAGGTCGGCCAGGGCCAACACGTTGTTCTTGAACTCGTTGGGCGAGAAGTCCTGCACCAGGGAGATCAGGCCGGTCTGGTGGTCGACCAGCAGAACGATGGCGTCGTCTTTGTTCAAGCGGTTGTAGGTTGGAGTGCTCATGGTTGAATCCTTTTTTGTTTAGGTTGGTTGGGCGTTGCGTTCAACATGGGCACAGATTAATGGGTGATGACGGGGTGATAAATCGGGTGAGAGGAGTCTTACTGTCAACTAAAAAGGGACAAACGTTGATGTCAGACACGGGTTGGAAGGGGAAGAGGGAATGCTTGCAAGTTGGCTTGATTTGCAGAGGGGCGGGGAAGATTTCTACAGGCATTAAAAAGCCGGCTTGTGGCCGGCTTCTCGGGGACTGCCTCAGCTTGTTTTTGACAAACCTCAGCAGCCTTCAAATCGCTCAGCCCACATTGCGTCGGGCTGAATAGTAGGGGCATCCGCGGGAACTCCTCCGCTTCGCCGAGCAGGGTGAATAGCCATAAGCCACCCCCTGCCAAATGTGCGGCGCATGATACCCGCATTCATTTCAAATGCCCACCTCCGGCTCCGATGTAGAGCCTTCCCAGCCCAAAAGATGTTCATCCAGCGGCACCGGCGGGCGGCGGTTGTTGAGGGTGGACCACCAGAATACCCAGCCTATGATTTTGAAATTCTGTTCGAACCGTTCTTCATGGTTCAGGTATTCATCCGGGTGTTCGCCGGCGTTGTGGCTGCGCATGCGCAGGCCGCCGCCAGGGCGGTTGTAGAGGTATTTGATGCGCAGCATGCCGTCGTGTTCGACGGCGTAGATTTCGCCGTCGATGATTTGGGTGCGGCCTTTGTCGATGGCGAGGGTGGAGCCTTGTTGGATGATGTCGATCATGCTGTTGTCGACCATGTAGGCGCCTAAAGCGCGGTCGGGGCTTACGTTGAGGGTTTCGAGGGTGTGCAGGGCGACGCGGATGCGTTGGGTTGAGGTGAAGGTGGGGTGGAGGGGGATCTCCACGTCGATTTTTTCTGGTGGGCAGGCGTGGCCTGGGAGGTATTTGCCGCTTCCTTCGCGGGTGCTGGGCAGTCCTTTGCGTGTTTCCGGGCCTTCGAGCAGGAAGTTGGCCGGAGGGTGTTTGGGGCCTTCGCCGTTGCGCAGCCAACGGCTGGAGACGCAGAGCAGTTCTGCGATCTCGTTGAGTCGGCCCATGGGTACACCGCGCTTGAACCAGTTGTTCACGTGTTGAGGCGTGACGCCGCGGTTCTTGGCGAAGTCTGAAGCGGAAAGATGAACTTCCCGCAATAGCGCTTTTAAACGATCACCTGATGTATTCATAAACGCAGAGTTTACTGGCCGAAAAAACTAATCAAATAAACCATGCGTTGAATTGCGCATGTAGGTTTTTACTTAGTTGTAGTCTGATCTTTCGGTAAGCGTGCTTAGTTGAACGCTGCGTACTAGTTTTTGAACTTATTGTTTAATTTTTCCCACAAAAAAAGCCCCGAATGATCGGGGCTTTTTTGATTGCCGGGGCAATGAGGAGTCAGTATCAGCCTTTGTAGGCAGCGACCGACTTCATGATCTCGGCGCGGGCGGCGTCTGCGTTGCCCCAACCGTCGATCTTCACCCATTTGCCTTTTTCGAGGTCTTTGTAGTTCTCGAAGAAGTGCTTGATCTGTTCCAGCAGCAGTGGCGGCAGGTCGGTGTATTCCTTCACGTCCACGTACAGCTGGGACAGCTTGTCGTGTGGGACTGCGATGACTTTGGCATCGCCGCCGCCGTCGTCGGTCATGTGCAGGATGCCGACCGGGCGCGCGCGGATGACCGAACCTGGGGTAACCGGGTAAGGGGTTACGACCAGCACGTCGAGGGGATCACCGTCGTCAGCCAGGGTGTTCGGGATAAAACCGTAGTTGGCCGGGTAGAACATCGGGGTGGCCATGAAACGGTCAACGAACAGGCAGTCGCTGTCTTTGTCGATTTCGTATTTGATCGGCGCGTGGTTGGCCGGAATCTCGATGGCGACGTAGATGTCGTTCGGCAGGTCTTTGCCAGCCGGAATCTTGCTGTAGCTCATTGGGCGTTGCCCCCGTAGTTGGCCATATGACATGGCCGGATTGGCCTAAAAGTGGCGGCGATTATAGGCATATTCTGACGGCGATGCCATGCGCCAGACGTCGTACGGTCATTCGTCTTGCGGCTGATAACGCGGGTCGTGGGCTTGCAGCAGGGTCAGGCGGGCCAAGGGATCCTGGCGGTAAAAGCGGCTGAGTTGGGCGTACACCTGTGGATACGTGCTGACCAGTAAATCCGGGGCGCTGAAAAAATACTCACTGGTGACCGCAAAGAATTCCGCTGGATTTTCCGCGGCGTAGGGGTCGATCTCGGTCTCGGCATCCGGGTTGGCGTCCAGTTGGCGATTGAGGTCGTCGTAGGCACTTTGCATCACGCTGGCCCACTCCTGCACGCGCATATCGCTGTGCAGGGGCGGCAGGCCATTGGCGTCGCCGTTGAGCATGTCGAGTTTGTGCGCCAGTTCGTGGATCACCAGGTTGTAGCCTTCCCACTGGCCGCTGGCGAGTACGCCGGGCCAGGCGAGGATCACCGGGCCTTGTTGCCAGGCTTCGCCGCTGTGTTCGCCGTCCCACTCGTGTTCGATGCCGCTGCTGTCACGATGGCGCTGGGGGCTGAGGAAGTCGTCGGGGTACAGCACGATTTCGTGGAAGCCCTGGTACCAGTCGAGGTCGCCGAGGTTCATCAGCGGTAATTGCGCCTGGGCGGCCAGAAGCAGGCGTTGTTCCTGGTGCAGTTCGACGCCGGGCAGGGCGCTCAGGTGTTTTTCGGCGAGGAACACCACGCAGGCGTCGCGCAGCCACTGGTCCTGCTCGGCGCTGATGCCGTCGAGGAAGGTCAGGTGGTGGCGCACCCGCTGCCAGGTGTCATCGGCAATCGGGTGCTTGGCCAGCAGGCGCCGGCGACGCCAGGCGCTGAGGGACCACATCGCAGGTCAGTGCGGCTTGGCTTCGGAGGAGGTGCGGCCAAAACGGCTGCGGAACACCCCAATGATCATCGGCACCAGGGACAGCAGGATGATGAACACCACCAGCAGCGACAGGTTTTTCTTGATAAATGGCACGTTGCCGAAGAAGTAGCCCAGGGTCACCAGGCCGCCGACCCAGAGGATGGTGCCCAGTACGCTGAAACCGAAAAAGCGCGGGTAGGGCATTCTCGCGATGCCGGCGACGAACGGCGCAAAGGTGCGCAGGATCGGCAGGAAGCGCGCCAGGGTCACGGTTTTGCCGCCGTGCCTGTCGTAGAAGTCGTGGGTCTTTTGCAGGTAATCGCGGCGGAAGATCTTCGAGTTCGGGTTGCTGAACAAGCGTTCTCCGGCCGTCCGCCCGATCACGTAGTTGGTGCTGTCGCCGAGGATCGCCGCCAGCATCAACAGGCCGCCCAGTAATACCGGGTCCATGCCGCCACCTGCAGCGACGGCGCTGCGATAAACAGCAGGGAATCACCCGGCAGGAACGGCATGACCACCAGGCCGGTTTCGCAAAAGATCACCAGAAACAGAATGGCGTAGATCCACGGACCGTAATTGGTTACCAGCAGGTCGAGGTAGACGTCGAGATGCAGGATAAGGTCGAGCGGGTTGAAATCCATGGATGGCACCTGTGTGAATAGCCCGGCTCAGCAGGCTTGTGCGGAAGCTCGGGTTAATAAGGCTACAAGTGTATGCCGCATTTCTTACAACCCTGAAAGGTCCGCATTATACGGATTGAGAGGTGAAAAGCCTGTTGGTTTTGTAGCGGGGGATGTCGCAAAGCCAAATGTGGCAGGGGGCTTGCCCACGATGAGGGCGTGTCAGTTATAAATAGTCTGACTGGTACGCCGCTATCGGGGGCAA
>NZ_JADDUM010000020.1 GCF_015163715.1 Pseudomonas cyclaminis
AAGTGAGCCGGCTGTAAAAGCGGAACCCTAGGTGGCCGTTACCTGACCAACGGATATGTACTCAGACCCATCGCCATCGGGGGCAAGTTCGAATCGTCGCACCGCCCCTCCCACATTGGCCCCATTTTTACATTGGGTATGGTGTGACTCTTAGGCTTTTTGCCAGACCTTGGGTTTGAAGAACAGGGTCTCGCCACGGGCCAGCCCGGTCAGGCTGTCGTGGTCCTTGACCACTTCGGCCTCGATCAGCTCGGGCTGGCCTTCGACCTTCAGCGTCACCCGCGTGGTCGCGCCCAGCGGGCGAATATCACGCACCTCGGCCGCATGGTGGTCTTCCAGTTCATGGCGCGACAGCGACACTTCATGGGGACGGAACAGTACGTGCTTGTCTTCCCCCAGGTGCAGGCGGTTGGAGTCCCCCAGGAAGTGGTACACAAAATCGCTGGCCGGGTTTTCATAGACGTCACCCGGTGAGCCGATCTGCTCGATCACGCCCTTGTTCATCACCACGATACGGTCGGCGACTTCCATGGCCTCTTCCTGGTCGTGGGTCACGAACACCGAGGTCAGGTTGATGTCTTCGTGCAGGCGCGCCAGCCAGCGGCGCAGTTCTTTACGCACTTTGGCGTCGAGGGCGCCGAAGGGTTCGTCCAGCAGCAGCACTTTGGGCTCGACCGCCAGGGCGCGGGCCAGGGCGATACGTTGGCGCTGACCGCCGGAGAGCTGTTCCGGGTAACGATCAGACAGCCAATCGAGCTGCACCATGTTCAGCAATTCGTGAACCTTGGCCGCGATCTGGGTTTCATTCGGGCGCTGGTTCTTGGGCTTCATGCGCAGGCCGAACGCGACGTTGTCGAACACGGTCATGTGGCGGAACAGCGCGTAGTGCTGGAACACAAACCCGACGTTGCGATCACGCACATCGTGGCCGGAGACGTCTTCACCGTGGAACACGATGCTGCCGTCATCCGGGGTTTCCAGGCCGGCAATGATGCGCAGCAAAGTGGTCTTGCCGCAGCCGGACGGGCCCAGCAACGCCACCAGCTCGCCACTCTGGATGTCCAGGTTGATGCTGTTCAGGGCCTTGAAGGCGTTGAAGTTCTTGCTGACATTACGGACTTCGATCGACATGACTTATTCCTCACCGGCGCTTTTGCGCAGGCGGTTGATACGGTTCTCGCTCCACTGCTTGAGCAGCAGGATGAAGAGCGCCAGGATCAGCAACAGGCTGGCCACCGCAAACGCGGCAACGTGGTTGTATTCGTTGTAGAGAATCTCGACGTGCAGCGGCAAGGTGTTGGTCACGCCGCGGATGTGGCCGGACACCACCGACACCGCGCCGAACTCACCCATGGCCCGCGCGGTACACAGCACCACGCCGTAGATCAGGCCCCATTTGATGTTCGGCACGGTGACATGCCAGAACATCTGCCAGCCATTGGCCCCAAGCAGGCGTGCGGCCTCTTCTTCCTGGGTGCCTTGCTCCTGCATCAGCGGGATCAGCTCACGGGCCACGAACGGCACGGTGACAAAGATGGTCGCCAGCACGATGCCCGGCAGGGCGAACACGATCTGGATGTCGTGCTCCTGCAACCACGGGCCGAAGAAGCCTTGCGCGCCGAACATCAACACGTACACCAGGCCCGCGATCACCGGTGAAACCGAGAACGGCAAGTCGATCAGCGTCACCAGGATGCTTTTGCCACGGAACGAGTACTTGCTCACGCACCAGGCGGCGCTGACGCCGAACACCAGGTTGAGCGGCACCGAGATCAATACGGCGATCACCGTGAGTTTCAACGCCGACAGGGCGTCGGGCTCCAGGATTGCGCTAAAGAACGTACCCAGGCCGTTCTTCAGGCCCTGGGACACCACGATAAACAGCGGCAGCAACAGGAACAGGAAAAACACCAGCCAACCAAGGCTGATCAGGATGCGTCGCGACACCGCACTGCCACGCCGGGCGGCATTGGCCGAGGACGCGGCGGAAATAGACGATTGGGACATGTTCCGCGCCTCCTTATGGACGTTCGATGCGCCGCTGCAACAAGTTGATCAGCAGCAGCAGGACAAAGGAAACCACCAGCATCAACACGCCAATGGAGGTGGCGCCGCGGTAGTCGTACTGGTCAAGCTTGACCATGATCAGCAGCGGCAGGATCTCGGTTTTCATCGGCATGTTGCCGGCGATGAAGATCACCGAACCGTACTCACCGACGCCACGGGCAAACGCCAGGGCGAAGCCGGTCAGCCAGGCGGGCAGCAGCGCGGGAACGAGGATGTAGCGGAACACCTGCAACGGCTTGGCGCCCAGGCAGGCGGCGGCTTCTTCGATTTCCCGGGGGATATCGGCGAGTACCGGCTGCACCGTGCGCACCACGAACGGCAGGGTCACGAAGGTCAGCGCCAGGGTGATACCCAGCGGCGAGTAGGCGATCTTGAAGCCCAGGTCAGCGGCGAACTGGCCGACCAGGCCGGTCGGTGTGTACAGCGCGGTCAGCGCGATACCGGCCACGGCGGTGGGCAGGGCGAACGGCAGGTCGATCATCGCATCGATGATCTTGCGGCCGGGGAAGGTATAGCGCACCAGCACCCAGGCCAGCAGCGTGCCGATGACACCGTTGATCAGCGCGGCGTAGAGCGCGGTGCTGAAGCTCAACTTCAACGCCGCCAACACACGCGGTGCAGAGATGATGGCCCAGAACTGATCCCAGGTAAGTTGAGCGGCGTGTACAAACATCGCCGCGAGGGGGATGAGTACGATCAGGCTGAGGTACACCACGGTGTAGCCCAGCGTCAGCCCGAAGCCGGGTATGACGGGGGAAATACGACGCGACATAAGAGTCCTTGGTTAGCGGAACTGACACACAAAACCCGCAGGTGAATGCGGGCTCTGTGGGCGGGTTGTTGCTCGGCTTACTGCGCCGTGTAGATCTGGTCGAACACGCCACCGTCGTTAAAGAATTTCGGTTGGGCAGTTTTCCAGCCGCCGAAGTCTTTGTCGATAGTCACCAGGTCCAGTTTCGGGAACTGCTGGGCGTATTTGGCGGCCACTTTTGCATCGCGTGGGCGGTAGAAGTTCTTGGCCGCAATCTCCTGGCCAGCCGGGCTGTACAGGTGTTTCAGGTATTCGGTAGCGATCTCGGTGTTGCCCTTTTTCTCGGCATTCTTGTCGACCACGGCCACTGGCGGCTCCGCGAGGATCGACAGGGACGGTACAACGATGTCGAACTTGTCGGCACCGCCGTCTTCTTTCAGCGCCAGGAAGGCTTCGTTTTCCCAGGCCAGCAACACGTCACCCTGACCGTTGTTGACGAAGGTGATGGTCGAACCGCGTGCACCGGTGTCGAGGATCGGCACGTGCTTGAACAGTTCTTTCACGTATTCCTGGGCCTTGGCTTCGCTGCCACCGGATTTGAGGCCGTAGGCCCAGGCGGCGAGGAAGTTCCAGCGCGCACCGCCGGAGGTTTTCGGGTTTGGCGTGATCACCGACACGTCTTTCTTGATCAGGTCGCCCCAGTCCTTGATGCCTTTAGGGTTGCCCTTGCGCACCAGGAACACGATGGTCGAGGTGTACGGGGTGCTCGCATCCGGCAGGCGGGTCTGCCAGTTTTCCGGCAGGGTCTTGGCCAGTTTGGCGATTTCGTCGATGTCGCCGGCCAGGGCCAGGGTCACTACGTCGGCGCGCAGGCCGTCGATCACAGCGCGGCCCTGCTTGCCCGAGCCACCGTGGGATTGCTGGATCTTCACGGTGTCGCCTGGGTGGGACTGTTTCCAGAAGTTGGTGAACTCAGCGTTGTAATCCTGGTACAGCTCACGGGTAGGGTCGTACGAGACGTTGAGCAACTCGTAGTCCTTGGCAACAGCGGAACCTGCAAACACGGCGCTGGCCAGGGCGGCCAGGGCGTAACGGCGAATCGACGACATAGAAGCTCCTAGAATTCTTGGGTGTTGGCTTTTTCTTATAGTGACGGGGTCTATCGCCGTGGTTGCTTAGCTCGGTTTGTTACCCGGGTTCTGCAGACGGAATTTTTCCTTGCGTTCGATCTGTACCACTTGGGCGTTATGCACAGTGATTTCCACCGCGCCAAACCGCAGATCGCGCAGGGCGCTCTGGATCTCACGCAAATGGCTGCTTCGTCCTGGCCGTCGACGCTACGTAGAGATGCGCTCATGGTCTCGCTCCTGAAATGAATAGTGCCTCGCAGTGGCGGCACTGCTTGCGGCGTAGGGCGATAGTAGATAAGCGCGGATATTCTTAAAAATACTATTTAAGAATGTTTATATAACCAGAAAGAATTTTCTGCTGGGGCGCGAGGTTGCGCAGGGGTTAAGCCGTGCACATATCCAAATGTGGGAGGGGCTTGCCCCCGATGGCGGTCTTTCAGTCAACAAACTCTGTGAC
>NZ_JADDUM010000200.1 GCF_015163715.1 Pseudomonas cyclaminis
GGGGCTTTTTCAGCTACTGCTGATGCTTAGCGCGGAAACGCAGGCGGGTTAACCCCAGCCATGTCTTCCATCACGCGAACCACCTGGCAGCTGTAACCGAACTCGTTGTCGTACCAAACGTACAATACAACGCGGTTGTCCTGGCTGATGGTCGCTTCCGCGTCCACTACACCGGCGTGGCGCGAACCAACGAAGTCAGTGGATACCACTTCCTGGGAATTGACGAAGTCGATTTGCTTATGCAGATCGGAGTGCAGCGCCATGTAGCGCAGGTACTCATTCATCTCTTCACGGGTGGCGGCAGTCTCAAGGTTCAGGTTGAGAATGGCCATCGACACGTTTGGCGTCGGTACGCGGATCGCGTTACCGGTCAACTTGCCGGCCAGCTCAGGCAACGCCTTGGCAGCAGCGGTAGCAGCACCAGTCTCGGTGATGACCATGTTCAGCGCGGCGCTACGGCCACGGCGATCGCCTTTGTGGAAGTTGTCGATCAGGTTCTGGTCGTTGGTGTACGAGTGAACGGTTTCAACGTGACCATTAACGATGCCGAACTTGTCGTTCACCGCTTTGAGCACCGGCACGATGGCGTTGGTGGTGCAGGAAGCGGCGGAGACGATCTTGTCGTCAGCGGTGATTTCACCGTGGTTGATGCCGTGCACGATGTTCTTCAGCTTGCCTTTGCCAGGCGCGGTCAGAACAACGCGATCAACACCTGGGCAAGCCAGGTGCTGGCCCAGGCCTTCGGCATCACGCCATACGCCGGTGTTGTCCACCAGCAGGGCGTCCTTGATGCCGTACTGGGTGTAATCCACCTCGGACGGGTTCTTCGCGTAGATCACCTGGATCAGGTTACCGTTGGCGGTGATGGTGTTGTTTTCTTCGTCGATGACGATGGTGCCGTTGAACGGACCGTGTACCGAGTCGCGACGCAGCAGGCTGGCGCGTTTGGTCAGGTCGTTGTCGGCGCCTTTGCGCACAACGATGGCACGCAGGCGCAGGCCGTCGCCGCCACCGGTTTTTTCGATCAGGATGCGCGCCAGCAGACGGCCGATACGACCGAAGCCGTACAGCACAACGTCAGTGCCTTTGCGGGCAGCGGCGTTTTGCTGGCCAACCACATCGGCCATTTCTTCACGCACGAACTGCTCGGCGGTGCGGCCGGCGCCTTCCTTGCGGAATTTGTACGCCAACTTGCCCAGGTCTACCGAGGCCGCGCCGAGCTTGAGCTCGCTCATGGCCTTGAGCAGTGGGAATGTTTCGTGGACGGAGAGTTCGCTGTCGTCGGCAGAGCGATGGCGCGCAAAGCGGTGCGCCTTGAGAATCGCGATGACGGACTGGTTGATCAGGCTGCGGCCATAGATCGAGCTCACCACATTGTTATTGCGGTACAGCTGACCGATAAGCGGGATCATCGCTTCTGCGAGTGCTTCACGGTCGATCCATTCACCAAGACACTGGTCGGGCTTCTGAGTCACGGGAACCTTCCACATGTAGGGGCTGAAAAAAGGGGCTACATTATGCCGCCCGACCGCCCTCGTCGCAATGCGCGCCAGACAACAAAAAGTCCTTGCGAAAAAATACCGCCCCGCTACAGCCCAGTAAATACGCGGGTTCCAGAAGGCCACTAGTTGGGTGAGTCATCCGACTTGTCCGTAACCCTCCTAAACATTTGCGCTTTTTGGCACTACATATTGAGTCAAAACACGCCATTGTTTGTCTTAGCCACTACATTTTCTACAAACCGTAATAGGCACAGTCAGCAACTGACAGGCGGCACCTTGGCCCGTTACAATTACCGACTTTGTCGCAACGCTTGGAGCTCAACCTTCCGTGCCCGTTCTGCGTCTACCGCTACTCCCTGCCGCGGCAGGTAAACAGCACTGGGGCAATCTGCCCGGTGCCGCCCTGAGCCTGGCCATTGCCGAGGCTGCCAGCGCAGCCAAGCGCTTTACCCTGCTGCTCACCGCCGACAGCCAAAGTGCCGAACGGTTGGAGCAGGAGCTGAGCTTCTTCGCCCCCGATTTGCCGGTGCTGCATTTTCCCGACTGGGAAACCCTGCCCTACGACTTGTTCTCGCCGCACCAGGACATCATCTCCCAGCGCATCGCCAGCCTGTACCGTCTGCCGGAACTGGCCCACGGCGTGTTGGTGGTGCCGATTACCACGGCGCTGCATCGCCTGGCCCCGACCAAGTTCCTGCTGGGCAGCAGCCTGGTGCTGGATATCGGCCAGAAGCTCGATGTGGAACAGATGCGCACGCGCCTCGAAGCCAGCGGCTACCGCTGCGTGGACACGGTGTACGAGCACGGTGAGTTCGCGGTGCGCGGCGCGCTGATCGACCTGTTCCCGATGGGCAGCAAGTTGCCGTACCGCATCGACCTGTTCGATGACGAAATCGAGACCCTGCGCACCTTCGATCCGGAAAACCAACGCTCCATCGACAAGGTTGACTCGGTCAAGCTGCTGCCCGCACGGGAATTCCCGCTGCAAAAAGACGCGGTCACCCGCTTCAAGGCGCGCTTTCGTGAACGCTTCGATGTCGACTTCCGTCGCTGCCCGATCTTTCAGGACTTGAGCAGCGGGATTACCCCGGCCGGTATCGAGTACTACCTGCCGTTGTTCTTCGACGAAACCTCGACCCTGTTCGATTACCTGCCCCAGGACACCCAGGTGTTCTCGCTGCCGGGCATCGAGCAAGCCGCGGAAAACTTCTGGAACGACGTGCGTAACCGTTACGAAGAGCGCCGCGTCGACCCGTCCCGTCCATTATTGCCGCCGGCCGAGCTGTTCCTGCCGGTGGAAGACTGCTTCGCCCGCCTGAAAAACTGGCCGCGCGTGGTGGCCAGCCAGCAGGATGTGGAGGCTGGAAGCGGCCGTGAGCGCTTCCCGGCGGGAACGCTGCCGGACTTGGCGATTCAAGCCAAAGCCACGCAGCCCCTGGAGGCCTTGTCCAACTTCATCAGTGACTTCCCCGGCCGCGTGCTGTTTACCGCCGAGTCCGCCGGCCGCCGTGAAGTGCTGCTGGAGTTGTTGGAACGCCTGAAGCTGCGGCCAAAAACCGTCGACAGCTGGCCGGATTTTGTCAAAAGCAAAGAGCGCCTGGCGATCACCATCGCCCCGCTCGACGAAGGCCTGCTGCTGGATGACCCGGCCCTGGCGCTGATCGCCGAGAGCCCACTGTTCGGCCAGCGCGTGATGCAGCGTCGCCGTCGCGAAAAACGTGCCGACGCCAACAACGACGCAGTCATCAAAAACCTCACCGAACTGCGCGAAGGCGCGCCGGTGGTGCACATCGACCACGGCGTGGGCCGCTACCTCGGTTTGCAGACCCTGGAGATCGATAACCAGGCCGCCGAATTCCTCACCATGGAATACGCCGAGGGCGCCAAGCTCTACGTGCCGGTCGCCAGCCTGCACCTGATCGCCCGCTACACCGGCAGCGACGACGCCCTGGCGCCGTTGCACCGCCTGGGCTCCGAGACCTGGCAGAAGGCCAAGCGCAAGGCTGCCGAGCAGGTTCGCGATGTTGCCGCCGAGCTGCTCGACATCTATGCCCGCCGCGCCGCCCGCGAAGGCTATGCCTTCGCCGACCCGAAAGCCGACTACGCCACCTTCAGCGCCGGCTTCGCTTTCGAGGAAACCCCGGACCAGCAAACCACCATCGAAGCCGTGCGCGCCGACATGCTCGCGCCCAAGCCGATGGACCGCCTGGTGTGCGGCGACGTGGGTTTCGGCAAGACCGAAGTGGCCATGCGCGCCGCCTTTATCGCCGTACACGGTGGCCGCCAGGTCGCGATCCTGGTGCCGACCACCCTGCTCGCCCAGCAGCACTACAACAGCTTCCGCGACCGCTTTGCCGACTGGCCGGTGACCGTCGAAGTGATGAGCCGCTTCAAGTCGGCCAAGGAAGTGAATGCTGCCGTCGCCGACTTGGCCGAAGGCAAGATCGACATCGTGATCGGCACGCACAAGCTGCTGTCGGACGACGTAAAGATCAAGAACCTGGGCCTGGTGATCATCGACGAAGAACACCGCTTCGGCGTGCGCCAGAAAGAGCAGCTCAAAGCCCTGCGCAGTGAAGTCGATATTCTTACGCTCACAGCGACGCCCATCCCACGCACGCTGAACATGGCGGTGTCGGGCATGCGCGACCTGTCGATCATCGCCACGCCGCCGGCGCGCCGCCTCTCGGTGCGCACCTTCGTCATGGAGCAGAACAAAAGCACGGTAAAAGAAGCCCTGCTGCGGGAATTGCTGCGGGGTGGCCAGGTGTACTACCTGCACAACGATGTGAAAACCATCGAGAAATGCGCCGCCGACCTCGCCGAACTGGTGCCGGAAGCGCGGATCGCCATCGGCCACGGGCAGATGCGCGAACGTGAACTCGAACAGGTGATGAGCGACTTCTATCACAAGCGCTTCAACGTGTTGATCGCCTCGACCATCATCGAGACCGGTATCGACGTGCCAAGCGCCAACACCATTATCATCGAGCGCGCCGATAAATTCGGCCTGGCGCAGCTGCACCAACTGCGTGGCCGCGTCGGTCGCAGTCACCACCAGGCCTACGCCTATTTGCTGACACCGCCGCGCCAACAGATCACGTCCGACGCCGAGAAGCGCCTTGAGGCGATCGCCAACACCCAGGACCTGGGCGCAGGTTTTGTGCTGGCCACCAACGACCTGGAAATCCGTGGCGCCGGCGAACTGCTGGGCGACGGGCAGAGCGGGCAGATCCAGGCAGTAGGTTTCACCCTCTATATGGAGATGCTCGAACGCGCGGTGAAAGCCATCCGCAAGGGCGAGCAACCGAACCTCGACCAACCCTTGGGCGGCGGTCCGGAAATCAACCTGCGCCTGCCGGCGTTGATTCCGGAAGACTACCTGCCGGACGTGCACGCACGGCTGATCCTGTACAAGCGCATCGCTTCGGCCACCGACGAAGAAGGCCTCAAGGACTTGCAGGTGGAGATGATCGACCGCTTCGGCCTGCTGCCGGAACCGACCAAGAACCTGGTGCGCCTGACCCTGCTTAAATTGCAGGCCGAGCAGCTCGGTATAAAGAAAGTCGACGCCGGGCCGCAGGGCGGGCGGATCGAGTTCGAAGCGCAGACGCCGGTAGACCCGTTGGTGCTGATCAAGCTGATCCAGGGCCAGCCCAACCGCTACAAGTTCGAAGGGGCTACGCTGTTCAAGTTCATGGTGCCGATGGAACGTGCCGAAGAGCGCTTTAATACCCTGGAGGCGCTGTTTGAGCGCCTCATCCCGAAATCTGTTTGAAGGACGCCCCAATGCGCCTGTTCCGCATTCTGAGCTTGTTGTTGGTGGTACTGGCGCCTTCGGCATTTGCCGACAGCCCGTACCAGGTAGAAATGATCCTGGTGCGCCAAAATGCGGAACCGGTGATCAACAGCCGCGCCGCGCCGGAAAACTGGGATGCCGGGGCCGTGCGCCTGGGCGATAAAATGAGCCCGCCGCGCCTGAACAACATCGTCGACAAGCTCAGCGCCGATAACAGCTACACCGTGCTGGCGCACAAGGCCTGGGAACAGAACCTTGGCGAACAACCGGTCAAAATCGCGATCACCGACGGCCAGGAACAGTTCGGCCAGTTCCCTATCGAGGGCACGCTGAACCTGCAACTGGGGCGTTTTACCGATATCGACGCGCAATTCTGGGTCAATCAGTTCGACAGCAACGGCAGCGTGATTGCCAGCGAGCACCTGAACCAGACCGACGTGCGCACCAAGAACAACCAACTCAACTACCTGGATGGTGGCCACCTCGCACTGCTGATCAAGATCACTTCGCTGACCGCCAAGCCACCCAGCGCACCTCCGCCTGACATTCAGGACTGATCCAGCGCCATGCCCCTGACGTCGTCGTTGACCAAACCCCTGGCCCCTTCGTGGGCCAATCGCTTCAAAGAGCAGAGCCTGGAGCGCGGGCGACGTTACGCGCTGGAGAATCGGGTACGCATCGTCGAATCCGGTGACAGCACCATCATCGCCAGCTGCGAAGGCTCGGGCGGCAACGTGTACCGGCAAACCATCTCGCTGCGTGAATCGGCCAAGGGCTCGCTGATCCTGGTGGACAGCCGCTGCACCTGCCCGGTGCATACCAATTGCAAACATATTGCCGCCGTCTTGCTCAAGGTCCAGGAAACCCTGGCCTACCCGGCAGCCGCCCAGGATGCCGAGCTGTTGGAGAAGCTCCAGGCGGTGCTGGACAATCGCGTGGTGTTACCGCAAGTGGTGATGGAAGACGTGCCGCCGGTGCCGCGTTTGTGGCTGGCGAGTGTCGAGTTCAGTGCGTTTGAACCGCGCAACGGCAAAATGCAGCGCTACATCCAGCACCGTGCGGCGCTGTCGTTCAACTACTTGGGCAACTATGTCAGCGGGCAAAAGAACGCCGACATTATCGTGCGCCAGGAAACCCAGAGCCTGCGCATCAAGCGCCACCCGGAGCTGGAACAACCCTATCGCGAACAACTGCGCCTGCTGGGCTTCAAAATCGCCACGCGCCAGAGCAAGGCATTGCCGGAAAGCGCCGGCGAGCTGTTCGAGATGGTCAATGACAGCGCCTGGCTGAACTTCACCCTCAACGTTTCGCCCACTTTGCGCGCCGAAGGCTGGGAGTTGCAGATCGATGAGGATTTCGGCTTCGACCTGAGCCCGGTGGACGACTGGTACGCCACCGTCGATGAAGGCCATGAGCGTGACTGGTTTGACCTGGAACTGGGGATCATCGTCAACGGTGAACGGCTGAGCCTGTTGCCGATTCTGTTGAACCTGATGCGCTCTCACACCGAGATCCTCAACCCGGAAAAACTCGCACGCCGTCGCGATGACGAACTGATCCTGGTGAATATCCCTGGCCTGCCCTACGGCCACGGCCCACTGCAAGTGGCATTGCCTTACGGGCGCCTGAAGCCAGTACTGGCGACGCTTGGGGAGTTTTACCTACAGGAAGCCGGCACCACCACGCTGCGCTTGGCCAAGGCCGATGCGATCCGGTTGAACCCGCTGGAAGACCTGCCGCTGCAATGGGAAGGCGGTGAGAAGATCCGCAACTTTGCCCAACGCCTGCGGGATATCAAGGACTTCACCTGCGTCGCGCCCGAAGGCTTGAACGCGACCTTGCGCCCGTACCAGCAGGAAGGCCTGAGCTGGATGCAGTCACTGCGCCAGCTGGAGGTCGGCGGGATTCTTGCGGATGACATGGGCCTGGGCAAAACCCTGCAGACCTTGGCGCATATCCTCAGCGAAAAGATCGCCGGGCGCCTGGATCGACCGTGCATGGTGGTGATGCCCACCAGCCTGATTCCTAACTGGCTCGACGAGGCGGCCCACTTCACTCCGCAACTCAGGGTGCAAGCCCTGTACGGCGCAACGCGTAAGAAACACTTCGCCAATCTGCAGGATTATGACCTGCTGCTTACCACCTACGCGCTGCTGCCAAAGGACATCGACACCCTCGCTGCCCTGCCCTTGCATGTACTGATCCTCGACGAGGCCCAATACATCAAGAACCCGTCGAGTAAAGCGGCCCAGGCAGCGCGTGAGTTGAACGCACGACAGCGCCTGTGCCTGAGTGGCACCCCGCTGGAAAATCACCTGGGCGAGCTGTGGTCGCTGTTCCACTTCCTGCTGCCGGGCTGGCTGGGCGACGTAAAAAGCTTCAACCGCGATTACCGCGTGCCCATCGAAAAGCGCGCCAGCGAAGTGCGATTGCAGCACCTCAACGGTCGGATAAAACCCTTCCTGCTGCGCCGCACCAAGGAACAAGTGGCGACGGAATTGCCGCCCAAGACCGAAATCATCCACTGGGTCGACCTCAACGAAGCCCAGCGCGACGTTTACGAAACCATGCGCCTGGCCATGGACAAGAAGGTCCGCGACGAGATCACCCGCAAGGGCGTGGCGCGCAGCCAGATCATCATCCTTGAAGCGCTGCTCAAGCTGCGCCAGGTCTGCTGTGATTTGCGCCTGGTCAACGACGCCACGCTGCCCGCCCGTGGCAGCAGCTCGGGCAAGCTCGACAGCCTGCTGGACATGCTCGACGAGTTGTTTGCCGAAGGCCGGCGGATTCTGTTGTTTTCGCAGTTCACTTCGATGCTGAGCCTGATCGAAGCCGAACTGAAAAAACGCGGGATTGCCTACGCACTGCTCACCGGCCAAACCCGGGATCGGCGCACGCCGGTGAAGGACTTCCAGAGTGGCAAGCTGCAGATTTTTCTGATCAGCCTGAAGGCAGGCGGCGTTGGCCTGAACCTGACCGAAGCCGACACGGTGATCCACTACGACCCGTGGTGGAACCCGGCCACGGAAAACCAGGCCACGGACCGTGCGTATCGCATTGGTCAGGAGAAACCGGTGTTCGTGTACAAGATGATTGCGCGGGGCACGGTGGAGGAAAAAATCCAGCACCTGCAGAAGGAAAAATCCGACCTGGCAGCGGGCGTGCTGGATGGGCGCACCACCGGGGATTGGCAGTTGGGCAACGAGGATATCGAGGCGCTGTTTGCGCCGTTGCCCAACAAGCAAGAGAAGCGCTGACCGGCGGATCGCCATCGAGGGCAAGCCCCCTCCCACACTTGAATGTATTCACAAATCAAACTGTGGGAGCGGGCTTGCTCGCGAAGGGCACAACACGGTCTTCAGAGAGGCAACGGCGCAAACAGTGCCTCAATATCCCGCTGCTCCAGCTTCCAGCCGGCACTCGCGCCGCCCTCAAGCACACCGTCGGCCAATGCTGCCTTTTCCAATTGCAACGCCTGGATCTTCTCCTCGACCGTTCCACGCGCAATCATCTTGTACACGAACACCGGCTTGTCCTGCCCTATCCGGTACGCCCGATCGGTCGCCTGGTTTTCCACTGCCGGGTTCCACCACGGATCGTAATGAATCACCGTATCCGCTGCCGTCAGGTTCAAGCCCGTCCCGCCCGCCTTCAGGCTGATCAGGAACAACGGCGTCCTGCCGTCCTGGAAGTTTTTCACCGGCGTACGTCGGTCGAGGGTTTCGCCGGTCAGGATCGAATATTCAACCCCCCGTTGCTTCAACTCTTCTTCAATCAACGCCAGCATCGACGTGAATTGCGAGAACAGCAAAATTCGCCGGCCTTCACTGAGCAGTTCTTCGAGCATCTCCATCAAACTGCCCAGTTTCCCGGTTCCGGCCTTGGCCGCTTTGGTCGCGGGTGCCGATTTGACCAGGCGTAAATCGCAGCACACCTGACGCAGCTTGAGCAGTGCTTCGAGAATGATGATCTGACTGCGGGCCACACCGTGACGGCTGATTTCGTCACGCACTTTCTTGTCCATCGCCACGCGCACGGTTTCGTAGACGTCCCGCTGCGCATCGCTCAAATCCACCCAATGGACGATCTCGGTCTTGGGCGGTAACTCGGTGGCTACCTGTTCCTTCTTGCGCCGCAACAGGAAGGGTTTGATCCGCGCCGTGAGGTGCTGCATGCGTTGGGCATTGCCGTGCTTCTCGATTGGCGTGCGGTAATCGCGGTTGAAGGTTTTGCTGTCGCCCAGCCAACCGGGCAAGAGGAAATGAAACAGCGACCACAACTCACCCAGGTGGTTTTCCAGGGGCGTGCCGCTCAGGCACAGACGCTGGTCGCCGCCAGTTGCCGGGCGGCCTGGGCGGCCTTGCTGTTGGGGTTCTTGATGTTCTGCGCTTCGTCGAGAATCAGCACACTCCAGCACTGGGGCTGCAGCACTTCAAGGTCGCGCGGCAACAGTGCGTAGGTGGTCAGTACCAGGTCGTAATCGGTCAGACGGGTAAAATCGCCCTGACGCTGAGCGCCGTGCAACGCCAGTACCTTGAGCTGCGGCGTGAAACGCGTCGCTTCATCCATCCAGTTGGGAATCAGGCTGGTGGGCATCACCGCCAATGCAGGGGTTTGCAATCGGCCGGCCTGCTTTTCGCAGAGCAGATGGGCAAGGGCCTGCAGGGTTTTGCCCAGGCCCATGTCATCGCCGAGAATCCCGCCGACTTCCAGTTCACGCAGGGTCTGCATCCAGTTCAGCCCTTCGAGCTGATAGCCGCGAAGTTCAGCGTTCAGGCCGGTGGGAGCGGCTACATGGGCATGAGTGGAGTCTTTGAGGCGCCTGGCGAAATCACGCACGCGCTCACCGCCTTGCCAGACCAGGGGAAGACCTTCCAGATCGCTGAGCCGCGCGGCATCCGGGGCGCTCAAGCGCAGCGCGGTGCCCTCGGGAGCACGCAGGTAGAGTTCGCCAAGGGTCGCCATCAGGGGCTTGATACGACCGTAGGGCAGCGCAACCTTGGCGTACCCACCCGTTGAACCCAAGCTGACCAGCACTCGCTCGTCATCGCCACGTCCAGCCATATAGGTGGGATCCAGCAGCCTGGGCTGACGGCGCATCAAGTCGAGTACGATAGGCAGCAGGCTGTGGCGCTCACCGTTGACCTCGATTCCCAGCTCAAGGTCAAACCACTCGTGACCGGGCGATTCCTCGATGTCTGCGTACCAATGGTCCACGGCCGCCACGTCGTAGTAAAAACCCGGATGGAGGATGACCTCCCAACCCGCCTCTCGAAGGGCGGGCAACTGATGGTCAATGAAGTTTAACCAGGCTTCATCTGCGGGCAGGTCGAACATCTCGCCGGCACTTTCCGGCAATGCGCGCGTCTTGCGATTGACCTTGGCAAAGCCAAGTTTGGTCAGGACTTTGCGCAGGGCCTTTTCGGCCAGAGGCTTGCGTTGGATACGCTGGGTTTCATTACCGCTCAACACGTGTATTTCAGCGCCAACCTTATCGCTGGTCACGCTATTGCCATAACGAAAGGCCAGCGCGGCACGATGTTCGAGCGTCGGCATCTGCCTGCGAAATTCAGAGTTATAGGAATAGGATTCGTCGCTACCCAATGTCAGACGCGCCTGCGGCTCGAGCGTATCGATTATTCGCTCGGTCAACTCACGCGGCGGCGCAATTAGAGCGCCCGATGCACTGATGCGATGGCTGAATAACGCGACCTGGTTCGCCGGAATCTCGGGCAAGCTGGACAGGTGAATAGCAAGACGGTCGTCCATCTCATATTCAAGCGCCCCCAGCTCCATGATCTCCAGATTCAAATAATGAAGCGGTTTGAGCGGCAGAACTTCGTGCAGTTGCAGTTCGTCGCAGGACCACCGCGGTCGATAGCCACCGTCGGGCTGTACGGCCCAATTGAAGCGGGCAACACGCGTAGGGCCAGCATTAAGCGCCAACTGAGCATCAAAATCCACGAACAGCCGTTGGGTTTTGAGTGCCAGCTTCAGAATTTCTGCGCCGTCCTCACCCTCCAGCGCAAAACTACTGCCATAGCGTCCGTACGCTCGCCCGAGCAAGAGCAGCCGGCAGATGCGCTTGTCCACTTCAAGCAGGTAGCCTGGGGAACGTGCCAGGGTTTCTTCAAGGGTGTACAGCCCTTTGATTTCGCCGTAGCCACCTTTTTTCAGGGTGCGCGCCCGGTAGACCATCAGCGACCACCGGTTTGAGTAGGGGTCAGGATTAAGCTGGTACAGCAAACATGTGCTGCTGCTTTTGGGCAGCGCTTCAACCTCTGGAAGCGTGGCAGGAATATTGTTAAGCCATTGCTCGATCTGCGGACTGAGGCGGTCGCCAGGTGCGCTTTCTGACGCCCCCTGCTCATCCGACAGCGCAATCAGCTCAAATAAAACGGCTGCGGCATGCTTGCAATCTACCCCCACGGGGCACGTGCAGACGCAATCAATATCGGTCCAGTGCGGGTCGTCTTTAGCCCCCAGTGTGATCACCTGCGAATAGACACTGCCGCCAGAGCCCTTACATTTTGCGATGAGTCTCTGCGCCCCGACTTCAATGATCTGGACGCGACCTTCAACCACGTACTCAAAACCACGATCAAGTGTGCGAGGAGTGAAGTTCTCTTGCCAGTTCAGGCTACCGAGGCGTGTCATCAAGTTATTCATGGGTACACATCTTAGAGCCAACGCTAGAGAGATAAAAACGGATACTTCCTACCTACGAGTACGAATTGGCAGCTACTGAATTCAGATATCTCCGACGTTTTGAGTCTCAACTAAACAACCGTTATCACTCGATCAACTGAGCGGTGCGAAGCGCGCCCAACGCCCCCATCCAACGGGGATCCTGCTTGTAGTCCGTCGAGGCAATCGCCTGGCCGCGCATACGCGCAATGCGTGCCGAAGGCTTGACCTTCATCCGCTGTGCCGCAGTGAGGGCAAGCTCGGCAGCCGCCCGGTCATTGCACACCAGGCCCATGTCGCAACCGGCAGTCAGCGCCGCTTCAATCCGACTGGCCGCGTCGCCGACCACATGGGCACCAGCCATGGACAGGTCATCGCTGAAAATCACCCCGTCAAACTGCAGCTCACCACGCAGAATGTCCTGCAGCCAGCGGCGCGAGAAGCCGGCGGGCTGGTTATCGACTTGCGGATAAATGACGTGCGCCGGCATCACCGCCGCCAGTTGCTTGCTCAGGCGTGAGAAAGGCACCAGGTCGTTGGCCCGAATCTGTTCCAGGCTGCGCTCGTCATTGGGAATGGCGACGTGGGAGTCGGCCTCGGCCCAACCGTGGCCGGGGAAGTGCTTGCCGGTCGCGGCCATGCCGGCGCTGTTCATGCCACGGATAAATGCACCGGCGAGCACGGCGGCGCGCTCGGGGTCGCCTTCGAAGGATCGGGTGCCGACCACGGCGCTGCGCTGGTAGTCCAGGTCCAGCACGGGGGCGAAGCTCAGGTCCAGGCCGACGGCCAGCACTTCGGTGGCCATGATCCAGCCGCACTGTTCGGCCAGGTATTCGGCGTTGGGGTTATCCGCCAATGCACGCATGGCCGGCAGGCGCACAAAGCCCTGGCGCAGGCGCTGCACACGGCCGCCTTCCTGATCGACGGCCAGCAACAGGTCTGGGCGCACGGCACGAATCGCCGCACTCAACTCCCGCACCTGGCGCGGGTGCTCGATATTGCGCGCAAAAATGATCAGGCCGCCCACTTCAGGCTGGCGCAACAAGTGGCGATCCTCGGCCGTCAGCCAGGTACCGGCGACGTCGACCATCAAAGAACCTTGCAGGGCAGCAGTCATAAACCTTCCTTATATAACGCACACAACCCGTTGCCCTTGCTTCACGCGATAAGCGCAGCAAGCACAACGGGTTGCGAGTAAATAGCTGAATTCGACATGGCGGCTAGCTTAGCGGATGCAAGCTGCCGCGCACACCCGGAACGGTCAAACCTTGGCGGGAACCGGGACGGTTTTGCTGCGTGGACGCAACTGTGCAGCGGCCATGGCAGGGTCGGTCACGCCGGTTTCGGCGCGCATGCCGGCGGCGAGGAACGGCACCATCAGGCGCATGACCTGTTCGATGGAAGTATTGACGCCGAAATCGGTCTCGGCAATCGCACGCAATGCCTTGATCCCGGACATGCTGAACGCTGCCGCACCGAGCATGAAGTGCACGCGCCAGAACAGTTCGATAGGAGGAATACGCGGCGCCGCTTCGTTGACCAGCAACATATAGCGACGGAACACCTTGCCGTACATGTCTTCCAGGTAGCGCCGCAAGTGGCCCTGGCTCTGGCTGAACGCCAGGCCTAACAGCCGCATGAAGATCGACAGGTCGTTACCGCTGCGAGGCTGAACCACCAGGGCTTGCTCGACGAGAATCTCCAGCAGCTCTTCGAGGCTGGGTTTGTGGTCGGCCTTGGCTTGGCGACGCTCGAGTTCACGATCGAGACTGGCGCAGAACGGCCCCAGGAAGCGCGAGAACACCGCCTGGATCAGGGCCTTCTTCGAGCCGAAATGGTAGTTCACAGCGGCGAGGTTGACCCCGGCCTTGCTGGTGATCAGCCGCAATGAAGTTTCAGCAAATCCTTTTTCCGCGAACAATTGCTCGGCAGCATCGAGAATGCGTTCAACGGTTTCCGACTGGGCCATGACTACTCCGCCTGACAAACACTTGTTTGAAACATACGTTTCAGGGTGTGTCTTGTCAAGCCTGCGGGTTCGCTTTCCGGCCGGGCAGTCATCTATTTCATCACTATTTAATCACATCCTTACGGGTCTGTAGGCAGCGCTATCTCTGCGCTGTAGGAAGGATGGCCAACGACCGTCCAGCGGAGGCGAACAAAAGGATGATTGCCAAGTGCAGTTCACTGTATATAATCCCAGTCACTGTATAAAAAGACAGAGCGATCAACATGCTAAAACTGACGCCACGCCAAGCTGAGATTCTGGCTTTTATCAAGCGCTGCCTCGATGACAACGGCTATCCGCCGACACGAGCCGAAATTGCGCTGGAACTGGGGTTCAAGTCCCCCAACGCCGCTGAAGAACACCTCAAGGCCCTCGCTCGCAAAGGCGCGATCGAGATGACGCCCGGTGCCTCGCGCGGTATTCGCATCCCTGGCTTCGAAGCCAAGGCCGACGAATCGACACTGCCGATCATCGGCCGTGTTGCCGCTGGCGCGCCGATCCTGGCACAGCAGCACGTCGAGGAGTCCTGCAACATCAACCCCACCTTCTTCCATCCGCGTGCCGACTACCTGTTGCGGGTACACGGCATGAGCATGAAAGACGTGGGCATCTTTGATGGCGACCTGCTGGCCGTCCACACCACCCGCGAAGCCCGTAATGGCCAGATCGTCGTTGCCCGTATCGGCGATGAAGTCACCGTCAAACGCTTCAAGCGCGAAGGCAGCAAGGTCTGGCTCCTGGCTGAGAACCCTGAGTTCGCCCCAATTGAAGTGAACCTGAAAGATCAGGACCTGGTGATCGAAGGCTTGAGCGTCGGCGTCATTCGCCGCTAGAGGAGGCACCATGCAGCTCATACACACCCCACAACACACTCAACTGTCGCTGTTCGAGGCCTTTATGGCCCAACCCCTTGCGCCCATCCTCAAGGAAACGGTCGAGGCGCCCTGGAGCGCCGAACCCGAGGCGTTCAGTGAACTGTCGTTGCGCGGTGCGGCTGGGAGCTGCCTGAGCCTATTGGCGCCGATCCTTCGTGATCTGAGCGAAGAGCAAGATGCACGCTGGCTGACCCTGATCGCCCCACCCGCCAGCCTGACCCAGGCCTGGCTGCGGGACGCCGGCCTGAATCGTGAGCGTATCCTGCTGCTACAACCACGTGGTGCGCAAAGTGCGCAGCAGCTGACATGCGAGGCGTTGCGCCTGGGTCGTAGTCATACAGTGGTGAGCTGGTTGAATCCGCTGAATGCGGCGGCCAAGCAGCAATTGATCAGTGCAGCACGCACGGGCGATGCGCAGAGCTTGAATATTCGATTGGGATAAAAGGCAGGCCTGATAAGGGAACGGAGCGGGCTTCTGTGGTGAGCATGCTCATTATGGTGAGCTGGCTTTTGGTGCTGAGCGGGCTTGTTGTGGTGAGCAGGCTTGTTGTGGTGAGCGGGCTTGCCCCGCGCTGGGCTGGCGCCAGAGCCCCATCAAGCCGCCCCCGTTTTTCCAGACAA
>NZ_JADDUM010000201.1 GCF_015163715.1 Pseudomonas cyclaminis
TGAAGCAAACGATGACTGTTGTACTGGATACACTCGTCGCCGTTCGGCGCACTGCGATGGACCTGCTCGCTCGCCGCGAGCATGGGCGAGTCGAGCTGACGCGTAAGCTCGTCAGCGCGGCGCAGACCCTGCAGATGATCGATACGGCCCTTGACCGTTTAACGGAAGAAGGGCTGCTGTCCGAATCCCGTTACCTCGAAGTTTTGTCTCCTACCGAGCCCGTTCCGGTTATGGCCCTGCGCGTATTCGTGAAGAGCTGAGCCAGCGTGGCCTGCAACGTGCCGATATCGACCTCGCCCTGCGTGAGTGTGGGATCAGTTGGCAGTCGCAGTTGGAAGACACTTGGCGTCGCAAGTTCTCTGGCCATCTGCCGATCGATGCCAGGGAGCGTGCGAAACAAGGCCGCTTCTTGAGTTACCGTGGATTTTCGATGGAGATGATCAGCCGCTTGCTCAGCGGCCGAGACATGGACGACTGAAACCGTGTTAAACGCGCTTGTCATGTTGTACAGGCTCGTTGTGATAAGCGGGCTTGCTGTGGTGAGCGGGCTTGCCCCGCGCTGGGCTGCGTAGCAGCCCCAATCAACTCACCGCTCACTTCACTGAAACGCCCCCAAAAAGGAGCCCACTATGAAAATAGTGGGCTCCTTTTTTTGCTTAAAAAATCAAGCCGTCTCCGGCGTCACCCGCTGCTGCGCCTTCCCCTGAGCCTGCACCCAGTTCTCCGGCAAATTGATGTAATCCACCAATTCCCGCAACCGGCCCTGGTCTCGTCCATTAAAGTTGAATACCAAACGCGTTAAATGGCTGAAGCGCGCTTCATCATGTTCCTCGCCGGTATAGGCAAGCTGCTTGAAGTCACCGCTCAAGCGCAGGCTGGCAAACTCGCTCTGCAAGTGGGCCAACGCCCCATCACTGAGGGGATGATTCATGCGCATCACAAACTCACGCTTCAACCAGCGAGTGGAGTGGAAGTTGGCATAAAACTTATTGATCTCTTCCACGGCCTCTTCAGCGCTATACACCAGTCGCACCAGCTTGAGGTCAGTTGGCAAGATATAGCGATTGGCTTCCAACTGGCTGCGGATAAAGTCCAGCGCGCCTTGCCAGAACCCGCCCCCCGGCGCATCCAGTAACACCACCGGTACCAGCGGACTCTTGCCGGTCTGGATCAGCGTCAGCACTTCCAGCGCTTCATCCAGAGTGCCGAACCCGCCAGGGCATAACACCAGTCCATCGGCTTCCTTGACGAAAAACAGCTTGCGGGTAAAGAAGAAGTGAAAGGACAGCAGGTTGTCGGTGCCATCAATCGTCGGGTTGGCATGCTGTTCAAATGGCAGGGTGATATTAAACCCCAGGCTGTGCTCCAGGCCTGCGCCTTCGTGCGCCGCGGCCATGATGCCGCCACCGCCACCGGTAATCACCATCAGTTCCGAGCGCGCCAGCGCTGCGCCCACTTCCCGGGCCAGCGCATACAGTGGGCTTTCCACCGGCGTGCGGGCCGAGCCGAATACGGTGACCTTGCGTCTGCCCTTGAACTGTTCGAGCACGCGGAAGGCGTTGTCCAGTTCTCGGATGGCTTGCAGGGTGATCTTGGCATTCCAGCGGTTGCGGTCGTCCTGTGCCATGCGCAGCACGGTGAGGATCATGTCGCGGTACAGAGGGATATTCGGGCTGTCGGGGGCGATCAGTTGGAGTTGAGCTTCGACCTGCTGCGTGAGGTCGGCCCCGTTTTTTTCAAAATGCTGGAGCAGGCTGTCGTTCGGTTCGTAAGGCATTCAACTTCTCCTTCTTGCAGGGCCGGGTAGCCGACGAGAAGTTCGCCGGAGGCTACGACACTACATGTGTCGCTGCTTGCCGCAGGGGGCAACCTTCTTTTGCCCTGAAAATGTTACAGAACAGCATGAAAAGTGCTGTGAGTGAGCGGTTGGGATGGCTTGATCATGGGCCGAAAAACCCTTGGCTGGCAACCGCTTATTGGTTGCTCACACAGAGCCTGGCTGCTTGAGGGGCGTTGGCGCGGGGGAGTGCGCGCCACTGGGAGCAGCGCGCGAAGGTCAGACGGAATTACTTTTTCTTTTTCGCCGGTGCCGGGCAATCCGCTTCCACGAACTTCACCGATGCCACAGGACGGTTAGTCTTGTTCTCAGTGATTTCGTAGCGCATCACGGCGCCTTTGGCCATCAGCTCGCGGTAGCCTTTGTTCAGGCACACGCTTTGCCCCAGTTGGAAATACACAGCCTTGGGGTTGGCGCGCATTTGCTCGGCGCGGTCGGACATCACGCTCAAGTGATCGATCAACTGCATGCCTTCAACGGTGTAGGCCACTTCCAGGGTTTTTTCGTCGATTTCCCGGGGCAGGTCTTTGTTGCTCTCAGCCGCGACGCTTTGCAGTTTCCTGTTCATCTGGGCCTCCAGCAGCGAGGCCGCATGTGCGCCCACAGGCAATACCAGCGCAAGGGCGATGGATGGGGCGACAAGGCGCAGCATGGAACGCAGCATGAAACTCTCCTGATTCGGTTACTGGTGCATAGACCAGCCACTGCGCTGTGCGTTCAGTGGCGCGCAATTATAGGTGACCCCTTGCCACTACAGCCAGGCGTATCGCTGGTAAACTGCGGCCACTTCAGCCTTTCACGAGTTCTATCCGTGTCGATTTACCCGTTCCAGCGGCGCATCCGATGAGCCACGCCGTTTCCCGTCTGCGCACCCAGCGCCTGGCTCGCGCCGTCAAGCCCTTCGTCAACCGTGGCTCCCGCGCCGAACGCTGCCCCGGCTGCCGGGTGATTCCCGAGTACTGCCTGTGCGCCTGGCGGCCCAAGGTCGAGGCCCGGTCCGCGATGTGCTTGCTGATGCATGATGTTGAACCGATGAAACCCAGCAACACCGGCTGGCTGATCGCCGACGTCATCGCCGACACCACCGCGTTCCCCTGGGCGCGCACCGAAGTCGACGCGGATTTGCTCACCTTGCTTGCAGACCCGCAATGGCAGCCTTACATCGTATTCCCCGGCGAATTCGTGGCGCCTGAACGGGTGGTCAGCCAAGTCATCGTGACAGAGGGCAAGCGCCCGTTATTCATCCTGCTCGACGGCACCTGGAGTGAAGCGCGCAAGATGTTCCGCAAAAGCCCGTATCTGGAGCACTTGCCAGTCCTGAGCCTGGCGCCTGAGCAACTCTCGCGCTACAAACTGCGCCGATCCAAGCGTGATGATCATTTCTGTACCGCCGAAGTCGCGGCGCTGTGTCTGGAACTGGCCGGCGATGAAGTTGCCAGCGAAGTGCTGGACGCCTACCTCGATGTGTTCAGCACCCATTATCTGGCCGCCAAGTTCCAGATGCCTTTGGACGCCTCCGATGTCGTCCATACGCGACTTGCGCCCTATATACCGGCGGTATAGCCAGACGACGTTTGCATGATGGCACTGTAAACCTGCAACCCGCTAAAATGCCCACGGGCGTAGTGCTTGACCCCCCAGGCTACGCTGGGCATGCTGGGCGCCGATTGGGGCGCAACCGTGAATTTTCGACGTCGTTTCACGTGCATTTGACGTTGAACGTGCCCTATGGCAATGGCTGCCTGGTCATTGCCTTGTGTACTGGCTAACCTTGAACCCATCAAGGCTGCCATAAAAAACAGGATCATTTAATCAATGGCCACATACGAAATCCTGATAGCCGATGACCACCCGTTGTTTCGCAGTGCGCTGCACCAGGCCGTCACGCTGGGCCTCGGCCCGGATGTGCGTCTGGTTGAAGTGGCCAGCATTGCCGAGCTGGAAGCCCGCCTCACCGAAAAATCCGACTGGGACCTGGTGCTGCTCGACCTGAACATGCCTGGCGCCTACGGTTTCTCGGGGTTGGTGCTGCTGCGTGGGCAGTACCCGCAGATTCCCGTGGTGATGGTCTCGGCCCAGGAGGACGCTGACGTGGTGGTGCGCTCCAAGGAGTTTGGGGCCAGCGGTTTCATCCCCAAGTCCAGCGCCATGGACGATATCCAGAACGCCGTACGCAAGGTGCTGGACGGTGATGTCTCCTGGCCGCCGCAAGCGTTCGAAGAAATCAACGTCTCCGACGAAGCCAAGGCCGCCCGCGATGGCTTGGCCAGTCTGACGCCCCAGCAGTTCCGGGTGTTGACCATGGTCTGCGAAGGCCTGTTGAACAAGCAGATTGCCTATGAGCTGAGCGTGTCCGAAGCGACCATCAAGGCCCATGTGACCGCGATCTTCCGTAAGCTGGGTGTGCGCACGCGGACCCAGGCGGCGCTGCTCTTGCAACAACTTGAGTCAATTTCGCAGCATTAAGCTGTTACCGATTCACGCTTTTTTGACTTTGCGTGATCTAGTTTCCCCACTTCTTTGGTTCAGTTGCCTACGTCTATGTCGCCTTTCAAGGGTCAAACCGGTATCAAACGTATCTTCAATGCTGGAGGTTATTCCCTGGATGGCCTGCGCGCGGCGTTCACTGGCGAGGCCGCGTTCCGGCAGTTGGTGTTGCTCAACGTCATCCTGGTCCCGCTGAGTTTTTTCCTGAACGTCAGCCGGGTCGAACGGGCGTTGCTGATTGCAGTATGCCTGCTGGCCTTGATCGTCGAATTGCTCAATTCGGCCGTGGAAGCGGCCATTGACCGCATTTCCCTGGACCGCCACCCGCTCTCGAAAAACGCCAAGGACATGGGCAGCGCCGCGCAATTCGTGGCGCTGACCATGATTACCCTGGTATGGGCAGTCATTCTGATCTAAAGATCAGGCGATGTTCGGCAGCACGATCTCGTCGCTGCGCTGAACCCCGGCGGTGAAGGCGCGGCACAGCTCCAGAAACTCGCGCATCGCCGAGGTCTGGTACTTCTGTTTATGCCAGATGAAGTAAAACTGCCGCGCCAGGTCCAGGTCCGGGGTTTCCACCGGCACCAGGCTGCCACGGCGGAACGCGTCGCGAAGCGCCAGGCGCGAGATGCAGCCAATCCCCAATCCCGATTCCACGGCGCGCTTGATTGCCTCAGTGTGCTCAAGCTCCAGGCGGATATTCAGCGCGCTGCGGTGATGCCGCATGGCCTGGTCGAAGGTCAGGCGCGTGCCTGAGCCTTGCTCGCGCAGGATCCACGCCTCATGGGTCAGCTCTTCCATGGTGGCAACACCGCGCTTGGCCAGGTGATGCTGAGGCGCGCAGAACACCACCAGCTCATCCTCCACCCAGGTTTGCACCTCGATATCGGGGTGGCTGCAGTCGCCTTCGATTAGACCCAGGTCAATTTCGTAGTGCGCAACCTGGTGCACGATATTGGCAGTGTTCTGCACATGCAGTTTTACCTGGCTTTCGGGATGCTGCTGCATGAAGCTGCCGATCAGCAGGGTGGCCAGGTAATTGCCGATGGTCAGGGTAGCGCCGACGGCCAGGGAGCCGAAGCCCGACTTGCCGTTGAGCAGGTCCTCGATCTCCTTGGCCTGGTCCAGCAGCGCTACGGCCTGAGGCAGCAGCTGATGGCCGAGGGCGTTCAGGCTCAGGCGTTTACCGGCGCGGTCGAATAATTGGCAGCTGGATTGACGCTCCAGCTCGGTGATCGAGGTGCTGGCGGCGGATTGAGATAAGGCCAGAAGGCCAGCAGCGCGTGAGACGCTTTCCTGCTGGGCGACGGCGACGAAAACTTGCAGTTGACGGAGAGTAAATCGCATATCGATATAACCGATAACCCTTATCTTAATAATCCAGTTAACAGATATTGTCGCCGCCATTAGAATGCTGTGCAATTGCGCAGCTGCATCTGGCGCAGACCCATTTCCAGGAGTTACCCGTACATGAGCAACATGAACCACGAGCGTGTCCTCAGTGTTCATCACTGGAACGACACTCTGTTCAGCTTCAAGTGCACCCGCGACCCGGGCCTGCGCTTCGAGAACGGTCAGTTCGTGATGATCGGCCTGCAACAGCCTAACGGCCGCCCGCTCATGCGCGCTTACTCCATCGCCAGCCCAAACTGGGAAGAGCATCTGGAGTTCTTCAGCATCAAGGTGCCGGATGGTCCGCTGACTTCCCAATTGCAGCACTTGAAGGAAGGCGACGAGATCATCATCAGCAAAAAACCGACAGGCACCCTGGTGCTTGACGATTTGAAGCCGGGCAAACACCTGTACCTGCTCAGCACCGGTACTGGCCTTGCTCCGTTCATGAGCGTGATCCAGGACCCGGAAACCTACGAGCGTTTCGAAAAAGTGATCCTGTGCCACGGCGTGCGTTACGTCAACGAAGTCGCCTACCGCGAGTTCATCACCGAGCACCTGCCGCAGAACGAGTTCTTCGGCGAGGCCCTGCGTGACAAGCTGATCTACTACCCGACCGTGACCCGCGAGCCGTTCGAAAACGAAGGCCGCCTGACCGACCTGATGCGCAGCGGCAAGCTGTTCAGCGACATCGGCCTGCCACCGATCAACCCCGAGGACGACCGTGCCATGCTGTGCGGCAGCCCAAGCATGTTGGACGAAACCAGCGAAGTATTGAACAGCTTCGGCCTGAAGGTTTCGCCACGTATGCGTGAGCCGGGTGACTATCTGATCGAGCGTGCGTTCGTCGAGAAGTAAACGCGATCAAAAAATGTGGGAGGGGCGTGCTGTGGTGAGGAGGCTTGCCCTGAGCAGCAGCCCTATTGGATCTTCAGTGAACCAGTCGGGGGGCAAGCCGCCTCACCACAGCAAGCCCCCTCCCACATTCTGTTTGCGCTTTATCCAGCGGGAAGCACTTCCAGCACACAGATCACGCCAGCCTCGGGATAGTGCCAACGCACATCCACATCCCAAAACTGCGCGCCATATTCCCGCTCCGGCCCAGGCGTCTGATACGCCGGCCGTGGGTCCTGCGCCAAACACTGATCAATCAAGGCCACCAATGGTTCGCCAAGGCGCTCCGCATGGCCTTGTGCCTGATGCAGCGCGGTCTTGAGCCACTGCACAGGGATCAGTTGCGGCGCGCTGCTGGCGATGCTGTTGGTGGCCGTATCGATAATGTCCGCATATGGCACATACGGCTTGATATCCAACACCGGCGTGCCATCGAGCAAATCGATCCCGGAAATCCACAGCCGGCCCGGCTCCACCTTGTCCAACTTGACCACTGACTGGCCAATCCCATTGGGGCGATGAGTCGCGCGGGTGGCAAACACGCCCATGGACGTATTCCCACCCAGGCGCGGCGGTCGCACTTTCAGGCGCGGCTTGTCTTCCAGGGCTTGGTGGAACAGGAATAACAGCCACACATGGCTGACCTGCTCCAAACCCTGCACCGCTTCACCCTGGTCGAACGGCGCTACCAACTCCAACACGCCCCGGGCGGCGGGCGCCAGTTGCGGTTGGCGCGGGATGGCGAACTTCTCCTTGAAGCAGGAGCGGACGAAACCGACGGGCGAGACTTGGTAGGCCATTACTGGAGCCTCAAGGGGCAAGCCGCAAGCCACAAGCGCTTAACTTGCAGCTTGAAGCTTTTGGCTGTTCTCAAGCTCTGACGCGCAGCGTCAGGCCCTTGAGGAAGTTGCGCAGCAACTGGTCGCCACAGGTGCGGTAGTTGGTGTGGCCGAACTTGCGGAACAGCGCGCTCAGCTCTGGCTTGGAGACCGGGAACTCGGCAGCCTTGAGGATGGCGTGCATGTCGTCTTCTTTCAGCTCGAAGGCCACGCGCAGCTTTTTCAGGATGATGTTGTTGGTCACCGGGGTTTCGATCGGCTGCGGCGGACGGCTTTCGTCCTTGCCGCGCTTGAAAATCACCAGGCCGTCGAGGAAGTAGGCCATGACCTCGTCCGGGCAGAACACGAAGCCTTCTTCCTCATCTTTCTTGAGGTAGGTCAGCAGGTCGTCCTTGGAGACGTCCATGCCGCCGAGCTTGATGATCTCGACCATCTTGTTGTCGCTGATGTCGAGCATGTAGCGCACGCTGCGCAGTACGTCGTTGTGAATCATGGTGGGCAATCCTGGTATTCAACTGAGGACACCGCCCATCAGGCGGTGTCGAGAAAAGGGGAGCGGCTTAGAACTTCTCTTTGCCGGACAGGTAACGCCATTGACCGACCGGCACCTTGCCGATCGATACACCGCCGATACGGATGCGGCGGATCGCCACGACTTTCAGGCCAACGGCTTCACAGAACAGCGCGATCACGCCTGGCTGCGGGTTTTTCATCGCGAAACGCAGGCGGTTTTCGTTCTGCCAACTGGCTTTGACCGCCGGCAGTTCCTTGCCCTTGTAGGTCAGGCCGTGGTTCAGGCGGTTGAGGCCGTGGGCAACCATGTCGCCCTCGACTTCCACCACGTATTCCTGCTCGATCTTGGTGGCATCGGCGGTCAACTTGCGCAGAATTTTCCAGTCCTGGGTAAACACCAGCAGGCCGCTGGCCTTGGCTTGCAGGTCGGCGCTGGCGGTCAGGCGCAGGAAGTGACCTTTGAGCGGGCGCTTGCTGAAGCGGTGTTCTTCGGACAGGGTTTCGGCGCTGATCGAGGCCATGGCGGTCTCGGCATCCATGCCGGCGGGGGCGTGCAGCAGGATGGTCACCGGTTCCGGCACCGTCGCCTTGGCGTCGGGGTCGAGTTCGACTTTCTGCGTTGTGACCTTGAACTGCGGCTCGTCGATCACTTCACCGTCCACCGAGACCCAGCCGCCTTCGATAAACAGCTCAGCCTCCCGACGGGAGCAACCGACCAGTTCGATAAGGCGTTTGGAGAGGCGTATGGGGTCAGTCATGACAAGGGCCGTAACAAAAGGGGGCGGCTATTGTACCTGTGTGGACGCGGTTAATCCCGGACCCATTTCATTTAGCCTTGGCGCTCCTGCTGATGCGCCTGGCGCAGACGCATATGCAGCAACGGATAAGGCTGGCCCAGGCCATCATGCTCCGTGCGTCCGATCACCTCGAACCCAAGCTTCAAATAAAACCCCAGGGCCTGGGGATTCTGTTCGTTGACGTCCAGGGCTTCGGCATTCAGGTGCTCGATCGCGTACCACAGCAGCTGTCTACCAAGGCCCTGGCCCCGGTGTTGCGGGTCGATAAACAGCATCTCCACCTTGCCCGCCGCGACCCCGGCAAACCCGGTGATGCGCTGGCGCGAGTCCTTGGTGCAGATCAGCATCACTGAGTCCAGGTAGCGGGTCAGCACCAGGTTTTTGAGCAGCACGATGTAACTGTCGGGCAAAAAGTCATGAGTGGCTCGCACCGAGGCTTCCCAGATCTGCGCCAACTGCGCGTAGTCGCTGGTGTTGGGTGTATGGATAACCGAATGCTGACGCATGCCCGCTGCCCCTTGCTGAGATCCGTGCCGATGGGCAAAACGATAGACGTAAAAAAGCCCCGCATCTTGTCCAGAGGCAGGGCTTTTTCACATTTTTACAGCATCAGTCGCGCTTTTCGGCCCACAGGTCGTACTCGTCGGCGTCGGTCACGGTGCACCAGACCTTGTCGCCCGGCTTCAAGCCGCTGGCATCGTCGATAAATACGTTACCGTCGATTTCCGGCGCGTCGAAGAAGCAGCGGCCTACCGCGCCTTGCTCGTCAACTTCGTCGATCAGCACTTCGATTTCCTTGCCGATGCGCAGTTGCAGACGCGCCGAGCTGATCGCCTGTTGGTGCGCCATGAAACGCTCCCAACGGTCTTGCTTGACGTCGTCCGGCACCACGGCCAGGTCCAGCAGGTTGGCCGGAGCACCTTCCACAGGCGAGTACTGGAAGCAGCCGACACGGTCCAGTTGGGCTTCGGTCAACCAGTCCAGCAGGTACTGGAAGTCTTCTTCGGTTTCGCCAGGGAAGCCGACGATGAAGGTGGAGCGGATGATCAGCTCCGGGCAGATCTCGCGCCAGTTCTTGATGCGCGCCAGGGTCTTGTCTTCGAAGGCCGGGCGTTTCATCGCCTTGAGCACTTTCGGGCTGGCGTGCTGGAACGGGATGTCCAGGTACGGCAGGATCTTGCCGGCGGCCATCAACGGGATCAGCTCGTCAACGTGCGGGTACGGATAAACGTAGTGCAGGCGCACCCACACGCCGAGGCTGCTCAAGGCTTCGCAGAGTTCAGTCATGCGGGTTTTTACCGGCGCGCCGTTCCAGAAACCGGTGCGGTATTTCACGTCGACGCCATAGGCGCTGGTGTCCTGGGAGATCACCAACAGCTCCTTCACGCCGGATTTGACCAAGCGCTGGGCTTCGTCGAGCACGTCACCGACCGGGCGGCTGACCAACTTGCCGCGCATCGACGGGATGATGCAGAAGCTGCAGCTGTGGTTGCAGCCTTCGGAAATCTTCAGGTACGCATAGTGGCGCGGGGTCAGCTTGATGCCTTGCGGCGGCACCAGGTCGATCAGCGGGTTGTGATCCTGGCGCGGCGGCACCACTTGGTGCACGGCATTGACCACCTGCTCGTACTGCTGCGGGCCGGTCACGGCCAGCACACTCGGGTGCACGTTGCGGATATTGCCTTCTTCCACGCCCATGCAGCCGGTCACGATGACCTTGCCGTTTTCCTTGATGGCTTCGCCGATCACTTCCAGGGACTCCGCCTTGGCCGAGTCGATAAAGCCGCAGGTGTTGACCACCACCACGTCGGCATCCTGGTAAGTCGACACAACGTCATAGCCTTCCATACGCAGTTGCGTGAGGATGCGCTCGGAGTCGACCAGAGCCTTCGGGCAACCCAGGGAAACAAAGCCAACCTTGGGGTTGGCCTTTGCGATGGTGGTGGACATGTCTAACCTCGGTATTGAATGACGCCGCCAGTCGGGCACGACAAGGCGGGGGACGGGCACTTGGTGTGCCTCTGATCAAAAAGTGCGCAATTCTAGCGGCGGGCAACCCACTTGACCAGCTTTATGCAGGGAAATGCGACGAGTGCTGCGTCATTCGATTCGCCAATCACTACGCGAATAATTCAGCGTGACTCCCCAAGTCAACAAAGGTGATCAGGTCAGCCCGCGATTGCTCATAAATCATCAGAAAATCACCGCCGATATGGCATTCTCTGAAACCGTCCCAATTCCCAGTAAGCGCATGGTCTCGATACTCGGCGGGTAGTTGTTCGCCTAAAAAAAGCATCACCATCACCAACCGAACCTCATTCATATCCCGGCGCCCGGCACGCTTGTAGCGTTCCCAGGACTTTTTAAACTCAGGCGTCTGCGCGCATTGCTTTGGCAGGTCAGCGCGCTTTTGTTTCTTCTCCTGTTTCGCCATCAGTGTCCCTTAGCATGTCGTCGATCGAGTCAAACTGGCGACGTATCGCATGCGCTTGTGCCATGGCACGAGCGGTCTTCTCCGAAGGAACCCGCACCTCAAACGGAATTCCCTGTGTTGTCACTACCTGACGGAGGAAAAGACGCATGGCATCACTGAGGCTAAGCCCACAAGCATTGAGCACAGCAGTGGCGCGCGCCTTCAAATCCTCATCAATGCGGCAGCGAACGTCAGTGGTTTTGAGTAATGCAGGCATATCATGACTTCCTCTTAAAAGTGTAGCTACGTTGTGGCTACAGATGAAGTATGAGTCAGCCCATCAAATTTGATCAAACGCTTTTTGTTCCAAGCTCGCCGCCATGGAACCCATGCGTCGGAAATTGTGGAGGTCGTGAAGAGCGAAAACGTAGCGTTGGAACTAAATGCCGTCAATGCAGGCAAAAAGACTCCAGCTTTATGCAGGGAAATGCGACGAGCGCTGCGCTATGCTTCGCGCCGTTGCACACGGGTAAAACCCCTGGGTCAATAAAACGTCTGTTACGAGAAGTAAAACAGCGCATGCTAGGGTCAGCTTAGGCGCGTTGTTTATAAGAGACCTCAGGTCAAAGGGCAGGAGTGGTTGATGGGTCAGGCGAGTAGTCAGGCGGCAGGTGCCGAGCATTCAAACACCAAGCCGATCGGCATGCTGGTGGCAGCGGTCGGGGTGGTTTACGGCGATATCGGCACCAGCCCGCTCTACACCCTCAAAGAGGTGTTCAACGGCGGTTATGGGGTGCAGGTCAACCATGACGGCGTATTGGGGATCCTGGCGCTGATCTTCTGGTCGCTGATCTGGGTCGTATCGATCAAATACATGCTGTTTGTGCTGCGCGCCGACAACCAGGGCGAAGGCGGCATCATGGCTTTGACCGCACTGGCACGCCGGGCAGCGGGAGAGCGCAAGAAGTTGCGCAGTTTCCTGGTGGTCTGTGGGCTGTGCGGTGCGGCGCTGTTCTACGGCGACAGCATGATCACCCCGGCGATTTCCGTGTTGTCGGCGGTTGAAGGCCTGGAGCTGGCGTTCGACGGCCTGGAGAAATGGGTCGTGCCGATTGCACTGGTCGTGCTGGTGGCGCTGTTCTGATCCAGAAACACGGCACCGACCGCATCGGCAAGTTGTTCGGGCCGGTGATGGTGACCTGGTTCCTGGTGCTGGGCGGGCTGGGCATCTATGGCATCAGCCAGCACCCCGAAGTGCTCAAGGCATTGAACCCGATGTGGGCCGTGCGTTTCTTCGAGGCTCACCCAGGCATTGGCGTGGCCATCCTGGGCGCCGTGGTGCTGGCACTGACCGGCGCCGAAGCGCTCTACGCCGACATGGGCCATTTCGGCCGCAAACCCATCGCCCGCGCCTGGTTTATCCTGGTGTTGCCGGCGCTGGTGCTCAACTATTTCGGCCAGGGCGCCATGTTGCTCGGCGATCCTGAAGCCGCGCGCAACCCGTTCTACCTGCTGGCGCCGAGCTGGGCGCTGATCCCCCTGGTGGTGCTGTCGACCCTGGCCACGGTGATTGCCTCCCAGGCGGTGATTTCCGGTGCGTTCTCCTTGACCCGCCAGGCGATCCAACTGGGTTACATCCCGCGCATGCACATTCAACATACCTCCAGCGCCGAACAGGGCCAGATCTATATCGGCGCGGTGAATTGGTCGCTGATGGTTGGCGTGATCCTGCTGGTAGTGGGCTTTGAGTCTTCCAACGCACTGGCTTCGGCCTACGGCGTGGCAGTGACCGGCACCATGCTGATGACCACCATCCTGGTCTCGGCGGTGATGTTGCTGCTGTGGAAATGGCCTCCCGTGCTGGCCGTGCCGGTGCTGCTCTGCTGCCTGTTGGTGGACGGCCTGTATTTCGCCGCCAACGTGCCGAAAATCATCCAGGGCGGCGCCTTCCCGGTGATCGCGGGCATCGTGCTGTTCGTGTTGATGACCACCTGGAAGCGCGGCAAGCAATTGCTGGTGGAGCGCCTCGACGAAGGCGGGCTGCCGCTGCCGATCTTTATCAGCAGCATCCGCGTACAGCCACCCCATCGCGTGCAGGGCACGGCGGTGTTCCTGACTGCGCGGCCCGACGCCGTGCCCCACGCGCTGTTGCACAACCTGCTGCATAACCAGGTGTTGCACGAGCAAGTGGTGCTGCTGACGGTGGTCTATGAAGACATCCCGCGGGTCCCTGCCTCACGGCGTTTCGAGGTGGATTCCTACGGGGAAGGGTTCTTCCGCGTGATCCTGCACTTCGGTTTCACCGACGAGCCGGACGTGCCCGAAGCGCTGAAGTTGTGCCACTTGGATGATCTGGATTTCAGCCCGATGCGCACCACCTACTTCCTCAGCCGTGAGACGGTGATCGCCTCGAAGATCGAAGGCATGGCGCGTTGGCGCGAAGGCTTGTTTGCGTTCATGTTGAAGAATGCCAACGGCAACCTGCGTTTCTTCAAACTCCCGGTAAACCGGGTGATCGAGCTGGGCACCCAGGTCGAAATGTAAGTATCTGCTGCACGGGAGCCGGCCATCGGCTCCCGCTTTGCTTCTGAACCCTGTGCAATCCATCGTTGTCGACTAGGCTCTAAGCACTGTTGAACAGTGCCCATAGAACCCAGAAGAGGTGCGCCATGAGTCAGCTGCTCGAACCCTATACCCTGCGCCAATTGACCCTCCTGAACCGCATCGCCGTCTCGCCGATGTGCCAATACTCCAGTGACGATGGCCTGGCCAATGACTGGCACCTGGTCCACCTCGGCAGCCGTGCCGCGGTGGCGCCGGGCTGATTTTCACCGAGGCCACTGCCGTGACGGCCGATGGGCGCATCACGGCCCAGGATCTGGGCCTGTGGAATGACCAACAGATTGAACCGCTGCAGCGCATCACCCGCTTTATTGCCGCCCAGGGCGCGGTGGCCGGCATTCAGTTGGCCCATGCCGGGCGCAAGGCCAGCACCCATCGGCCATGGATCGGCAAGCACGGCAGCGTCAAACCCGAGGACGGTGGTTGGGTGCCGGTAGGCCCATCGCCGATTGCCTTCGACCCTCAACACACTCAACCCCGCCAACTGGACGAAGAGCAGATCCAGCACGTGATCGCCGACTTCGTCGCTGCCGCCAAGCGCGCACTCACCGCCGGTTTCGAGGTGGTGGAAATCCACGCGGCCCACGGTTATCTGTTGCACCAATTCCTGTCGCCCATCAGCAATCAACGGCAGGACCAATACGGCGGCTCCTTTGAAAACCGTATCCGCCTGGTGCTTCAAGTGACCCAGGCGGTGCGCGAAGTCTGGCCCCAGGAATTGCCGCTGTTCGTGCGGGTGTCGGCCACCGACTGGGTGGAGGACGGCTGGAACCCCGATGAAACCGTCGAGCTGGCGCGCCGCCTCAAAGACCTGGGCGTGGACCTGATCGACGTGTCCTCCGGCGGCACCGCCGCCAATGCCGAGATCCCCACCGGGCCGGGCTACCAGACGCGCTTCGCCGAACGTGTGCGCAAGGAGTCGGGCATCGCCACCGGCACGGTCGGCATGATCACCGAGCCGGCCCAGGCCGAGCACATCCTGCGCACGTGTCAGGCCGATATCATCTTCCTGGCCCGTGAGCTGCTGCGCGATCCGTACTGGCCGTTGCATGCCGACGATGACTTGGGCGGGCGCAAGGCAATCTGGCCAGCGCAGTACCAACGGGCAACGCATCGGGACCAGCCGATTCATGAGTCTGACTTGAGGGATTGATCCTGCACCGGCTCCATCTAAACCCACCCTGAGCCGGTGGGTTTTTTTTGTCCGTTGCTGTGGGATAGCGCTGTAGGTATTTGTTACCGAAGTATTTTTTAAGTGAATACTCTAAAAAAATCCCACAGGAAACGAGATTGTTTCTACGCTTAGGGTAAGACAGATTTCTGGCCCAGGGAGTCAGTCTGTTTGTCCTCGCAGGCATTGAGCTTCACGGGGGACGGTTGGTGGGCGCCGGGAGTATTTGATTGATATCAGGAGAAGCAGTCCATGGCCAAGTCCTATGGTGTAGCAGGTTTGGTGGCGTCTTTTTTGACCCGCAGGATGTCCTTGCGTGGCCGTCGGTTAAGTCTGGATGAGGTCGAGTTGCTCGCGCAGTATCGCGCCCTGAACGAGAGCGATCAGGTGGCGATGCGGTATCTGATCGGAGCGATGAAGAGCGTGTCGCGGTTTTAGCGCCCACGAGTAACCGGTGTGGGAGGGAGCAAGCCCCTCCCACA
>NZ_JADDUM010000202.1 GCF_015163715.1 Pseudomonas cyclaminis
CCCCTCCCACATTTCCAGCTGTGTTGTGTTCGGATTATTCGTCATTCCCGACGAGCCGCGAACGCGTCACCTGCGCCGGCGGAAAATGGCAGGTAAAGGTGCTGCCGTGCCCCAGCACGCTGCTGATTTCCAGGCGTGCACGGTGGCGCAGCAGCACATGCTTGACGATCGCCAGGCCCAGCCCGGTGCCGCCGGTATTGGAATTGCGGCTGGAGTCGACGCGGTAGAAACGCTCGGTCAGGCGCGGCAGGTGCTTGGCGTCGATGCCGATACCGGAGTCCTGCACGCTCAGGTGTGCGCCTTGCTCGTCGGCCCACCAGCGGATACGGATGGTGCCCTTGTCCTGGGTGTACTTCACGGCGTTGAACACCAGGTTGGAGAACGCGCTGCGCAATTCGCCCTCGCTGCCCTTGAGCAACACCTGTGGGTCGGCTTCCAGGCTGATCTGCTGCCCGCGTTCGCCTGAAAGGGCCTGGGCGTCATTCTTGATGGTCTGCAACAGGCCTTGCACCCCCACCGGATGGTTGTCCGAGGGGTAATCGGTGGCCTCAAGCTTGGCCAGCAGCAGCAGGTCGTTGAGCAGGGTCTGCATGCGCGAACCTTGTTGCTGCATCTGTTGCAGGGCACGGCTCCAGCGCGGGTTGATCTCGTCGACGTTGTCCAGCAGCGTCTCCAGATAGCCGCAGATCACCGTCAGCGGCGTGCGCAACTCGTGGGAGACGTTGGCGACGAAGTCTTTGCGCATTTGCTCCAACTGATGGATGCGCGTCACGTCGCGTACCAGCATCAGGTGCTCGTTGTTGCCGTAGCGCGTCAGGTACAGCTGGATGCGCACCCGGTCGTTGGTCGGCGAGGGGATTTCCAGGGCTTCTTCGTAATTGTCCTGCTCAAAGTATTCCTTGAAGCGCGGGTGGCGTACCAGGTTGGTCACCGGCTGGCCACTGTCCTGGGGCGTCTTGAGGCCCAGCAGGGTCTCGGCGGCGCGGTTCCACCATTCCAGGTTGCCGTCGCTGTCGAGCATGATCACCGCGTCCTTGAGCGCGGCGGTGGACTCCTGCACCCGGTCGATCACCGCTTGCAGGCGCCCGCGCACCCGTTGGTCGCGGCGTTGCAGGTGGTAGATGCTGTCGAACACCTCGCCCCACAGGCCGTAGCCGTCGGGTGGTGCTTCGTCGGGTTTATGCTGGCGCAACCATTCGTGCAGGCGCAGCAGTTGCTTGAGGGTCCAGCCCAGGTACAGGCCGATGCCGATGGCCAGGCTCCAGCCGTAATAGCCGCTGATCAACCCGACCAACAGGCAGCCGGTGATCAACAGGAGCATGTGGCGGATCAGGGTGCCATGCCAGTTCTGGTTCAAGGTGCGTCCTTCGGAGCAGTTTCAAGTTTCAAGCTGCAAGCTCCAAGCTAACGCAGCCCCGCTTTGAACTTGCGGCTTGTGGCTAATTACTTGTCGCTCAACCTTTGGTTGAAAACCGGTAGCCGGTGCCGCGCACGGTTTGTACCAGATTCTCGTAGGCATCGCCCAAGGCTTTGCGCAAGCGGCGGATATGCACGTCGACGGTGCGCTCCTCCACATATACGTTGCCGCCCCACACCTGGTCCAGCAGCTGGCCACGGGTATAGGCGCGTTCCTGGTGGGTCATGAAAAATTGCAGCAGGCGGTATTCGGTAGGGCCCATCTCGGCCGGCGTGCCATCGATGGTGACGCGATGGCTGATCGGGTCGAGGATCAGGCCGCCGACTTCAATCGGCGCTTCGCCGTCGGTCGGGCCGGCGCGGCGTAAAACAGCCTTCAGACGCGCTACCAACTCCCGTGGGGAAAAGGGTTTGGTGATGTAGTCATCCGCGCCGACTTCCAGGCCCTGGATCTTGTTGTCCTCTTCGCCCTTGGCGGTGAGCATGATGATCGGGATGTCCCCGGTCAGCTCATCACGCTTGAGGCGACGGGCCAGTTCGATGCCGGAGGTGCCGGGCAGCATCCAGTCCAGCAGGATCAGGTCCGGCTTGCGGTCGACGATAATGGCATGGGCCTGCTGGGAGTTCTCCGCCTCCAGGCAGTCGTAGCCGGCCATTTCCAACGCAACGGCGATCATCTCGCGGATGGGCGCTTCGTCGTCAACAATCAGAATGCTCCTGCCAACCATGCTCAAAAATCCTCTTGTCATTTAACTGTCTTGCGCCGCATTAGATAACGGAATTATTGCAGTCGTGTGACAGTAATTTAGTCGCTCGGGCAAATCACGGCACTCTGGACTACCCTTTGGGTCCGAATCCTGACAACCACAAAAGGAAGGTTCCGATGACTTACCGTATTGTTTCCTGGAAAGCCCTGCTGGTAACGGCCGCGCTGACGCTGCCAGGCCTGGCGTTTGCGGCAGAGCCGGCGATGACCCAAGGCGGCATGCTGGTGGATCACAAGGGCATGACGCTCTACACCTTCGATAAGGATGCCGACGGCAAGTCGGTGTGCAAGGATCAGTGCGCGACCAACTGGCCGCCGCTGAAAGCTGAATCCACAGACACAAAGACGGGCGATTGGACCGTCATCACCCGCGATGACCAGACCAGTCAGTGGGCCTACAAAGGCAAACCCGTCTACACCTACAAGGATGACCACAAGGCTGGGGACAAGACTGGGGATGGCAAGGGGGGCGCGTGGCACGTCATCAAGCCTTGAACCGGCGGCGCCGCTAAAAGCATCGGGGGCAAGCCCCCTCCCACAGTTGGAATGCGTACCCCTGTGGGAGGGGGCTTGCCCCCGATGGCGTCGGTACAGGCGCCACAAAACCTCAGCGCAACGCGTAATCCAGGACAATCCCCACGAAAATCGCCAACCCCGCCCAGTGGTTGTGCAAAAACGCCTTGAAGCACTTCATGCGGTCCCGGTCGCGGGTGTACCAGAATTCCCAGGCAAAGCAGCCCGCCGCCGCCAGCAACCCCAGATGGAACCAGCCACCCAGCTCGAACCGCACCCCTGCCAGCAACAGGCACACCAGCGCCAGGCTCTGCAGGGTCAGGATGATCACGCGGTCGGCATCGCCGAACAGGATCGCGGTGGACTTCACGCCGATCTTCAAGTCGTCGTCACGGTCGGTCATCGCGTAATAGGTGTCATAGCCCACCGTCCACAGCAGGTTGGCGATGTACAACAACCACGCCGTGGCTGGCAGGTGGCCCGTTTCGGCGGTGAACGCCATCGGCATACCCCAGGAGAACGCGGCGCCTAATACCACCTGCGGGTAATAGGTGTAGCGCTTCATGAACGGGTAGCTCGCCGCCAGCGCCAATCCGCCCAGGGATAACAGGATGGTGGTGGCGTTGGTCAGCAGCACCAGCAGAAAACTGATGCCCATCAACACCGCAAAAAACACCAACGCCTCTTTGGAACTGATCCTGCCGCTCACCAACGGGCGTTGCTCGGTGCGTTTCACATGGCCATCAACCTTGCGATCGGCCCAGTCATTGATTACGCAGCCACCGGCCCGGGTGAGCACCACCCCCAGTACGAAAATCACGATATTGCTGAAGGATGGCGAACCCTTGCCGGCAATCCACAGCGCCCACAGCGTCGGCCACAGCAGCAGGTAGATGCCGATGGGCTTGTCCATGCGGGTCAACTGAATGAAGTCCCAGGCCCTGGGATTCAGGCGGTTCAGGGATTTGAGCAGACGTTGGTACATCAACAGTTCTCCGGATGGTCATGCAACGCGTGCCAGAAGCCCGGCAGGAAGATTTCCGCCACCAGCACGCTCAGCGACCCACGATCAAAACGTGAGCGGCGCGCCCACAGCCCGTCGGCCTGATCGGCCGTCGGCAGCCATTGCCGTGGGTAATGGCACACCTCGATGGCCTGGCGCGTGAACGCTTGATCGCAGAACAGCAACTCGCCCAGAGAGCGGCTGCCCAACTCATCCATGTGCAGCCCGTCGCCCTGCAAGGCACTGCGCGCCGCCACGCTGCGGGCAAACACCCACGGTTGGCCGTGCCCGCGCAGATACACCTCGCGCACCCAGCCAACAGTCGCCGGGGCCAGGTGCAGGGCCGCGCACTCATCGTCGCGCAGCGGCTGCCAGCCTTCGAACAGCGGCGTCACGCTGAAACCGTCGTGGGACAGCCACGTCAGCCGCCGTGTCAGCGAGCCTTCATCGAACAGCCAATTGAGGGTCAAGGGCGTGGGCAGAGGGCTCAAACGGCTCTGGATCAGCCATTGGCAAGCATCGGGGAGGGCGATTGAGTGCGGCACGGAGAGTCAGTAATTGGCAGCAAAAGAGGCGGCGAGCTTACCATGGCACCCTGGACTTTTGCCGGGTTCAACCGGCACCTTGCGTCGATCGCGCTTGCATCTGCCGGCCCCGATCAGTACAAAACGCCCTGAGCCGTGCGGCAACGCAGGATCCATCGACCGCCGGCCAAGATGCCTGAACCTGAGGAAGTAAGTAATGAAGAAGTGGCAATGTATCGTCTGTGGCCTTATCTACAACGAAGCAGACGGCTGGCCTGATGACGGCATTGCGCCCGGCACTCGTTGGGAAGATGTCCCGGCAGACTGGCTGTGCCCGGATTGCGGCGTGGGCAAAATGGATTTCGAAATGATTGAAATCGCTTAATCCCTAATTTAAGAAACGTACTACAAGGAGAAAGGAATGAACGCACCTGTCGTGATCATCGGCACAGGACTGGCCGGTTACAACGTAGCTCGGGAGTTCGCAAGCTCGACAGCGAAACCCCTTTGCTGCTGATCACCGCAGATGATGGGCGTTCCTACTCCAAGCCCATGCTCTCCACCGGCTTTGGCAAAAACAAGGAAGCCGATGGCCTGAGCATGGCCGAACCGGGCACGATGGCCGAGCAACTCAAGGCCGAAGTGCGTACCCACACCCGCGTCAGCGGCATCGATCCGGGCCACAAGCGCCTGTGGATCGGCGAGGAAGCCGTGGCTTACCGCGACCTGATCCTGGCGTGGGGTGCAGAAACCGTGCGCGTCCCGGTTGAAGGCGACGCGGCTGAACTGATTTTCCCGATCAACGACCTCGAAGACTACGCGCGCTTTCGCACTGCTGCGGCCGGCAAACGCCGCGTGCTGCTGCTGGGCGCCGGCCTGATCGGCTGTGAATTCGCCAACGACCTGATCCTCGGCGGCTATGAAATCGACCTGGTCGCCCCGTGCGAGCAAGTGATGCCAACCCTGCTGCACCCGGCGGCCGCTGCCGCTGTACAGGCTGGCTTGGAAGGCCTGGGTGCGCGGTTCCACCTGGGCCCGGTGCTCAACCGCTTGCAGCGCACGGCAGACGGACTGGAAGCGCATCTGTCGGACGGTGAAGTGATCCCCTGCGACCTGGTGGTATCGGCCATCGGCCTGCGTCCGCGTGTGGACCTGGCGGCCGCTGCCGGCCTGCAAATCAACCGTGGGATCATGGTGGACCGCCACCTCAAGACCTCCCACGCCAATATCTACGCCCTGGGCGACTGCGCCGAGGTCGACGGCCTTAATCTTCTGTACGTCATGCCCCTGATGACCTGCGCCCGCGCCCTGGCCCAGACCCTGGCCGGCAACGCGACCGCCGTCAGCTACGGCCCGATGCCCGTCACCGTGAAAACCCCGGTCTGCCCGCTGGTGGTTTCGCCACCGCCACGGGGCACCGAAGGCGTGTGGAGCGTCGAGGGCCAGGGCGCCGACATCAAGGCCCTGTGCCGCGACGCCAGCGGCCGCCTGTTGGGTTATGCACTGACCGGCACCGCCGTGATGGAAAAACTCGCCCTCAACAAAGAACTTCCGCCGCTGCTGGCGTAAATGCTGGTCGTTCTGTCGGAATAAGCACGTTTTTCACCCCAGAAAGGTCGCCGCGAGGCTGGCGGAGCGTGCGAGGGCATGCCATCCTCACTTCCGTCTGCCGCAGAGTAGAGCCTGCGGCGCTTTGGGCGCCGTTCCGTCAGAGAGCGGCACGGACATAACAACAAAAAACCGTCAAAGAGGCTTCACACATGCGTAAACCAGAACTCGCAGCCGCAATCGCTGAAAAAGCGGATCTCACCAAAGAACAGGCCAACCGCGTCCTCAACGCCGTTCTCGAAGAAATCACCGGCGCCCTGCACCGCAAGGACAGCGTCACCCTGGTTGGCTTCGGCACCTTCCTGCAACGCCACCGCGGCGCCCGCACCGGCAAAAACCCGCAAACCGGCGAGCCTGTGAAAATCAAGGCGAGCAACACCGTTGCGTTCAAACCGGGTAAATCGCTGAAAGATACCGTTAACGCTTAACGCGCAGTACCGTCTCGAAGGGAGGCGGGGCGGTAAGAAGAATGGGCACGCCGACTGGGTCGGGTGCCCATTTTTTGTGGGGGCTCGCTGGTTAATCACACACAAGCGAGTGATCCGGGAAATGGCTCAGTTTGAACTTTTTTAATTCTTGTGCAACGGAGTGTTCAAGATGCTCCGGGGCCATCAGCGTTTTGACTTCACGCTCCCATCCTGCTGCTCCGCCTACGCGCTGAGTCACACCTTCCGGCCATCCTTGAAGGATCGACTTGTAATGCTCGATGCGTTCGTGGGCCATTGCACTCTTCTTGCACCAAGCCAATAACAATATGTTGTCGGTCATGGCCTGTACTGGAAAGTTATCTCTACCGGCAACAGTAATTTGATAAATAGAGTCCAGCGTGGTGCATGAAATTGTATCGAGGAACGCAGTAGGACATTGCGATCGAAAACACTCAACAAGTGCTTCGAACTTATTTGAGTGGCGCAAAGGACTTATCGATTCCTCAACACCCTTACTGTTTAATAGTGATGTCGGCGCGACCAGGGAGACCACCGGGAAGGACGTCATCAATGAGTGGGTGTGGAATACCGGGACATAGTGTTCCTCACCATAAACGGGCTTGAGGTAAATGCCGGTCAACAGAGGGCCGTTACGCTTTAGTAAGTGAAGGGGTTTATATATTTCATAAGTCCCTGTCACTTCTTTCCAGTCTTGAGTGATTGCCTTTTTTTCAGCGGCCGTCATTTTTTTCATAAGGTGTCTCAATGATAAGGGGACGGATTTATTTAAATTTCGCATTTGTTTGGCTAGACGATGCTTAAATAAATCCGTCCCCTTTGTCCGTAGATCTTTTACCAGTCGCCTCGCCACTCCTCGGCGTATTCTGATGCTGGATCAAGGTTCACAATTTCTCCTAAGGTATAAAAAAATTCAAGTATGGATTCGCGCTCTATGGTTTCGATCTCGTCTTCGAAGTTATTGATGCTAAGCATGCAGTTTTTGAAGCAATTTAAGATGGTTTGTTTAGACGCATTTTCAGGAAGATCGAGTAAGTGTAGGACAAGGCTTTTGAGTATTGGATTTATTTTGTCAATAAGGCTTTCTTCGCCTTCTAAAGTAAAGCCATGTATTTGGTAATCTTCTAGCTCTTTTCTTTTCATAGCTGCTGGTTTCTGCTTTTTGCGGATGGAGGAGAAATACCCTTGAACAAAAATTCTTTGGACTTATCCCAGTTGATTCCGTTGTCAAAATAATTTATTAAGCGATTTCGCAACTTTTCTGGGTCGCCGAGCATGCCTGATAATTCATATTTGTAAATAGTATTCAGGTCATCGGCTAATGTTAAATTGCTTTTTAGTGTGACCGCATCGAGCGTTTCAAAAGAATCAGTCAGTTCGATAAGATCTGCGCCGTAATTACCGCCAATAATAGCTCTCAACATTTTTTTTTCGGGAACGCGTTTATCTATGGAGATTTTATCCAAGGACGGTTCGCTGATGGCGAGGCCCTTCAAAGCCTGTGTGGACGTGAAAATAAAAAATAACGTGTCGACCTTTTCGAGGTCTACATCTGTCCAAGTATCCTCATTACTTGTCAAATCAAAAAACTGCAGGTAGTAGTCTTCACGCATTTGGACAAGCGTGTATAGTTCATCTTTCAGTTTCAAACTGAGGACCTTGTTTTCTTGCCACGCAATTTTCTTCAGCATCTTCCAGGGCCTTTATTTTTACCATTGGTTGTTTGAGGTTTAAAACCTCTATGCTTGTCGGCGGCGGCCAAATAAATTTTCCCTCTTTTATTATTTGGGCCTACGGGACGTTGTCTATTTGCAACAGCGCCTTCTTTCAATTTTTCGTCATATATCCTTTGCTCCAAGCCTCTTGCGATATCCTTTCCTTTTTGCCCTTCCCCTTTGAATACTGCCTCCGGCGCCACATCAAAAATACGCTTGTTAGGGTAGCGATAGTTCAACACATCTTGGGCGGAGTGTCCGAACCCAGGCTTGCTGGCATAGCCCACATAAGGCTTACCGTCTTTCACGCCGACGTAGGTGATATGGGTAGCTTTCGCAGGGTCACCTGCCCATCCCCATGGGTCAATCCAGCCGATGGGGTTTGGCGCGTACTGGTAAAGATTGAATCCACCCGCCAACCCAATCGGATCCGGCGTCGTAAACCGCCCCACATCCGGATCATAAAACCGAAACGTGTTGTAGTGCAGCCCGATCTCCCGATCCAGGTACTGCCCCTGAAACCGCAAATTCTGCTCTTCAATAAAGTACGGCTCACGCACCTCTTCAGTCGTATTCCCCCACACCCGATACCGCGCCTGCCACACGGTCTTCCCATCGGCTTCAGTCAGCTGTTCCGGCAATCCATTCAGGTCGTTGTGGTAGTAGCGCACACGTTGATGCTCACCCGTGCCGTCCAATCGAGCCAGCGGTACATAACCGTCTTCTTCATAGATATAGAGGCTGGTCTGGCTATGCCGGTGCTCCTGCAACAGGCGCAAACCCTCCCAATCAAAGCGGGTTTCGCCCAACGGATAACCGTTGCTGTCATGTTCGGTTTTAGCGATGCGCCGGCCGAGCGGGTCATAGGTCATTTTCACGACCGTTTCTCGCCCGTCTTTCTGGCTGCGGACTTCGATCAGGCGATGCTCTGCGTCGTAGGCAAAGAGCTGTACGCCGCGCAGGGCACTGCGCTTTTCGATCATTCGGCCAAAGCCGTCGTAACGATAGCGCTTGTCCTGATAGGTCAGCAGTTTGTTATGCACCACCAGGCCCGCACTGGCCTGTGGGCCGTCCAGCAGGTTGGCGGCGGCGTCGTAGGCGAAGGTTTCACGCTGGCCGTGCAGGCTGTCCTGGCTGGCGATGATTCGCCCGGTCGCGTCGTAGTGCAGCAGTTGGCGTTGGTCCTGGTGTTTTTCCCGGTCCCGCTCCAGGCGGCCGATCAGATTATCGGCCGGGTCATAGTCGAAGTGTTTTTGCTGGGCGGCCGGCAGTTGTGTGGGCTGGCCATTGGGACGGCGTATCCGTGAGCGCAGGCGGCCGCTGCGGTCATATTCGCTGCGCGTGGTGATCTGGCCTTGGGTACGCAGGACTTCACGGTGCAGGCGGTCGCGCTCGAAGTCGCAGATGACGCGGCCGTCGAGGTTGATCTGGTGCAGGTGGCCGCTGCCGTAATAAAGGCGGTTGAGCCAGCGGCCGTCGGGCAACTGCGTCTGGATCAGGTTGCCGAGCTCATCGTAGTGGTAGTTCAGGCTGCCGGCGGCGCTTTGTTCGATGAGCAACTGGCCGCGCGCGTCGTAGGCGAAGGCCAGTGCCTGGGTGGTTTCGTCATTGCCGATGAAGGTGACAGCGGTGAGTTGGTCCAACGGGTCGTAGGCGTATTCGGTGCGACCATCATCGGTTTGTTTCAACAGCAAGCGGCCCACTGCATCTCGTTCGAGTCGATGCACACTTGAAGGCTCAGGTGTCTGCCCGGTGGGCACGTACTCAACGGCGGCTACGTTATCCAGAAGGTCATAGGCATAACGTCGGGCGCTGCCGTCGAGGTCTTGTTGTTCCACGAGGCGGTCGCACGGGTCCCAGGTAAAGCGGTAACTCTCACCATTTTCATTGGTCAGGGTTTGGAGGTGTCCGTAGGCGTCATAGCGGAACTCAATCTGCCGGCCGTGGGCATCTATTCGTTGGCGCACTTGCCCGCGGCGGCCGTATTGGTAGCGGGTGGTGTGACCCGCTGCATCGGTATAACCGATCAACAGACCGCTTGTGTCGCGCAGGTACTGTTCGGTGCGACCGTCCGGCATTTCGGTCTGCAACAGCCGGCCCTGGCCGTCGTGTCGATAGCTCTGCCGCTCACCCAAGGCGTCGACGACCACCTGCAAATGGCCCTGGCGGTCGTACTCGAACGCTGTGGGATACCCCGAGCAATCGATATGCTGGATTAACTGTCCGGTTTCATTCCAGCGCAGAGTTTTGCTTTTACCCGTGGCATCGATGATCTCCACCACTTGGCCAAAGGTGTCATAACGATAAAGTGTGGCGTGCCCCAAGGGGTCGACTTCGCTGACGCAATTGCCTCGCTGGTCGTACTGATATTGCCACGCGTGGCCTGCCGCATCGGTCTCCACCAACGGCAGCGACCAATGCTCCAGCCACAACGTCGACTCGATACGCCCCAACGGATCCTGAGTGCTGCACAGGTTGCCGGACTCGTCGTAGCCGAACTGCCATTTGCCGCCTTGTGGGTCAGTCGCGCTGAGCAACTGACGCTCCTCATTCCATTCGAATTGCCACGTCTTTCCCAGGTTGTCGGTGTACTCAGTGATCTGGTACTGCGAGTTCCAGCGGCGTGTGCTGAGACGCTGCAAGCCATCAGTAATGCGTGTCACGCCGGCCGCCAGGTCATAGTCGAACTGGTACTCGTCGCCCTCGTCGGTCCAGTGCCGCACCACGCGCCATTCGCTGCCGTCCAGGCAGGCCCACTGGTAATAGCAGCGCAGTCCGGTGGGCAACTGGTGCTCGACCATGCGCTGACCGCTGTCGTAGGCGAAGCGCCGTTGCGTGAGCCCGGCGGTATCGCGTACTTCGGCCAGGTCGCCGCGAGAATCGTAGCTGTAACTGACAAGGGTTTCCCGGCTGTGATCGGGGTATAGCCGCTCGACTTGCTCCACTCGCGCCGGCCATTGCTGGCTGTAAACAAGTTCGACACGCACATGGTCGAACGTATCTCGTAAGTGGCTCAGCCGACCCTGTACGTCATAGTCGAGGAAGATTCGGTTGTCGTTGCGATCCCCCAATTGGCTAAGGCGCAGGCGTGAGGCAGTGCCTGGCGTTGGTTCGAATAGCCGATAGAGCCCATCAACGCTTTCAATCAGTAGTTGGCCATTGGTATTGCGCCGTACGCTCAAGCCTTCTCCTGCGCTGAATACGGCACCGCCCAGTGGGATGACGCCCATGTCGATCTGTCGCGCTTGCTCATCGATATAGACCAGCCGTTCCCCACCTTCGGGGTGTACGCCAATCTCGACGCAGACCTCGTAGATCACGCTCCAGCTGGCACCGAACAGACCGTCGCGACGCTCGTCCCGACTGCTGTAGTAGCGCTGCCACTCGATAGGGAGCAGGCCGGGCAGGGCGAAGTCCAGATCGTCTTCCCCATCAAGAATTTTCGCGCCAGTGGAGCTGTGTACCGGGTTGGGCGAGCCTACTACTGCAGAGGTAATGGCATTGGTCACTTGGCTGGTGCCCCACGACACCAGTCCACCAACGACCATGCACGGCAGCTTGCTGAAAAACTTGGAACCGCCACCACGCAGCATCAACAGTGCGGTCACCGCCAGCCCGACACCGGGTGTCTTGCCACTGCGGATCTCGCGCACCACCACGGGGCTTCCGCCAATACGCACGTTGCTGGAGATCATCCCCGACTCGACAATCGAGGCGTCGCAGGTACTTCGGTCACCGCTGCGGGCGGCCGGCTGACCGTTGATAGTGACCTTGCTGGAGCCTTCGGCAATAAACTGCGGCGGCATCGGTGGATGTTTGGTGCAGATCACAATATCCAGCGGTTTGGGTACTGCGCCTGGTGCAGGAACCGCCACTGTGGGTCGCCACATCTGCGAGAAGAAACCCTTGGCCATGTCAAGGTAGCTGGCTTCTTCGGGACTACCACCTTCGGCGGGTTGCGAACTGACTGGGCCGATAGCGCCTGCGGCACGTGCAGAGGGTATGCCGTTGGTAAAAGTGTTGTGGGAGCCGGTGGCGATGGTTGCCATCACCACCGGCGGGAATAACGCATTGCCTATCCAGTCACAAACCTTTGTCAGCCCCTTGTCCGCCCCCGTCTTGCTCATGCCTATACCGACGATGATGCCCACCACCGCGCCGAGCACAAAGCAGCCCAGACCGCCGGTAACGACGGTAATACCGGTGGCGGCCACAATCGCAGCAGTGGCGACGGCCGTAATAGCGATGTTGGCCGCAATTTCCAGCACGCCGCCCAGGATATCGGCCATCGCCGAGGTGTGCAGCAGGCCGTCGCCGAGACGTGCCGCCCAGAGAGCGTCAGACATGGATGAGGGACTTCAAGGCTTGGGATTCAGCTGCAGGGTGCTTTTGATGGTTGCCCAATGGGCGCTTTCAGCATCTCCCAGGGGTTGGGCTTTGACATAACTCAGGGCAAGCATCTGCCGAGTGCCGGGTATGACAAGCGCTAACTGGTATTGATGAATACGCTCGGTGCCCTTGCTGAACTGGTTATGCACTTCGATGGCGTCTATATCCTGCGCAGCGCCTACACGAAGTGCCTTGGCCGGTTGGTAGCGCAAGTCTTGTACCTGCTTCTCCAGCTTCGCCAGTTGCTCTTCGAAGTTGCTTTGCAGCGTTTCACTCTCATCTAGAAGGCTACGGCTGACGATCAACGACGTACCCAGAGCAGCGAATTTCAGGATATTGATGGAAGCATCTTGAACGTCATCGCTGGGCAGCGTGAATTGCAGTTCATTGAGTTGATAGGTCATGAAACGGAATCTCGTTATTGGCCGGAAGGCGGCTTGGGAAACATGGAGTTGACGGCCGCGTCGATTTCACCCTTGACCCCTTGGCCCATGGGTGTGGTACCGCCTTTGCCGCCAATGTTCAAATGCAGATTGCCGCCGGTGTTGATCTCGGAGCTGCCCTCGGAATACACATTGATCTGCACACCCGTGAGGTTGATCTGGCCGCTGGCGTTGAGCTCCAGCACGCTTTTGCCGCAAACCAGGCGCAAGTTTTCGCCCACTTCAATTAGATAGCTCTTGCTGATGGCGTCGGTTTTGCTGAACCCCACCATAAGCATGTCGTCATGCTTGACCGCACGCACGCGGTCGTTGCCAATCGTCACTACCTCGTCATGCCCGATGCTTTTATTGCGGTCATGCCCCACCGAATGGCTCTCATCCACCTCCACCACAATGTCCTGATTGCGCTCGGCATGGATATACAACTGCTCCAACCCCTTCTTGTCCTCCATGCGGATTTCATTGAAGTTGGCCGGTGTGCCGCCCTTGCTGGAGCGACTCTTCATGCCGCTCTGGGTGGCGTTTTCCGGCAGGTCGTACGGTACCGTCTGCTCGGCGTTGTACACCCGGCCGGTGATGATCGGCCGGTCGGGATCGCCTTCGAGGAAGCTGACAATCACTTCCTGGCCGATCCGTGGAATCTGCATCGAGCCCCAGTTCTTGCCGGCCCAGGATTGCGACACGCGAATCCAGCACGAGCTGTTTTCGTTGGACTGGTCGTGGCGGTCCCAGTAGAAGTGCACCTTCACGCGGCCGTACTGGTCGGTCCAGATTTCCTCGCCTTTGGGGCCCACCACCAAGGCGGTCTGCGGGCCTTTGACGATGGGGCGGTGGGTGTTGGCCAATGGGCGGAAGCTTTGTTGGGCGTCGATGCAGGTCAGGCTGCTTTCGAACTGAGCGGAGCCTGAGCCGCCACCGCTTTCCAGGCTTTCCTGGGCGATGTAATAGCGGCAGCCGACGATCAGGTATTCGCGGTTCTGGTCCTGGCGGCTGAAGCCCGTGAGGCTGAACAGGTGGCCGGAACCGAGGCCGCGTGCGTTGCCGTTGAACTCGATCTGCTCATGCAGGGTTTGCAGGGCTTCGATGCGGGTGCGCGCGTAGTGTTCGCCGTCGGCGCTTTGCACGTAAGTGCCGGGGTAGTCGTACAGCGGGTAGTCGCCGGCAGTGTGCGGGCGCGGCATGGCCGAGCGCACGTCGATGCTGGCGCTGGGGCGCTGGAAGTCGTAGTCGTTGAGCTCCAGGGAGCCTGGCTGCACTTCCTGCGCCAGGTGCCAGTTGTGCATGTGGTCGCGTTCGCGCTGCTGCTCATCCTTGGGGTAATACGGGATCGACGCATAGCCCGGCACGGTGGTGTGGGCGCCATAGGCGTCGGCCAGCACCAGCACGTGGCGGTCCTGTTCATGACGGAAGAAGTAGTAGATGCCTTCCTGTTCCATCAGGCGGCTGACGAAATCGAAGCTGGTCTCGCGGTACTGCACGCAGTATTCCCACTCGCGGTACGGCCGGCTCAGGGCGTCTTCAAAGTCGGAAAAACCCAGGTCGCGGAACACCTGCTTGATGATCTGCGGGATGCTCTGGTTCTGGAAAATCCGGCAGTCCGAGGTGCGGCTGAGCAGCCAGAACCAGGGGCGCAGCGTCACTTGGTAACTGGCGAACTGGCCCCGGTCGATGTTCTGGCTGCAGCGCGCAACGATGCCGTTGAAGTGCCGCTCGCCACCGTCCGCCAGTTGCACGCCGACGCTCATCGGCTTGCCCAGCAACTGGTTGAGATCGATGTTGGCGTCCAGGGACGTCAGTTGCAGCTCATAGTTGAACAGCCGCCCCAGTTCTTCACCGCCGCCCATTTCATTGAGCAACAGCACATCCGGCCCGAGGGGGCTGGTGATCTTGGCCAGGCGTGAGGCTTGGTTAAAAAGCATTGAAGTACCCTAATAACTGAAGGAACCCAGTCCGAATGTGGGAGGGGGCTTGCCCCCGATGAGGGTGTGTCAGTTGATGCATCAGGTGACTGATTCACCGCCATCGGGGGCAAGCCCCCTCCCACATTTTTTTCCGCGTTCCGTCAGGTCAATCGTTGAACTGGTAGTGCAGCTCGTTATCCCGGCTGCTGATCCGCACCCCCGCCAACGCCTTGCCTTCGAGCATGCGCGTGAGGAACTCACGGCTCATGTCCGGCAACAAGCTGTTGGTGAGGATGGTGTCGATCATGCGCCCGCCGCTTTCGGTTTCGGTGCAGCGCGAGACGATCAGGTCGACCACCGCGTCGTCGTAGTCGAAGGCGACTTTGTGGGTATTTTCCACGCGCTTCTTGATGCGGTTGAGCTGCAGGCGGGTAATCGCCTTGAGCATCGTGTCACTCAGCGGGTAGTACGGAATCGTTACCAGGCGGCCCAGCAGCGCCGGCGGGAAAATCTCCAGCAGCGGCTGGCGCAGGGCCTTGGCGATTTCTTCGGGCTCGGGGATGTTCGCCGGGTCTTTGCAGACCTGGGAAATCAGCTCCGTGCCAGCGTTGGTGGTCAACAGGATCAGGGTGTTCTTGAAGTCGATCACGCGACCTTCGCCGTCTTCCATCACGCCCTTGTCGAATACCTGGAAGAAAATCTCATGCACGTCCGGGTGGGCTTTTTCCACCTCGTCCAGCAGCACCACGCTGTAGGGCTTGCGCCGCACCGCTTCGGTCAGCACGCCGCCTTCGCCGTAGCCGATATAGCCCGGTGGCGCGCCCTTGAGGGTCGATACCGTGTGGGCTTCCTGGAATTCGCTCATGTTGATGGTGATCACGTTCTGCTCACCGCCGTACATGGCTTCGGCCAGGGCCAGGGCGGTTTCGGTCTTGCCCACGCCCGAGGTGCCGGCGAGCATGAACACGCCAATCGGCTTGCTCGGGTTGTCGAGGCCGGCGCGGGAGGTCTGGATGCGCTTGGCGATCATCTGCAAGGCATGGTCTTGGCCGATGATGCGTTTCTTCAGGTGCTGATCGAGGTTGAGCACGGTTTCCAGTTCGTTGCGGGCCATGCGGCCCACCGGAATACCGGTCCAGTCAGCGACCACCGAGGCCACGGCCTGGTAATCCACGGTCGGCAGGATCAGCGGGGTTTCGCCTTGCAGCGCGGTGAGGCGCTGTTGCAAGTCGACCAGTTGCGCACGCAACTCATCGTTGCCGCTGTCCACCACCCCGGCCTTTTCGCGCAGGGTCGCACGGGTGGCGAGCAACTCATCCACCAGGGTTTTCTCTTCGGCCCAACGGCTTTCCAGCGTCGCCAGGCGCTCACGCTCGGCCGTCAGCAAGGCTTCGCTGTTGCTCTGGCGTGCACCAATGTCGACGCCGATGGCATGCTCGCGGGCGATGATTTGCAGCTCGGTTTCCAGGGCTTCGATGCGGCGGCGGCTGTCGTCCACTTCGGCCGGTACGGCGTGCAGGCTGATGGCGACGCGGGCGCAGGCGGTGTCCAGCAGGCTCACGGATTTATCCGGCAACTGGCGCGCCGGGATGTAGCGGTGAGACAGCTTCACCGACGCTTCCAGCGCTTCGTCGAGGATCTGCACCTGGTGGTGTTTTTCCATGGTCGAGGCCACGCCGCGCATCATCAGCAGGGCTTTGTCTTCCGATGGCTCGGCGACTTGCACCACCTGGAAGCGGCGGGTCAGGGCCGGGTCTTTCTCGATGTGCTTCTTGTACTCGGCCCAGGTGGTGGCGGCCACGGTACGCAAGGTGCCACGGGCGAGGGCGGGCTTGAGCAGGTTGGCCGCATCACCCGTTCCGGCGGCGCCACCGGCACCCACCAGCGTGTGGGCTTCGTCGATGAACAGGATGATCGGCTTGGGTGACGCCTGCACGTCTTCGATGACCTGGCGCAGGCGCTGTTCGAACTCGCCTTTCATGCTGGCGCCGGCTTGCAGCAGGCCCACGTCGAGACTGCGCAGTTCCACGTCTTTCAGTGCCGGCGGCACGTCACCGGCGACGATGCGCAGGGCAAAACCCTCGACCACGGCGGTCTTGCCCACCCCGGCTTCACCGGTAAGGATCGGGTTGTTCTGGCGTCGGCGCATGAGGATGTCGACCAACTGGCGAATCTCTTCATCGCGGCCAACAATCGGGTCGAGCTTGCCGCTGCGCGCCTGTTCGGTCAGGTCCACGGTGAAACGCTTGAGCGCTTCCTGCTTGCCCATCGCACTCGGCGCCATCGCGCCGCTGGCTTCGCCTGGCACCCCGGCGTTGAAGCCGTCGCTGGCGCTCAGAGCATTTTCCGGCGAGTCGCCGACGTACTCGTCAAAGCGTTCGCTCAGGGCCTCGGCCTTGATCTTGTCGAACTCCGCCGACAAGCCCAGCAACCCATGGCGCAGGCTTGGCGTCTTGAGGATGCCCAGCACCAGGTAACCGGTGCGCACCTGGCTTTCGCCGAACATCAGGCTGCCGTAGACCCAGCCGCGTTCCACGGCTTCCTCCACATGGGACGACAGGTCGGTGATCGACGTCGAGCCACGTGGCAGGCGGTCCAGGGCTTCGGTCAGGTCACGGGCCAGGCGCGCCGGCTCGACGTTGAACTGGCGGATGATGCGGTGCAGGTCCGAGTCCTGCAATTGCAGCAGCTGGTGAAACCAGTGGGCCAGTTCCACATACGGGTTACCGCGCAATTTGCAGAACACCGTGGCGGCTTCGATGGCCTTGTAGGCCACGCTGTTGAGTTTGCCGAACAACGCGGCGCGACTGATTTCACCCATGCTCTGGATTCCTTGAGGTGGTGGCGTGATCGGCGTAATGCCGGGCCAGGATTAGGTCGTTGGCATCAACCGCAGGGCGGCCGAGCCAGGTGTTGAAGCCCAGGCGGAACTGGCCGTTGAGTTGCAGCGCCGGCACTTCGGGTTGTTGCAAAACCAGGTTCAGATCCCAGTCCAATTCATGGCCCAGGTACTCGGCGACCCACGCCACCAGCTCGTTGAACGGCTGTTGGCCGGGCAGCATGCCCATGTAGTCATCCAACGTGAGTGGGCCAAGGCGGATACGGAATTTATGCTGGCGGTCCCACACATGGCTGCCCAGGCAGAAGTCCACGCCCAACCGGTTGGCGCTGACACTCACGCGGCTGCGCTCGGGCAGCTCCAGCCATTGGCCGACGTATTCTTCAATCTCCACCGGCAGGCCGAAATACTCGCTGAGGATCGCCTTCAAGCCATCCGGGTAGCGGGTTTGCGCGGACAGATGGCCGCTGTAATGCAGCTTCGCGGTGTCGGGAATCAGCCCTTGGTTGAGCAGGCTTGGCATGCCCCGGCCACTCAGGGCGGCGAGGCGTGCAGACCAGTAGTCATCGTCCGGGCGGTCATGGCTGACCGTCGGCCGCGCCTCGGCCCAGGCCCGATAAAACAGGCTGAGCAGACGGTGATGGAACACATCCAAAAACTGCTTGCTGGTGCTGTCGGCGTTGTTGCGCTGGCGCTCACGCACATACTCGGTGATGTGCAGCGGCAGCGGGCCGTTGGGGCCGCCGAGGCCGAAAAAGAACTGCTCCAGCCGCGCCGGCTTGCCGTCGCCACCGGGGTCGACCGAGGCCAACGTGGCCGGGGCGAAGGTGCAATCGGCCTGTTGCCCAAGACGCAGCGGGTCATCCGCCAGGCGCAGGGAATGGCCCAGGCGCGGCAGCTCGGGCGATTCGCACTCGATACGCCGCAACGCCTGGAAGAAATCGTATTCCCAGGGCTCCTGATGCATCGCATCCAGGGTACTCACAGGGTCGGACGCCGCCCGGGCTTGGCTTTCCATCGCATGATCTCGCCGCGTTCGGTGGTACGGATCACCGTCTCGGTAAAGCTGTTGATCGACACGTAGCGTGCCAGGAAGCGCTCCAGCACCGCACCGAGCAGGAACACGCCGGTGCCGCGAAACGCGTTTTCATCGAATTCCAATGTGATCTCAAGGCCACGGCCAAACACAATCGGGCCGGGCATCGGCAGGCGGCGGGTCACGGCTTTGCTGCTGACGTCGCGCAGGCCTTCGATTTGCAATTGCAGCGCCGCATCGTTGCTGTCGCCGTACAGGCGCAGCAGTTCGCGCAAGGCGCCTGCGCCCTGGCCTTGCTCGCTCAAAGACAGGTAGTTGAGTGACAGCTGGCTGATCAGGCGCCAGGCCTTGGCGTCATGGGCATGGCTGGCACGCGGGCGACTCGGGCCCGCCACGCAGCGCACGGCCAGCACCGGGGCGCTGTCGGCCAGGGTGAAGTCGGTCTTGCCATTGCCCACGCTCATGAATAACGGCAGGTCGCGGTTGGTGCACAGCGCCGTCACGCCCAGTTGGCGCAAGTCGTGGCCGTAGGGGGCTTGGCGACTGTCCACCAGGCTGACGAACGTTTCGCTGCCCACGTAGGTGGAGCGCGGGCCGTTGCGACGTTGGTCGCTGGACAGCACGCGGGGCTCGCGACGCACCGTGTAGTAGGCCTGGTCACGGCCATAACGGGACGGGTCACGCACCGCGTAGAACGGTAAAAACGGTTGCTCCGGCCCGGTGCCGTGGCCGGTGATGCCGCTGAGCGAGTGAATCTCGAAATCCATCGGCCGCGTGCGGTCGGCGATCACATGGTGTTCGTTGACCCGGTCGGACAAGTGGATACGGTCCACGCGCTTGGGGAACAGGTTGATCGCCGGCGTGCAGAACGGCAGGAACTGCGCCGCGCCGACGCTGCCTTCCAGGCTCGGTTCGTGGCGGTCGAACAGCACGATCAGCTCCAGCTCCTGGCCATCGCAGCGTTTGACCGCACGGCTCAGCTCGGCGAATTCGACGAACAGGAAGCGATGGGGCAGGGCGAAGTACTCCTGCAACAACCGATAGCCCTGGAACGCCCGTGCGACCACCGGCATGGCCGCGTCGACATCGTCAAAACCCCGGGAGCGCAGTGCGTCCTGGGGCAGGCGCTCAACCCAATCACCGCCAGGCTTGCGCGCGAACACCGCGCAGGCGTTGCCCAGCAGTTGCTCGTAGAGGCGGAACGGTTGCTCGTCGGCGCGCTGAGGTACAGCGGCAGGTTGTCCAGATCAAGGCTGTTGAACGGCAATTCGGCGCCGGTGCGCAGGGTCAGGCGCAAACCGGCCTTGGCCTTGGGTTCGCTGGCGGCCAGGCGGCCGAGCACGGCGGCGGGGTTGCCGAAGTATTCGGCGTTGCTGACCTGCAACGGCCACAACGTCACCGGATGGGCGGTGCGGTACTCGCAGCAGGTCTGGGTTTCGCGGCCCAGGGCTGCGCGTAAGACGGTGTCGCGGGGCAGGGGGAAACCGCTGGCCAGGGAGCCTTCGTCGGGATCGGTCTGCAACTGCACCACGGTCATCGACGGGGTTGGCGCCAGGTAATGCGGGTAGGCGATTTCCAGCAGATTGTGGGTGAAGGTCGGGTACTCGGCGTCGAGCTTGAGCTGCACGCGGGCCGTGAGGTAGGCAAAGCCTTCGAGCAAGCGTTCGACGTACGGGTCGGCGCAGTCCATACCGGACAACGTCAGCCGACTGGCGATCTTCGGGTATTCCTTGGCGAACTCCGCCGCGCTTTCGCGCACGTGGTGCAGTTCCTGGTTGTACAGCTCCAGCAGGCGCGGATTCATGGGCGTCTCCGCTGGTCGGCATTGACCACGCGCACGTGGCCGGACTCCAGGTCGAGGTCGGTTTGCAGCAACAGGCGCAACGGCACCGGTTGCGCCCACAGGTCGCCTTCGATCTCGAAACTCAGGGCGTTGTGGTTCATTTCGCCATGGCCGACCCGGGCTTTGACACGCAGGGTGTGGCGCAAAATGCGTGGCTCAAAGGTGGCGATGGCCTGGTAGATCAGGGCTTCCAGAGCCTTGATGTCGACACTGGAAACGCTGTTGCCCGCCAATGCAGGCAGGCCGTAATTGACCACCGAAGTGCCGGCCAGGGTGTGCAGCGTGGCATCGGCATCGAGCAACGACGTGGTGTTGAGCAGCCACGCCAGGTCGCGCAAGACCGAGGCTTTCAATTGGGTCAGGGACAGCACGCGTTTGTCGGCGCTTTCCTTGGGATTGGTTGGGTCGTCGTCGGTCAACCGGTCCAGCAGGGACGGTTGCAGACGGTCGCGGGAAGCGATTTCAGTTACCACCAAAGCAGCTCCACGGACGAGTTGTGAGAGGGACGTTTTTTGCGAGTGGCAGGGGTCTTGGGCCATGGCGCGAAGCCATGGCCACAAGGGCTATCAGCGCTTGGTGTTGGAACGGATGTTCCAGCCAAACTTGATCGCGCCGCCGTCTTTGGTGCCGTCGGCTTTCTGCGGCTGGTAGTCGACCATCACTTGGGCGAAGTTCAGGGTGACGTTCTCGGTCAGGCGGTCATCGGAACCCGAACCACCCGTGCTCAGGGAGGTGACTAGCACTTCTTCCAGGTTGATCACCATGTACTCGACCTGGCTTTCACCACCGGCCTTGCGCACGGTCAGCTTGACCTTGTCGATGTGCTTGCCGCTGGCGCAGTGCATCATCAGGTTCGGCGAAGCTTTGTCGACGTACTTGGTCAGCGACAGGTCCTGGATATTCACCTTGCCCGCGCCGCCACCGCCGCCCACGTGCATGTTGCCGGACTGGGCCATGCCCCAGCTCCAGTTCAGTACGTCGATTTCGTCCTTGTGGGCCTTGTCCATGGACTCGCCCTTGATGTCGCCGATCTTGATGAAAATATCAACAGCCATGTTTTCTCCCTGTGTGGCTCTTGCCACTGAATTTGAGTGACTCCAAATGGGCAGTGCTTTTGTGTGGGAGGGGGCTTGCCCCGATGCAGGCACCTCGGTGTGTCAGTCACACCCCAGTGATGCTATCGGGGGCAAGCCCCCTCCCACAGAACGAGCCAGCTCATCCGTGGGTTAGGCGCTTTTCGCCGAAGGCAGCTTCGATACCAGGCGCAGCGATACAGTCAGCCCTTCAAGCTGATAGTGCGGGCG
>NZ_JADDUM010000203.1 GCF_015163715.1 Pseudomonas cyclaminis
CCGCCGTAAGGGCGGAACCAATAGCCGCCGTAACCGCAGCAACGGATATGTACACCAGCCCCCCTAGACCCTCCCCCCCAATCAACACCACCACCCCACCCCACTGCCTCACCCTGATCGGCAAACTCTGCTCCAACGTCTCCAGCGTCTGCCGCGCATCATCCAGCGGAAAACGCCCCGTGACCCGCAACCCCGCCACCGCCGAGTCCAGTCGAACAATGCCATTGCGATAAGGCCGGATCGCATCCACTACGCTCGCCAACGTCTGGTTACGCACCACCAGCCAACCCTCCAGCCACGCGGTTTCACTACTGGCCATCGGCACCTGGGTAAGAATCCGCTGATGATCAAACACCGTGCTCTGATGCATCGCCACACGCTGCTGCGTGCCGCCGTCGAGATGCAACACCACCTCACTGTCGAGGGTGACCAAGCGCATGGCCGCGCCCTGCTCGCCCAGCATCAAGCGACCATTCGCCCCCGTGATACGCCCGGCACGGGTGCTGACCTGCAATGGCCGTGATGTGTTGACCAGCATCTCGCCCGCACGCAGTTCCAGGCCGGGCTGTCCGTCTGCAAGCGTCGCGACCACCTGGCTGCGGGCATTGAGTTTGAGCGTCGCGCCGTCCGGCAACTGCCAGCTGCGCCGTTCACCGGTGCCGGTGGCGTATGACTGCCCGCTCTCTTCAAAGCGCGTCACCCACCCCACACCCGCCGCCAGCCCCAGCGCGCACAGGCTGGTACGCAGGAACGCACGGCGGCTGTTGGGTTGTTCCAGGCTGCGCAGCAGTTGCGCGCTGGAGCGCCCGCGCCACGGCGACGCCTTGAGTTGATCCAGCCCTGCGATCAACTGCGCGTAGACCTGCCGATGATGGGCCGACGTGCCGCGCCATGCCTCCAGCGCCGCTTGCTGTTCGGCGCTGAAGTCTCCGGACTGGATCTGCACCAGCCACCCGATGGCCTCCTCCGCCACCGGGTCGTTCAACGCTCGTTTGCTCACTCGTTCAACCCCAGGTAACAGGCACGCAGGGCCTGGGTCATCAATTGGTGGATGCGCCCCAGCGACAGGCCCAGCCGTTCACTGATCTGCACGTAGGTCATGCCGTCCAACTGGCTGTGTACAAACACCGCCTTGGCTTGCCCTGACAGGCCATCGAGCAGCCGGTCGATGGCCAGCAGGCTTTCGATCAGGATCAACTGTTCCTGGGGCGACGGATGCACGTGTTCGGGCACGTCGGCGAGGATTTGCAAGTAGGCCTTTTCCAGATCGCGGCGGCGCCAGCCCTCGTACATCAGGCGCTGGGCGATAGTGGTCAGCAGTGCACGCGGTTCGCGGATGGCGCTGGGATCGGGGAGCATCCACACCTTGAGAAAGGTCTCGGCAGCGATGTCCTCGGCGCTGTGACTGCAACCGGTGCGGTACGACAGGCGCGCGCACAACCAGCTGTAGTGCTGCTGGAAAATCTGGCCGATGAGGCGGCTCTTGAGCAAGGCATTCGGGTCCATAGGTCCATAGTCTTCATGGACTGCACACGCCAGCGGACAAGTGGTGGTGGGCCTGTCGGTTTGAGGTAGACCTGCATCCGGGCAGGTGAGTCCAGTTTGCCCCAGCGGGCATCACCAGATAAAAGAATAAAAACATCCAACAATCTGCATTTTCTGCATAACAATCGGCACATCTTCGGGCACGCAAAAGCACCGCCCGCGTGCTCCGCAGGCGGTGTGGCGGATGGCTCAGTGAGCCGCCAATTGCGCCTGTGTCCGCTCCTGTTCACGCAGCGGTCGCACCAGCCAGGCGACCACTACGGTCAGCACCAGCAGGATCGCGGCCAATGCCCAGAGCACGCCGTGGAACGCGCTGTCATAGCCACCGATAAACAGGCTGTGCACCGTGCCGGCCTGTTCTGCACCCAGGGCTTGCAGCGAACCGGTGAGGTTGCCGGCGGCCACATCGTCGATCCAGCGTTGCAGGGTCGATGGGTCTGGTGCCAGACGGCTCAAGGTGGCGCGCAATTGAGTGTCCAGCAAGGTCGCCAGCAACGAACCATACAACGCCACCGCAATCGCTTCGCTGCCAAGACGGAAGGTGTTGAGCAACCCGGCGGCCATCCCGGCTTTCTGCTCGGGTACGGTCTTCAGCGCCAGGCCATCCACCAGCCCGGCCGACAAGCCCATGCCGATGCCCACCAGCAACAACGGCAATGCCAATTGCCACAACGCCACGCCGACCTGGCTGACCAGTGCCAACGACACCACGCCCACCAGCAACGCAATCAGGCTGACCTTGAGAATGCCGATCGCCGACACCCCACGCGCCGCCCACTTGCCGGCCAGAATCGGGCAGAACAACATCGGCACCGTCAGCAGCAACATCGCCAGCCCCGCGTGGGTTGCGCTCAATTGCAGCACGCCGAACAGGTAGCTCGGCAGGTACGTCAGCAGGGTCACAAAGCCGAACGACGCCGCCACGGTGACCAACGCCAGGCCCACAAACGGCCCGCTCGCCAGCAGCGACAGGTCCAGCATCGGCTGCGATGACGGCGTTCCTGCCAGGTAAAGACCGCCAGCAACACCGCCGCGACCGCAACCAGGCCCAGCACACCCGGGCTGCTCCAGCCCCACTGCGAACCCTGCACGATGGCAACCATCAGTGCCAACAAGGCCAGCACAAACAGCGTGGCACCCGGCACATCAAAGCGTGCAGTACGTTCCGCCAATTCGCCGTCCCGTGTGATCAACGGGCTGCCCAACAGCACAATCACCAAGGTGACCGCGTGCGCCCAGAAAATCGCACGCCAGCCGACACTGTCCAGCAGCAAGCCGGACAAGGTCGGACCCAGGCTCACCCCCAGCCCCGCCACGGTGCCGAACAAGGCAAATGCACGCAGCCGCGCCGGGCCGCTGAAGTGGGTGGACAGGATGGCAATGCCGCACGAGAAAATTGCCGCCGCACCAATCCCCGCCAGCCCCCGCGCCGCATCCAGCAACCACGCGCTGTCAGCCACGGCGGACAGCACCGAGGCCACTACATACAGCGATGCACCGGCGACAAAGCAACGCTTGCGCCCGAGCCGATCGGCCAGCGCACCCCAGGCCAGGGTGAAGCAGGCAAATGCCAGGTTGAAGGCGTTGACCACCCATTGCAGGCTGGTCAACGGCGCCTGGATATCGGCGCCGATGGCCGGCAGCGCGAGGGCCGTGCCGGAGATGGAGCTGGGCACGACGAAGATCGCCAGCAGGATGATCGTGAGTAGAGCCGTGTCGGCAAACGAGTTTTTCATGGGTCCTTCCAGGGTCAGGTTGAAGTGAAACCGTGTACCGGCAGACGCACCGGTCGGCGCAGGATGATGCCGTCGACCCAGGGCACCTGGTCCGCCGGCACCGCCAGGCGCAAGTTGGGGAAGCGCTGCAGCAGAATCTGCAGCACCGTGGTGATTTCCAGGCGCGCCAGGGCCGCGCCCATGCAGTTGTGCATGCCGTAGCCGAACTGCAAATGCCGTGCGTCGTTGCGGTCCAGGCGAATCGCCAAGGGGTCCGGAAACACCACAGGATCGCGGTTGGCGGCAAACGCATCGGCGTAGATGATGCTGCCCGCGGGGATCAGCCCCCAAGGGCCTTCCAGGTCGACGCTGGCCAGGCGCGGGAAGGTCGAGATAGTGCCCAGGGGAATCACCCGCAGCAGTTCTTCGACGGCATTCGGGATCAGCGCCGGGTCATCCACCAGTTGCTGCCACAGCTCGGGCGCGGCCAACAGGGTGTACACCGCCTTGGTGAGCACCGTGAGAATGTTCTGGTCGCCGCCGATCAGTACGCCGAGCAGGATGCCCACCAATTCCTTGTCGTTGAGTGGCGGCTCGCTGTCGTTGCGCGTGGCGACAAAACGCTGGATCAGCCCATCGGGATAGGTGGGACGCGCGCCCGTCACCAGGTCGGTCAGGTAGTTGTAGACGCCCCAGAACTGGTTCAACAGCTCCGGCACATCCGCGTCTGATGCAACCTGCACCGTGTGGCTCAGCGGCCGGTAGTACTCGCGGTCACTCAGGGGAATGCCGAGCAACTGGCAATCCACCGTTGCGGGGATATGGTCGAGCACTTGGGCGAACAGGTCCGCACCGGGAGCCTGGCGCTGCAACACATCGAGGCGCTCATGGGTCGCTTGTTGCACTTTT
>NZ_JADDUM010000204.1 GCF_015163715.1 Pseudomonas cyclaminis
CCCGATGGCAGTGTGTCAGCCAACTCAGCTATAACTGACCCACCGCTATCGGGAGCAGGCTCCCTCCCACATTTAATTCTCCATTCCTGCCGATTAATCCCCCGTTAACCCCCCTCTGTTTAAACCACTGCCTGTGTGTAAACTTGCGGCCATTGGCACAACCAAACAAAGGGATACGGGGATGAGTGACGAATTGCGTTTAGGCAGGGAGCGGCGCTTTCTGGTGTTGCTGGGCATCATCTGCCTGGCGCTGATCGGTGGGGCCTTGTACATGCAGGTGGTGCTGGGCGAGGCGCCGTGCCCGCTGTGCATCCTGCAACGCTATGCCTTGTTGTTGATTGCGATCTTCGCCTTCATCGGCGCAGCCATGCGTACCAAGGGCGCCCTGACCTTTTTCGAAGGCCTGGTGATCCTCAGCGCCGTCGGCGGTGTAGCCGCCGCCGGTCATCATGTGTACACCCAGTTCTTCCCGCAGGTCAGCTGCGGCATCGATGTGCTGCAACCCATTGTCGACGACCTGCCCCTGGCCAAGGTCTTCCCGCTGGGCTTCCAGGTCGACGGCTTCTGCAGCACGCCGTACCCGCCGGTGTTGGGCCTGTCCCTGGCGCAGTGGGCCTTGGTCGCATTCGTGCTGACGGTGATCCTGGTGCCCCTGGGCATCTATCGCAATCGCCAGCGCAAGGCCTGACCCGCTCCATGAAAACGCCCCGGTCCTTCTTTAAGGAAGGCCGGGGCGTTTTTGCCTGTAGGCTTTTGTGAACAGAGCGTGACGCCGGACAACTGTGGGGTGCGCGCAGCGTGCGACATGTTGTCACACGGAAGCCGCCGCAGGACGTTTCTGACCCGCCAAACCATCGCTTAAATTTGCAAAAAACGCCCAAGTTGTGCTGTCAGTTCGTGGTTTGGAAGAGGCCGTGTGCCTCACGCCGTACCTGCCTTGGCGTGATGTCCGAATGCCTTGTTTTCTGGGGGGTTGGATAGGTTTTGCATGCCCTTACGCGGTGTAAGGGCTGTGGCGGTTGCGCGAATAACACGGCAATTTTTGTGGTTTTTGTTGAGAATCTAACGCGATAAGATCGCGAACCCTTGCAATATGGGTGAAGGATTATTGCTGTAATCGATAAAAATTATTTCTTTATAAGACATGGTTTATACATCGCTAGCTAACTACAATCGCCCGCACTGAATGTCCGGTGCTGTTCAATATTTGAGCACTGGAGCGGTCGAGGGGCAGATGGATGGCTCTGTGCGACCCCAAGGTTCCGGCAGCCTTTCAACTATCCGCACCAAATGGAATTGGTCTGTAACAAGGCCTTTAACCACGAAATCGAATAAGAACTCACCGCAGGTCCGTGAAACGCTCCGTTATGGCGTGCCGGGCAGGCTCTTATTCAATCGAAGAGAAATGCCAACCCTTGGCAGGGTGAAGTGTTGGCGATCAAAACCCAACTGCATTGCGCAAGCTGCTTTAGAGGTCGTGAGATGAGTAAAAACAGGTACCCCCGATTACTAGGCTTTTTGCCGCTGCTTGGCATGATGTTAATGCTGGGAGGCTGCAAGTGGACCTTGATGGACCCGAAAGGACAGATCGGTCTGGATCAACGAAACCTGATCATCACCGCCACGCTGCTGATGCTGTTGGTCGTGGTGCCTGTGATCATCATGACCTTCGCCTTCGCCTGGAAATACCGCGCGTCGAACACCAGCGCGACCTACGCGCCCAAGTGGTCGCACTCCACCAAGATCGAAATCGCGGTGTGGCTGGTTCCAATCCTCATCATCATCGCCTTGGGTTACATCACCTATAAGTCGACCCACGAGCTGGACCCGTACCGTCCGCTGGAGTCCGACGTCAAGCCGATCAACATCGAAGTGGTCGCGCTGGACTGGAAATGGCTGTTCATCTACCCGGACCTGGGTATCGCCACGGTCAACCAGATCCGCTTCCCGGAGAACACCCCGCTTAACTTCCGGATCACCTCCGACGCCGTGATGAACTCGTTCTTCATCCCAGCCCTGGGTGGCCAGATCTACGCGATGGCAGGCATGCAGACCCGCCTGCACCTGATCGCCAACGAAAAAGCTGAAATGGAAGGCATCTCCGCGAACTACAGCGGCGCTGGCTTCACCGGCATGAAATTCAAAGCGATCTCGACGAGCCAGGAAGATTTCAACGCCTGGGTAGCCGAAGTCAAGGCCGCACCTAAACAGCTTGATCAAGCTGAATACGACGCCCTGACCAAACCAAGCCAGAACAACCCAGTCGCTCTGTACTCCACGTATGAGCCGAACCTGTTTCAGAAAATCGTCGACAAGTACGAAGGTATGAAGCCAGGCAAGCCGGTCAAGCACGAGAAGAAAGAAGTGGCCGCGGTTGAAGGTTCTGACACGGGCTCGCATTCAACTGCTGGGGCAGAGGAGTAAACGATGTTTGGTAAATTAAGTTGGGATGCGGTCCCGTTCCACGAGCCGATCGTAATGGTGACCATCGCCATGATCGCGCTGGGTGGTCTGGCACTGTTTGCAGCAATTACGTATTTCAAGAAATGGACCTACCTGTGGACCGAGTGGTTGACGTCTGTCGACCACAAGAAAATCGGTGTCATGTACGTCATCGTTGCCATGGTCATGCTGCTGCGTGGTTTTGCCGACGCCATCATGATGCGTACCCAGTTGGCCATGGCCACCGAGGGTTCGCCTGGCTATCTGCCGCCTGAACACTATGACCAGATCTTCACCGCTCACGGTGTGATCATGATCATCTTCATGGCGATGCCTTTCTTCACCGGCCTGATGAACCTTGCCTTGCCGCTGCAGATCGGTGCCCGTGACGTTGCCTACCCGTTCCTGAACTCCCTGAGCTTCTGGCTGCTGGTTTCCGGCGTTGTGCTGATCAACCTGTCCCTGGGCGTCGGCGAATTCGCCAAGACCGGCTGGGTTGCGTATCCGCCATTGTCGGGCCTGCAATACAGCCCTGGCGTGGGTGTGGACTACTACATCTGGGCGCTACAGTTATCAGGACTCGGGACGACGCTGACGGGGGTCAACTTCCTGGCCACCGTCCTGAAAATGCGCGCCCCTGGCATGAAACTGATGGACATGCCGATCTTCACCTGGACCTGCACCTGGGCCAACGTCCTGATCGTGGCTTCGTTCCCGATCCTGGCCGCTACCATGGCGCTGCTGTCGCTTGACCGTTACCTGGATTTCCACATTTTCACCAATGAACTTGGTGGCAATCCAATGATGTACGTGAACCTGTTCTGGGCATGGGGTCACCCTGAGGTGTACATCCTGATCCTGCCAGCGTTCGGTATCTTCTCTGAAGTGATCTCGACCTTTACCGGCAAGCGCCTGTTCGGTCACCACTCGATGGTCTATGCATCGGGCGCGATCTCGGTACTGGGCTTCATGGTGTGGCTGCACCACTTCTTCACCATGGGGTCGGGGGCCAGCGTCAACGCCTTCTTCGGCCTGGCGACGATGCTGATCTCCATCCCGACGGGGGTGAAGCTATTCAACTGGCTGTTCACCATCTACCACGGCCGTTTGCGCATGACCAGCCAGGTCCTGTGGACCCTGGGCTTCATGGTGACCTTCGCCATCGGCGGCATGACCGGCGTACTGCTGGCCATCCCGGGTGCTGACTTCGTCCTGCACAACAGCCTGTTCGTGATCGCTCACTTCCACAACGTGATCATCGGCGGTGCGGTATTCGGTTACATCGCTGGCTTCAGCTTCTACTTCCCGAAAGCGTTCGGCTTCAAGCTGCACGAAGGTTGGGGCAAGGCTGCATTCTGGTTCTGGATCTCGGGCTTCTTCGTCGCGTTCATGCCGCTCTATGCACTGGGCTTCATGGGCATGACCCGTCGTCTGAACGCCACTACCAACCCTGAGTGGGTGCCGTACCTGTACGTCGCCATGTTCGGTGCAATCATGATCGCTGTGGGTATCGCCTGCCAGTTGATCCAGTTGTACGTGAGCATCCGTGACCGTAAGCAGAACGCTTGCGACTCCGGCGACCCATGGAATGGCCACACCCTGGAATGGTCGACTTCGTCGCCACCACCGTTCTACAACTTCGCCGTGATCCCTACTGCGAACACCATCGATGCGTTCACCGAAGCCAAGGAAGACGGTACTGCGTACCAGCGTCCTAAGCACTACGAGCCGATCCACATGCCAAACAACACCGCCACTGGCGTGGTGATGGGTGCGCTGTTGACCGTGTTCGGTTTCGCGATGATCTGGCACATCTGGTGGCTGGCAATCGTGGGCCTGGTTGGCACTATCGGTTACTTCATCGTTCACGCAGCGCGTGACGATCAAGGCTACATGGTGCCGGTCGAGACGATCGAACGCATCGAAGCCGAGCAACACGCTCGCCTGGTAGCCGAGAAGAAGATCCCGGCCAACCGTGTAGAAACCTCGTTGGAACAGGCTTAAACCATGTCGAACTTAGTGACCAATGCTGGACACGCCCATGTCGATGACCATGGGCACGATGACCATCACCACGACTCGGGGCCGATGACCGTTTTCGGTTTCTGGCTCTACCTGATGACCGACTGCATCTTGTTTGCGTCGATCTTCGCGGTGTACGCGGTACTGGTAAACAACGTAGCGGGTGGCCCATCGGGCCACGACATCTTCGAACTGCCTTACGTGCTCGGCGAAACCGCCTTGCTGTTGTTCAGTTCGATCACCTACGGCTTCGCCATGTTGGCCTTCTACAAGGGCAACAAGAAAGGCGTACTGAGCTGGCTGGGCCTGACCTTCCTGTTCGGCCTGGGCTTCATCGGCATGGAGATCAACGAGTTCCACCTGCTGATCTCCGAAGGCTACGGCCCGCACCGCAGCGGCTTCCTGTCGGCGTTCTTCACGCTGGTCGGCACCCACGGTCTGCACGTAACTGCCGGCCTGCTGTGGATGGCGGTGATGATGTATCAGGTCAATAAGCACGGCCTGACCAACACCAACAAGACTCGCCTGAGCTGCCTGAGCCTGTTCTGGCACTTCCTGGACGTGGTCTGGATCTGCGTCTTCACCGTTGTTTACCTGATGGGGACTCTGTAATGGCTAATGCACACTCCCATGACCATGACAGCCATGATGCGAGCCACGGCAGCGTTAAGTCGTACGCCATTGGCTTCATCCTGTCGGTAATCCTGACGCTCATCCCGTTCGGTCTGGTGATGTACCCGACCCTGCCTAAGTCGATCACCTTGATGATCGTGCTGGCATTCGCGGTGATTCAGGTTCTGGTTCACCTGGTGTACTTCCTGCACCTGGATCGTTCCAAAGAACAGCGCGATAACGTGATTGCGTTCGTGTTCGCAGGTCTTGTGATCCTGCTGCTGGTTGGCCTGTCGATATGGATCATGTTCAGCATCCATACGTTCATGATGGCGAAGTGAGGTAAGACCCGATGTCGCTTAAGCACTTTATCCAAATCACCAAACCGGGGATCATTTTCGGTAACGTGCTTTCTGTGGCGGGCGGTTTCTTCCTGGCCTCCAAGGGACATGTCGATCTGGCCATCTTCCTGGCTGCGATGATCGGCACGTCCCTGGTGGTTGCTTCCGGTTGCGTGTTCAACAACTGCATCGACCGTGACATCGATATCAAGATGGAGCGCACCAAGAATCGCGTGCTGGTCCAGGGCCTTATCTCCCTGAAGCTGGCACTGATCTTCGCGACCGTCCTGGGTGTTGCCGGTGTGGCCCTGTTGTACAAGGTGGCCAACCCGTTGGCGGCGCTGTTTGCCGTGATCGGCTTTGTCATCTACGTCGGCCTCTACAGCCTGTACCTCAAGCGCAAGTCGGTTCACGGCACGCTGGTGGGCAGTCTGTCGGGGGCGATGCCGCCGGTGATTGGTTATGTGGCTGTGACCAATAGCTTCGACATGGCTGCGCTGGTGCTGCTGGTGATGTTCAGCCTGTGGCAGATGCCGCATTCCTACGCCATCGCGATCTTCCGTTTCAACGACTACCTGGCTGCTTCGATCCCGGTCCTGCCGGTCAAGCGTGGCATCCAGGTCGCCAAGAAACACATCCTGCTCTACATCCTGGCCTTCCTCGTGGCGACCTTGATGTTGACCTTCAGTGGCTACGCCGGCATGAGCTACCTTGCCGTCGCCGCCGCCATGGGCATGTACTGGTTGTACATGGCCTGGACCGGCTACAAGGCGGTGGACGACACCGTCTGGGCGCGCAAGCTGTTCGTGTTCTCGATCTTCACCATCACCGCGCTCAGCGTGATGATGTCCCTGGATTTCCAAGTGCCGAAAGAGCTGTTGCTGACCTACGCACACTGAGTGCCTGAGTAGTAAAAAGGCCCCGCCTTCGAAAGAAGCGCGGGGTTTTTTATTGAGTGAGCTTTAAACTATGCCCAAATCCTACCTATGCAGGACGCAGAACGATGACTAAAAAAGCCGTAATCGTATTCAGTGGCGGACAAGACTCCACCACCTGTTTGATCCACGCACTGCCGCACTACGATGAAGTGCACTGCATCACCTTCGATTATGGCCAGCGCCATGTGGCAGAAGTCGAAGTCGCCCAGCAGCTCGCCAGGCAGTTGGGGGCCACTGTTCACAAAGTGATGGACGTGTCGTTGCTCAATGAGCTGGCCATCAGCAGCCTGACCCGCGACAACATTCCTGTGCCGACGGTGAACAGCTCAGGTGAAAGCCTGCCCAGTACCTTTGTGCCGGGGCGCAATATTCTGTTCCTGACCCTGGCTGCCATCTACGCTTACCAGGTGAAGGCCGAGACCGTCATCACCGGCGTGTGCGAAACCGACTTCTCCGGTTATCCGGACTGCCGCGATGAATTCGTCAAGGCGCTGAACAAGGCACTCAAGCTGGGCATGGAATACGACGTGCGCCTGGAAACCCCACTGATGTGGCTGAACAAGGCCGAGACCTGGGCCTTGGCCGACTACCACCAGCAACTGGACCTGGTTCGCCAGCAGACACTGACCTGCTACAACGGCGTCCTCGGCACGGGCTGTGGCGAGTGTGATGCGTGCAACCTGCGTGCGCGGGGCTTGAATGAGTACCTGCAGAACAAGACGGATGTCATGCAGAACCTCAAGCAAAAACTGCAACTCGACTGATCCCCACGTAGACCCCGTCTTGACGCTCACCGGGGTGCCCGGTGAGGCGCATGATGGGTTCTACCTGGATCAGGCCGTGGCGTTGGTCAGGTAGCGTTTGAACAACGAACGCGCCCCATAAGCCGGCAGGATATTGAAGAACGCAAAGCCCACCTTAATTGCGATCTGCACATAGATCATGCTCAGGATATCGCTGGTCTGCATGGCGCCATAGAACGCGATAAAGCAGAACAGGAAGCTGTCGATAATCACCGCGAAGAACGTACTGAGGAAGATGCGCAGGTACAGGTACTTGGAGTTGGTCAGCTCTTTGATCTTGCACAGCAAATACGAGTTGATGTTTTCCGACACCAGGAACGATATCGAAGAGGCGATCAACACCGACGACACCTGCACAATCACATCGTTGTAGGGGCCGTCGAGTTTCCAACCCGGTAAACCGGGCAGGAAGGTCGAGCCGTAGAGCAAAATGATGATCATCGCGTTGCTGGCAAAGGCAAACAGGATGGCCTTTCTGGCGAGCCTGAGGCCGAAGTTTTCGTTGAGCAGATCCACGATCAGGAAGGTCAGCGGATACAGGAAAGTGCCCGGCGTCACGATGATGTCGAGGGACTCGATGTAGATCGGTTTAGTCGCAGCAATGCTGGTGAAGATGTAAAAGGTGAAGAGCAGCAGGTTGAGGATGATGTAGATCATCCACGAACTTTCATTGCGATCGTTGAGGTCGTACGCCGTCACCGTACCGGCTTGGGAGTAGTACTTCTTGTACAGGTTTTTAACTTCCATTTTGTTCAGGTTATCCATGATTTCGCTGTTTAAGACTTCGCTCAACTTGACCCGAATGATCTTGCCCGTGGCGATGATCATGATCACCGCCAGGCGTTTGTCATTTTCGAAGCCAAGCAGTTTGTATTTACTGTTTTCGATCTCGCTTTCATGCGTGGTCATTGAAGCGCTCCTCAATGATATCCCCCAGGACACACAGATGTTCTGAGCTGGCGCAGGCTTCACCGCTGATGAACAGCGTTTGGGTGGCCCGGTCGAACACCAGTTTTTCCTTATCGTCGCTGGACGAACCCTTCTGGATGATCAACAGGTCGCCTGGCTCATTCACACCCGGTATCGAGCGCTCCAGTTGCACGCCGATCAGGTTATGGGAGGCGCCGAAGTAGTACGTGAGTGGGTAGAGGATTGCCAGTTCGCCAATGCGTTTATCCAGGTGCTGCATGACCTGGCTTTCCTTGAGCACCGGCACGGCTGCGGGGTTCATGTTGCCTTGGGGCGAGGCACTGCTCTCGATGATTTCCTTGGCTTCAAAATCGATGGTCTCGATTTCTTCGTAGGACACACCGAAAAAGTCGGAAATCTTGCGCAGGGTCGACTGCTGAACGTTGACGACCTTGCCTTCGAGGATGTTGTAGATCGTGGTGCGGGTCAGGCCGGCGGCGTTGCACAGCGACAGCTGGGTCTCACCACGGCTCTTGATCAAGTACTTGATGTTGCTCTTCAAGTGCTCGGTTTTTTCTCGTCTGTGCATCACGCGCTCACCACTTCCCTATAGTAAAAACCGTTGCTTTGAAGATGCCGTACAGATTGTTCAGCAAGGAAATGCCCATCCAGGGCGTTTCAAGCATCGCGGCGGGCGCAAGTTAACAATAAAGTCCCGGATGCGCGTCAGCGCCTGGACGCAAGGCAAATGGCCATCTGCTCGGTAAAGGGGGACAAAAGCGAACATTTAATTTGGAAAATGTTTAATTTCCTGTTTAATTGGACGCCACGGTTCAGGACGAACTGACACGCAGCGACCAAGGAAGGACACCCCCGATGCCCGTCAATACCGTACACCTGCAGGATCAGGCCGACCTGTTGCGCCGAGGCATGGCGGACCTGCGCGCCGAGGACCTGGAGTTGGCGATGCTGCTGGACGCCGAAGTGGCGCGCCAACACCGCACACTGTCATTGGTCGCGTCCTCCTGTGCGGTCAAGGCCCGTACCTTGGTGGCCTCCGCGTCCGCACTGGTCAACGTCACCGCTGAGGGCACGCCCGGCAAGCGTCATCGCGCCGGCTGTGAAAACGTCGATCTGGTCGAGTCCCTGGCGATCCGCAGGGCGCGTGAACTGTTCGACGCCCACTACGCCGGCGTGCAGTCGCACTCCGGCTCCAACGCCAATGCCCAAGTGTTATCCGCCCTGCTAGAGCCAGGGGACACCTTGCTGGGCATGGCCCACGATCACGGTGGTCACCTGACCCACGGCAGCCCTGCGGTGTTTACCGGCGCCTACTACAAGGCCATCCGCTACGGCACCACTGCCGAGGGCTTGATCGATTACGCGCAAGTCCGCAGCCTGGCGCTGGCCCATCGTCCGCGCATCATCATTTGTGGGGCATCGGCGTATTCACGGGTGGTGGATTTCGAGCGTTTTCGCGCCATTGCCGACGAGGCGGGCGCGATCCTGCTGGCCGATATTTCCCATATTGCCGGGCTGGTCGTGACCGGTCGGCACCCCAGCCCGATCAACGCGGCGCACGTCACCACCACCTGCACCCACAAGCAGCTGGGTGGCCCGCGTGGTGGCCTGATCCTGTCCGGCCGCGACGCCCATACCAAGGTCCCGGGCTTGCGGGCGACCTTCAGCCGTGTGCTGGATCAGGCCGTATTTCCGCGGATGCAGGGCGCGCCGGCAGTCAATATGATCGCCGCCAAAGCCGCCGCGCTGGGCTACGCGATGACAGCGGAATTCGACGTCTGCATGGGGCGTGTTCGCGCCCTGGCCGACGAAGCGGCCTACGCCTTCCAGGCCCATGACTATGAAGTGGTCGGCGGGCGCAGTGAAAACCATACCGTGCTGATCCGCTTGCGCGGGGACATGACCGGTGCCATCGCCGAATCGGCGCTGGAAGGCTGCGGAATCGTGGTCAATAAAAGTCGCGTACCTGGCGAGACCCGTTCGTCTGCCGTTACCAGTGGCCTGTGTATCGGCACCGGCTCCATGGCGCAACGCAATGTCGATGCGCAGGGCTGCCGGCAGGTCGTCGATCTGGTGTGCCGGGTACTTAGCCAGGTCACGCCGCTTGGCGAATACGAATACCATGTCGAGCCCGCGGTGCAGTTGCAATTTCGCGCTGAACTTGAGCGTTTGTGCGCCCAATACCCCATCGCAGACTACTGGGAACACTGAAACCCGCCCATGAAAAAGCCCCGTCGTCGAAAGCCGTACGGGGCTTTTTCATGGGCGCTCGGTTAAATCAGCCAACCCTTGTCTCGTCATATTCATCTATACGAGCAGTGCGAATCCATCATCCGCCTACAAGGAGTAGCCCCCATGGTCAGCGTCAGTCGTCGATCCCTTCTCGCCCTCGGTGCCGCCCTGCCTTTGCTCGGACGCCTGGATTGGGCGGTTGCCGCGTCGCCGTCGGCCAAGACTGACAAGGTGTTGCTCAACTACAACGAAAGCCCCTACGGGCCTTCGTCGGCGGCCCGCGAAGCGATGCAGCGCGGCATCGCCACCGCGGGGCGTTATCCCTATAAACACATGTACGCCTTGGCTGAGTTGTTTGCCCAGCAACAAGGGATTGCCGAGGATCAGGTGGCGGTGTTTTCCGGCTCCATGGCAGCCCTGCGCTACGCGGTGCTGGCATTTACCAGCGAAACCCGCGGCCTGGTGATGGCTACGCCGTCCTACGAAGTGCCGCGCCAGTCCGCCGAATCAAACAAGGCGCCGGTGAAAGAAGTAGCCCTCAACGCCGAGCATGCCCATGACGTCCCGGCCATGCTGGCGGCTGACCCCCAGGCCGGCATGCTCTACCTGTGCAACCCCAACAACCCGACGGGCACCGTGACGCCCACCGACGCCATCCGCCAGGCCCTGGCGAACAAACCCAAAGGCTGTGTGCTGGTGGTGGACGAGGCCTACATCGACTTCGCCGAGGCCCCGAGCGTGGTGAGTTGGGTCAAGGACCACGATGACCTGCTGGTGCTGCGCACCTTCTCGAAAATCTACGGCATGGCCGGCGCCCGCCTGGGCCTGGCAATCGGCCATCCAGCACTGCTGGAACGCTTGGCAGTCTTCGGCGGCGACAACGTCCCGGCCGGCTCGTCCTTGCTCGGCGGCCTCGCCAGCCTGGAAGATGTGAAGCTGCTGCCACAACGCAAGGCGCTCAACGCCCAACTGCGCGAAGAAACCATCACCTGGCTCAAAGCCCGTGGTTTTACGTGCACGGCGTCCCAGGCCAACTGCTTCATGATCGACGTGAAGCGCCCGGCAGAACAGGTCATCGACGCACTTGCCGCCCATGGCGTACTGATCGGGCGCGTGTGGCAAAACTGGCCGCAGTGGGTACGAGTGACGGTGGGGAGCAAGCGGGAAATGGCGCGGTTTCGCGAGGTATTTGCGGCAACGGTCTAACGCCGTCTTAAAGCCAATGCAGAACTCCTGTGGGAGGGAGCAGCTCCTCCCACAGTCAGTTCAGTGGTGTCACTGTTGCGCGATGCTGTAGCCGTCAAACGCGCTCTGCTGCTGCAGTGCGCTGATCACGCTCTTGCGGGTCAGCGGCTGTTCAGCCCCCGAGTTATCCACAAAGCTCTCGACTTCCAGCTCGGCTTCATCGCCTTCACCCACAAAGCTGAAGCCCAGGAACTCGAACGCTTCGCGGTCGATGTTCAACTTGGAACGCGGCGTGCGCAGTGGCAGGGTGACGCTGATGCCGTCCTTGCTGATCACAAACACCTCAGCTTCCTTCTTCGGACGGGCGGCCTTGCCCTTGCCGGCGCTGGGGTTGCTGATGGCCTGGTGAGACTGGTTCAGCACCTTGAGGGCCAGGCCGTAGACCAGTTCCTGGAACTCGGGGTCGTCCTTGAAGCTGGACAGGATGCGGCTGATGGAGAATTTGCTGCTCAGGTCTTCCAGCGCGATGTTGTCGGCGGCTTCGGCATCCTTGAGCTGCTTGAGCTGGCCCATCAGGTCGTAGGCCTTATCGTCATCGAACGCGTCGTGGGCGTGGCGGATGGCAAGGCGCAGCTCGCGGATCTGGTCGCTTTCCTTGGAGGTGTGGAACGCGTCCAGCACCATCTCGCTGATGATCTTGGCGGCTGGCACATGCTGTGAAAGATTGATGGCGTTTTCGTATTCAGCTTTGGCGTGCAACGCGACTACGGATTCTTCGGTGGAGTGTTCGGTGTAAGAATCGGACATTGAAATTTCACTACTTCAGTAAACGGGGAAGACAAAAAAGCGTCGCGCATTTTCAGGGGGTAAGGGGGTCAGGTCAAGGCGGGTTCTTATCAACGGTCGAGCTCATGGTATGGCTATCGATGTGGGATATGGACTGGCTAACCCAGCTTTTTGAGACATGCCTCCAGGATATCCAGGCCCTCGTGTAATACCTCCGGCTCAATCGTCAACGGTGCCAGCAGCCGAATGATATGCCGCGACTTGCCACTGGGCATCAGCAGCAACCCGGCATCCCGCGCCAGGCCCAGCAGTTGGGTCAGTTGCTGGGGCGCAGGCGTGCCGTCGGCATTCACCAGTTCGATGCCGCGCATGGCGCCGACGCCGGTCAGGCGGCCCAAAAAGGGCGTCAGGTGCTGCGCACGCCAGGTTTCATAGCGGCTCACAATAGCGGCCTCCTGCCGGGCTCCCCAGGCGTGCAACGCCTCATCCGTCATCGCATCCAGGGTGGCCAGTGCCGCCGCGCAGGCGATGGGGTTACCGGAGTAAGTGCCGCCCAGCCCGCCTTTGGGCAGGTTGTCCATCAACGCCTTGCGCCCGACCACCGCCCCCAATGGCACGCCGCCGGCGATGCTTTTGCCGAGCAGGATCAGGTCCGGTTCGATGCCCAGGCGCGAGAAGGCAAAACGCTGGCCGGTGCGGCCAAAACCGGATTGGATTTCGTCGGCAATCAGCAGGATCGCGTGTTCATCGCAGAAGCGCCGCAGGGCCTGGGCGAACTCGATATCCAGGGCGAGGAATCCGGCCTCGCCTTGCACCGGTTCAAAGATGAAACAGGCGACGTCGCTGACGTCGATTTCCACACTGAACAGGCGGTCCATGGCCTTCAGCGCTTCAGCGCAGCTCACGCCGTTGTCGGCGCTGGGGAAGGGCAGGTGATACACCGGGCCGGGCAGGACGCCGACCTTTTGCTTGTAGGGCGCCACTTTGCCATTGAGGTTGAGGGTGGCCAGGGTGCGGCCGTGGAAGGCCCCGTCAAAGGCAATCACTGCCGTGCGGCCGGTGGCGCCGCGTACGATTTTCAAGGCATTTTCTGCGGCTTCGGCGCCGCTGTTGGTGAGCATGCCGCTGATGGGGTAGTCCACCGGGATAAACGCTGTCAGGCGGTCCATAAGTTCGATGTAAGGCATGTGCGGCGCGGCGTTGAACGCATAGTGGGTCAACTTCGTTGCTTGTTCACGAATGGCCTGCACCACGCCGGGGTGGCAATGGCCGAGGTTGAGCACACCGATGCCGCCGACAAAATCGATATAGCGCTTGCCCGTGGTGTCCCAGACCTCGGCGTTCCTGCCGTGGCTGAGGCTGATGGGATGAACGATGGAAATCGACTGGCTGATGGTTTCGCGGCTCATGAATCCTGGACTCGGCAGTGGCGGGCGTCTTTTTATCTAAGCCGTGGGCCTGGCCTTGCCGCAAACGAAATAAAGTCGCCGGGTCATTCCAAATCGGAAGGAGCTGTTGCCAAAAGGTCGTTTGTGGCAGCGCGCCAAACCCGTCAATACTGCCTCGGCAACATCAGAAACCGGCGCAGGCTGTGCGGTGCCGAATAATAAGGAACGACAGGGAGAGCCTCGCATGAACCCATTTAAAACCACCTTGGCCATGATCAGTGCCGCCGCCGTCTTTGGACTGGCCGGCACCGCGCATGCCGGTTCGACCCTGGACGCGATCCAGAAAAAAGGCTTTATCCAGTGCGGTGTCAGCGACGGGTTGCCCGGTTTTGGCGTGCCCGACAGCCACGGCAAGATGACCGGCATCGATGTGGATGTGTGTCACGCCGTAGCGGCGGCCGTGTTTGGTGACGCGTCCAAAGTGAAGTTCACCCAGTTGACCGCCAAGGAGCGTTTCACTGCGCTGCAGTCCGGCGAGATCGACCTGATTTCGCGCAACACCACTTGGACCAGCTCCCGTGATTCGGGCATGGGCCTGGTGTTTACCGGCGTCACCTACTACGACGGCATTGGCTTTTTGGTGAACAACAAACTGGGTGTCACGGCCGCCAAGCAACTCGACGGCGCAACGGTGTGCATCCAGGCCGGCACCACCACCGAGCTCAACGTTGCCGATTACTTCCGCACCCACGGCCTGAAGTTCACGCCGATCACCTTCGACACCGCCGACGAAAGCGCCAAGGGCCTGGAAGCCGGGCGTTGCGATGTGCTGACCACCGACCAGTCCGGGCTGTACGCACAGCGCATCAAGATGGCCCATCCGGATGAATTCGTCGTGTTGCCGGAAGTGATCTCCAAGGAGCCGCTGGGCCCGCTGGTGCGCAAGGGCGATGACGAGTGGTTCAGCATCGTCAAGTGGACCCTGTTCGCGATGATCAACGCCGAGGAAATGGGCATCACCTCGCAGAATGTCGAAGAGCAGGCCAAGACCACCAAGAACCCGGACGTTGCGCGGCTGCTCGGCGCCGATGGCGAGTACGGTCGGGACCTGAAACTGCGCAAGGACTGGGTGGTGCAGATCGTCAAGCAGGTGGGCAACTACGGTGAAGTGTTTGAGCGCAATATCGGCCAGGGCAGTGTGTTGAAGATCAAGCGCGGCCTCAATGCGCTGTGGAACAACGGCGGCATCCAGTACGCGCCGCCGGTGCGCTGACGCGCCTGGCTACGCCGACACACCATCTTTCCCCGCCGCCTTGGCGCGATACAGCGCCTGATCGGCACGTGCCATCAGGGCGGCGGGGGATTCATCCATACGCCGCTCGGCCACGCCCAGGCTCAGGGTGACGATGAGGTCACCGCGTATCGGCATGCTGCGCATCGTTCGGCAGATGTTCTCGGCCAGGGCCCTGGCGTTTTCCAGCGAACTTTTGGGCAGCACCACCATGAATTCATCGCCACCCCAGCGCGCCAGCAGGTCGCCTGGGCGGATGCAGCTCTCCAGGCATTCCACGACTTGCACCAGGGTTTGGTCGCCTACGCCGTGACCGTGTCGGTCATTGATTGGCTTGAAGTCATCGATATCCATCGCGATCAGTGCCAGTGGCAGGCGAAAACGCTGGGCGCGGTCGCACGCTTCCAGCAGTACTTTTTCCAGGCGATAGCGGTTGGCGACGAGGGTCAGGGCATCCCGTTCGGCCAGGGAGCGGTTTTCGTCCAGTTGTAATTGCAACTGCTGATTGACCCGCGACAGCTCGCGCGTACGCTCGGCCACCAGTGCCTCAAGGGATTGATTGCGTCGCTCCAACTGTTCGACCGAGGATTTGCGCAGATGGATATCGCGATGGGCACCCACCATGCGTGCAACCGAACCGTCTTTATTGCGTGCAATCACGTAACCACGGTCTTCAATCCACAGGTAGCCGCCATCTTTTGTGCGGCAACGGTATTCGGTCTGGTAATGGGGCGTGCGTCGGTGGATGTAATCATCGAACACTGTCATCACGTGGGGGTAATCCTCCGGGTGGATGACGTTCTCCCAAGTGAACACACTGTTTTCCAGGGAGTGGCGAGGATAGCCCAGCATTTCGTACCAGCCAGGGCTGCGGTAGACGAACCCGGTATTGGCGTTCCAGTCCCAAATGCCGTCGCTGACCAACTCCAGCACGGTGTGCAGCATGTCGGCGTTAAGGTGAGGGAAGTCTTGGTCCAGCGGGTTGTTGCCGGAAGTATCGTCCATCTGCGCATTCCTTGCCGGGGCAGGCTTCCAAGGCCTACCCATATTGACGCCGATACTCCGTGGCTGGGGCTACTGTACAACGAGGATTGAACGCTTTGAATAGGCGGGGTGTGATGCTTTTGGATGGTGGCAGTAGGCTATTGCTTCGGCGCCGCCATCCTCGTCCTAGGCGTCCCATCCGCGTTGTGCTGGTAAATCGCCTCAGGCTGCCCGCGCTCGTTGAAAAATACCTGGCCGATCCCTGCTGAATTCCACAACCGTTCACCGGCTTCGGCATGTTCCGGAATATGCGGCACCACCTGCATGGTGCGGCGGCGGGTGAACCAGTTGAGGGGCGAGCGGGGTGAGTACAGCCAGCGGTTGAGGCGGTCGAACCATTCGAGCAATCGTGGTGGGAACTCGTTCTTGATGCCGCTGCTGGTGATCTGCCAGATCCTGGGGCCGGCGTCGCGGTGGCGGATCAGCACTTCATAGACGAACGAGTAGTGCACGTCGCCCGAGAGGATCACGTAGTTACCCGGCGTGCGCGAGTGACGGAAGATGTTGAGGATCACCTTGGCCGCGCCGCGATGGGCCATCCAGTTTTCGGCGTCCACCAGTAAGGGATGGCCGCACCAACTGAAGACTTTCTGCACGGTCTCGATCAGCTTGACGCCAAAAATCGGCGCGGGGGAGACGATGATGGCCGAGGGGTGATCAAGCAGTTCCTGCTGCAGTTCGCTCAAGGCTTCCCAGTCCAGCAGGCCGGACGGTTGCTTGAGGGTGAATTCGCTGCGCCAGCGCCGTGTGCGGGTATCGAGCACCACCAGGGCCGGGGTGCTGGGCAGGACGTAATGCCACTGCTGAAACTTCAGCAGAGTTGCCAGCAAATGGTCCTGTGCGAGGGCGTCCAGGTGATTGTTCTGCGTCTGGGTTGCCAGTGCCTGGGTTTGGCCCACCAGCTCTTCAAAGGCATCCGGGTTATTCCCCCAGCCTTGGCACAGCAGGTAAGCGAGCAGGGCGTTACCGATGATGCGCTTGGAAAATGGATGGCCGTAGGCGGTTTCTTCCCACTGTGCGCTGAGGTTCCAGTCGTCGGTGATGTCGTGGTCGTCAAAGATCATCAAGGTGGACAGGTGGGCGAACACCCTGGCGGTGCCTGGCAGACCTTCGCGGAATTTATCCAGCGTCACCTGCTCGCGAGCATAGCGCGATGATTCATCGGCGCTCAGTTGGGGTGGCTGCGGGGTGATCAGGCGCCAGGGCGTGGGCGACCACACCAGCAGGTACATCGCCATGACCTCGGCGAAGGTCACCAGGTGATTGTCGGCGGTGCTGCTGGTGAAAATCGGCTTTTTCACGCCGCCGAAAAACCGCTCGCGCAGGGTCTCGTTGCTGTCCAGCGCCGGGAGCAGGTCGGCGCGGTTGTAATAGCTGGCGCGATGTCCATAGAGGCTGGCGCTGTCGTCTACCACGGCGCCTTCCAGGTATTCGTCGAACAGGCCCAGGCGCGCAATCAGCCCATGGATCGCCCGCAGCATTGGCCCGGCTACATCATCGGCATACACCTGGTCGCCGCTCATCATCAACAAGGCCGGACGGTCGGCGGGTGTTTGAGCATCGGCCAGCAGGCGATCGACGCAGAGCAAGCCTTCGTCGGCGCTGTGGTGAGGTTTGCGGCACGAGCCGTGTACCAGTTGATGGATGCGGCTGTGCAGCACGAAGTTCGGATATTGGGCGTTGGCGTACAGCAAGTGGGGTGCCCATTGGGCAATGCCAATGCCGTCGACGAGCAGGTCGTAGTCGATGACCACATCCTGCGGCAGCGCTTCCTCCAGTCGTACATCAATCAGGTGGACAAACGCTTCGCGTCCCACCGGCACGACTTGGCACTGGTCCTGGCCTAGCGGGATATCCAGGCGTTGCTCGGCACATTGCAGCCTCAGCATCAGTGGCAATGCTCGGCTTCCCACCAGCCACAGCACCAGCCGCTGGGGTTCGAGGCGTCGCAGCAGAGGGCCGGCGAGCACGGCGGGCAAGGTGTCGGGATGTGGCATGCAGTAAAAGGCTCCGGCCAGGGTTGAACCGGCAAGGTTAGCGCAATGGATGTCAGTGTTTTGTTAAGACGAAGGGCTGTGCACAGCC
>NZ_JADDUM010000205.1 GCF_015163715.1 Pseudomonas cyclaminis
TGCGCACCGACGACATGCTGCCGATCTGCGACAAGCTCGACAAAGTCGGCTACTGGTCCCTGGAAGTCTGGGGCGGCGCGACCTTCGACGCCTGCGTACGTTTTCTGAAAGAAGACCCATGGGAGCGCCTGCGCAAACTGCGCGCCGCGTTGCCTAACACCCGCCTGCAAATGCTGCTGCGTGGCCAGAACCTGCTGGGCTACCGCCATTACAGCGACGACGTGGTCAAAGCCTTCGTGGCCAAGGCGGCGGTGAATGGCATCGACGTGTTCCGCATCTTCGATGCGATGAACGACGTACGTAACCTGCGCGTGGCCATCGAAGCGGTGAAAGCCGCCGGCAAACACGCCCAGGGCACCATCGCCTACACCACCAGCCCGGTGCACACCATCGATGCGTTTGTGGCCCAGGCCAAGCAGCTGGAGTCCATGGGGTGCGACTCGATCGCGATCAAGGACATGGCCGGCCTGCTGACGCCGTACGCCACCGGCGAACTGGTCAAGGCGCTGAAGGCCGAGCAGAACCTGCCGATCTTCATCCACTCCCACGACACCGCCGGCCTGGCTGCGATGTGCCAGCTCAAGGCCATCGAAAATGGTGCCGACCATATCGACACGGCCATCTCCAGCTTCGCCTGGGGCACCAGCCACCCCGGCACCGAGTCGATGGTCGCCGCCCTTAAAGGCAGCGAATTCGACACCGGCCTGAGCCTGGAATTGCTGCAAGAGATCGGCCTGTACTTCTATGCCGTGCGCAAGAAGTACCACCAGTTCGAAAGTGAATTCACTGCCGTCGACACCCGCGTGCAAGTCAACCAGGTACCGGGCGGGATGATTTCCAACCTGGCCAACCAGTTGAAAGAGCAGGGCGCCCTCAACCGTATGAGTGAAGTGCTGGCCGAAATCCCACGGGTGCGTGAAGACCTCGGCTTCCCGCCGCTGGTGACGCCAACGTCGCAGATCGTCGGCACCCAGGCGTTCTTCAACGTGCTGGCCGGCGAGCGCTACAAGACCATCACCAACGAAGTGAAGCTCTACCTGCAAGGCGGCTACGGCAAAGCGCCGGGCACCGTGAACGAGAAGTTGCGTCGCCAGGCCATCGGCAGCGAAGAAGTGATCGACGTGCGTCCGGCCGACCTGCTCAAGCCGGAAATGACCAAGCTGCGTGGCGAAATCGGCGCGTTGGCCAAGTCCGAAGAAGACGTGCTGACCTACGCGATGTTCCCGGACATCGGCCGCAAGTTCCTCGAAGAGCGCGATGCCGGCACCTTGGCTCCCGAAGTGCTGTTGCCAATCCCTGAAGCCGGCGGCGTAGCCCGTGCCGGTGGTGAAGGTGTACCGACCGAGTTCGTCATTGATGTGCACGGCGAAAGCTACCGCGTGGACATCACCGGTGTCGGCGTGAAAGCCGAAGGCAAGCGTCACTTCTACCTGTCCATCGACGGCATGCCGGAAGAAGTGGTGTTCGAACCGCTCAACGAATTTGTCGGCGGCGGCAGCAGCAAGCGCAAGCAGGCCAGCGAGCCGGGCCATGTCAGCACGGCGATGCCGGGCAATATCGTCGACGTGCTGGTCAAGGAAGGCGACGTGGTCAAGGCCGGTCAGGCTGTGTTGATCACCGAAGCCATGAAGATGGAAACCGAAGTGCAGGCATCGATTGCCGGCAAGGTAACCGCCGTTCATGTGGCCAAGGGCGACCGGGTGAACCCCGGCGAAATCCTGATTGAAATCGAAGGCTGATACAGCCTTCGACACTACCGTTTAATCCTCGGGGGGGCATGTGCCCCCCTTTTTTTTGCCTGATGCTCAGGCGATTGTGCGTCTTAGAACGTCATCGCCCACTGGCCCATCAGCCCCTGGTTGCGGCTGTTGCTGCCGAACTCGGCGGAATAGGTGAGGCCCACGCTATGTTCGGCTGACAGCGCCACGTCCAGGCCAGTACGCATCGCCAGACTGTTGCGGTCCAGGGAGGTGCCGTCGATGGTGAAGTCGCTGCTGAAGTCTTCGCGTCTTTCCCCGGCGAAGGACTGGCGCACACGGCTGTCGACGTTGCCATACAGGTGTTTCCAATGGGTGCTCAGGTGCGGTTTGAGGGCCATCTGGTTGTCCAGCCTGAAGTCGCGTGCCAGGCGCAGGCCGAAGGTGCTGCTGAGGTTTTGCTGGGTTTGTGTTCCGACGTTCAGGGCACTGTAGCCACCTTTCTCCTGGAACCGGTCGCGCTGGTAACGCTGGAAACCCAAACCGGCAAAGGGCTCGACGCGCAAGCCGCCCGTGTCCAACTGGTAGCCCATTTCGGCGAACGCGTTTTGGCTCTGAGCTTTGTACTTGCCCGTGAGGTGCTCGCGATAATCGATGAAGTCAAAGTCGACGGCGCGTTTGTTTCGACCGGCATGACTGCTGTAAAGCGCACCCAGGCGCAACGCCAGCGGCCCGTCCTGGCGCACCGCATAGGCGCCCATGTGCCAGCTGTCCAATTCGCCCTTGAAACGCTTGGCGCTCAGGTCACTGCCAGACTTGCCACCCACCACGCCGATCCGCCACGCCGGATCGATTGACCAGTCGGCCCCCAGCAACAGACCTTGGCTGCGTTGTTTCAAACCGGCGCTGCCGTGT
>NZ_JADDUM010000206.1 GCF_015163715.1 Pseudomonas cyclaminis
CCTGGCCGGCAAGAACTACGTGTTCTGGTACGACACCCCCGACGGCAAAGGCCCGGACGAACGCCCCACCGTGGAAGACATGGCCGTGAGCCTGGACGAAGTGGCGCGGGTGATTCGCGACGAACAGCCCGACATCCTGCTGTTGCAGGAACTCGACGAAAACGCCAAGCCCTCCCATTACCAGGACCAGTTCGCACTGTTGCAGGAACGCCTGGTCGACCTCTATCCGTGCAGCGCCCAGGCCTTCGACTGGAAGGCCGACTTTGTGCCCGACCGGCATATCTTCGGCAGCGTCGGCCGCAAACTCGCGACCCTCAGCCGCTACCAGATCGAACACGCCGAACGCCTGCAACTGCCGGCTGCGGACGCCAACATCATCCGCCGTCAATTCCAGCCAAAACCGGCCTTGCTGCTGACCTACCTGCCCCTGAGCGACGGCGGCCAACTGGCTGTGCTCAACACCCGCCTGGACGACGACGCACCTGGGCGCAGTGCCGTGCAGGAGCAAGTGCAAGCCACCGTGAAACTACTGGATAAATTCGAAGGCCGTGGCACCCCGTGGCTGATTGGCGGCGACTTCAACCTGCTGCCTTTGGGGCAATTCCTACGGTTGGATGCCGGCAAGCGCGGGCAGTATTCGCCGGACAGCGAACTGCATTTGTTGTGGGACAAATACCCGATGATCCCGAGCAACAGCCAATCCAGCGGGATAAACCGTGAAAAATGGCTGACGTATTTCCCCAACGACCCAAGCCTGGACGGGCCGGATCGCACGGTGGATTATCTGTTCTATAGCTCGCGGATCAAGCGGGTGGAGGCGAAGGTGCGGCAGGAGGATACGTTGCGTATCTCCAACCACCTGCCGGTGATTGCACGGTTCCTGCTGCCCGCCGCGCAATAACTAACGCCAAAGATCCAAATGTGGGAGGGGGCTTGCCCCCTCCCACATTTGGGTCTCTGTAACGCTCACTTTCGGGGTTTGATTCGGGCAGTCGGCTCTGCGATCAACGGATCATCCGGCCAATAGTGTTTCGGATAACGCCCCTTCAAATCCTTCTTCACTTCCGCATACGTACTGCGCCAGAAGTTCGCCAGATCCTGGGTCACCTGTACCGGCCGCCGCGCCGGGGACAGCAGGTGCAACTTCACCACCTGACGCCCGCCCGCGATCCGTGGCGTATCCGCCAGCCCGAACAGCTCCTGCAAGCGCACCGCCAGGATCGGCGGCTGTTCGCTGTAGTCCAGACGCACCGACGAGCCCGATGGCACTTTCACATGCTGTGGCGCCAGCTCGTCCAGGCGCTGGGGCAGCGGCCAGGGCAGCAGGTTGTGCAGGAAACTGGAAATATCCAGGTGGGCGAAATGACTCAGGCGCGAGACTTTACCCAGGTAAGGCATCAGCCAGTGCTCCAGGCCGGCGAGCAAGGCCGTGTCGCTGATGTCGGGCCATTCGCTGGTTTTGCCGGCGTCCAACTGGCGCAGTAGCATCACACGGGCCTGCCATTGGCGCAGCTCGGGCGTCCAAGGCAGCAACTCCAGGCCTTTGCGCCGCACCAGATTGACCAGCGCCTGGCTGCGCGCATTCTCGTCGAGGCCCGTGAGGGGTTCGCGGCTGAGCACCAGTTCACCGACTTTGCGCTGGCGTTCGGCGCGCAACACACCTTCGCGCTCATCCCAATCCAGCTGGTCGACGTTACGCACTTGCTCGGCGAGTACCGACTCGAACAGCGCCGGATCGAAATCCGCCGCCAGGTAGATGCGTTCTTCGCGCTGACCCTGGCGGCTGCCAAGGTCGGCGATGACCAGCCAGGGTTGTTTCATCAGGCTGTCGGCTTCGGCGAACAGCGCGGCGCGGCCGTTGGCCAGGCGGTATTCGGCACCGCCAGGGCGCCGTTGCTGGGCGACGCGGTCCGGGTAGGCCAGGGCCAACAAGGCGCCGAGCCAACGCGGATGCTCGGGATCGGCCACCGGTTGCGTGGCCTTGCCTCTCAAATACCCGCGATATTGCCGCGCCAATTGCTTGGCCCGTTGCACGCCGCCTTGGGTTCCCCGCGCCCGTTCTTCGCCGGACAGCAATGCCAGACGACTGTGCAAATCCGCGCCGCCGCCGCGCAAGATATCGCGCTCACCCAACAAGGCGGCGACATCACAGGCGGTGGCCGCCAGCCCCAGGTCCTGCCCGCGCAGCAGCAAATGGGCGATGCGCGGGTGAGCCGGCAATTCGGCCATTTTCTGGCCATGGGTGGTGAGTGTGTCTTCATTCAATGCGCCGAGGCGTTGCAACAGATCCTGGGCCTGGGCATAGGCGGCGATCGGCGGCACATCCAGCCACACCAGTTGCGTCGGCGTAACGCCCCAGCGCGCCAGCTGCAAGGCCAGGCCGGCAAGGTCGCCGCGAGGATTTCCGCACTGCCATACGCGGCCAGGCCTTCATGCTGGTCCTCGGACCACAACCGATAACACACCCCCGGCTCCAGGCGCCCTGCCCGGCCAGCACGCTGGGTGGCGCTGGCACGGGAGATACGCTGGGTGTCGAGGCGGGTCATGCCGCTGCCGGGGTCGAACCGCGGCACCCGCGCCAACCCGGCGTCGATCACCACGCGCACGCCGTTGATGGTCAGGCTGGTCTCGGCGATGTTGGTGGCCAGTACGATTTTGCGTTTACCTGCGGGTGCCGGGTCGATGGCGGCGCGCTGGGCATTCAGGTCCAGCTCGCCATGCAGCGGGCACAACAGCACATCAGGGCGATCACCCAGCGCGTCGGCCAGTTGCTGGTGGACCCGGCGAATCTCGGCCTGCCCCGGCAAGAACACCAACACGCTGCCGGTCTCGTCATGCACCGCTTCGAGGACGGTCTGCACCACACGCGGCTCGATAAATTCGCCAGCCTGGTACGGCCGGCCCCAGCGCATCTGCACCGGGAACATGCGCCCCTCACTGCGCAGGATCGGCGCGTCATCCAGCAGGCTGGCCAGGCGCTCACCTTCCAGGGTCGCGGACATCAGCAGGATCTTCAGCGGTTGCTCGTCGCGAAACAGCTCGCGGCCGTTGAGGCTCAAGGCCAGCGCCAGGTCGGCGTCGAGGCTGCGTTCGTGGAACTCGTCAAAGATCAGCAGGCCCACGCCGTCCAGCGCCGGGTCGTCCTGCAGGCGGCGGGTGAGGATGCCTTCGGTGACCACTTCGATGCGCGTGTTGGGGCCGACCTTGCTGTCGAGGCGGATGCGGTAGCCGACGGTTTCGCCGACCTTTTCACCCAGCTCACTGGCCAGGCGTTCGGCGGCGGCGCGTGCGGCCAGGCGGCGTGGTTCGAGCATCAGGATGGTTTGCCCGGCCAGCCAGGGCTCGTTTAATAAGGCCAAGGGCACACGGGTGGTTTTACCGGCACCGGGCGGCGCTTCCAGCACGGCTTCATGGCGATTCGCCAAGGCGTCACGCAGGGCGGGTAAAACATCATCGATTGGCAACGAATTCATACTGGCTCCAAAGCAGAGCGGCGAGTATAACGGCGAACTGCCGGATGCCGACGCTGGTCTCAATGGCAGTGCTATATAGTCCCGTATCAACTGTGTTCAGGAGAGTATTCATGCGTATCGCTTCCCGTGTCATCGGCGGTGTCCTCGCCGTCACCCTGCTGAGCCAACTGACGGCCTGCGGTTCGATTTTCTACCCGGACCGCCGTGGCCAGATCGACGGCAAGATCGACCCGACCATCGCCGTGCTCGACGCCGTGGGCCTGCTGTTTTATGTGATCCCCGGCCTGATCGCGTTTGGCGTCGACTTCGCCACGGGCGCGATTTATTTCGAGCCGGGCAAGACGGCCCAGGTCGCCCCGGAAAAACTCCAGGAAGCCATCGGCGCCGACGGCAAGGTCGACAATGCCAAGCTGCAAACCATCATCCAGAAAGAAACCGGCCGCACCCTGCCGCTGGACGACCCGCGCATGATCCAGTTCAAAGGCAGCGTGCAACAACTCGCCAGCCTGGGCCTGCAACCCGCCGCGTAAGGACTGCCCATGACCAGCAGCCCCGAACACGCCAGGCTTCTGCGCCTGGCACCCGCGCCTCCGTTGGCGTGGCCTGTGTGCTGATTGTTACCAAGGCGATTGCCTGGTGGTTCAGCGGCTCGGTGAGCATGCTCGCCGGGCTGACCGACTCACTGCTCGACGGCGTGACGTCGCTGCTGAACCTGCTGGCGGTGCATTACGCCTTGCGCCCGGCCGATGACGATCACCGTTACGGCCATGGCAAGGCGGAGTCGCTGGCGGGCATGGCCCAGGCGCTGTTTATCGGCGGCAGTGCGGTGTTGATCGCGCTGCAGGCCTATGCGCGCTTGCAGCATCCGGAGCCCGTGGGCGCGCCGTGGTTGAGCATTGGGGTGATTGTGTTTTCCCTCGCGCTGACCGTCGCGCTGCTGATGCTGCAACACCGGGTGATCCGCGAAACCGGCTCCAATGCAGTGCGCGCCGATTCGCTGCATTACCGTTCCGACCTGATGCTCAACGGCAGCATCCTCGTGGCGCTGGTGCTGGCGGGCTTCGGTTTCCATCAGGTCGATGCCTGGTTCGGGCTGGGGATTGCCGCCTACATTTTGTGGAGCGCGATCCAGATCGCCCGGGAAAGCTTTGCGGTGTTGATGGATGAAGAACTGCCGCCGGACGTGAGCCAGCACATGCTCGAACTCGCCCGTGGGGTGCCTGGGGTATTGGGAGCCCATGATCTGCGCACGCGGGTGTCGGGCAACCACTGGTTTGTGCAGTTGCACCTGGAGTTGCCGGGGGAATTGACCCTGTCAGTGGCCCACGGCATCAGCGACCAGGCCGCCGATGCCATTCACCGCGTCTACCCGCGGGCCGAAGTGCTGGTGCACGCCGACCCGCGTGAAGTGGTGCTGGGCGCCAAGGCCTAGTACTGGACCTGGTAACCGCGACTGCTCAAGCAGTTGCCCTGAGCCTGGCGGTAGGTTTGCACCACCGCCGGGTCAGGGGCATAGGTGACGGCCTGCGGGTCGAAGCCGCTTTGCTGCACCGCCCAGCGATAACAGTCATAACCGTCCTGCTGCACCTGGGCCGGTGACTGGCCGTTGGCGGGATAGGCGACCACGTCATAGCCATTGCCCTGCGGCGCCGGTTGCGGCGAAGGCACTTGCGCCGGGGGTTGGACCACCACGTATTGCTGGGTGCTTTGCTCGTAGGCGTAATAGGCACCAGCGGCAAGAAATAGCAGCGAACCGCCCACCCACACTTCTCGTGCATAGTCCGGCAGGTAATGCACCCGGATGCCATACGGCGGCGCCACTACGACGTAGCGCGGCCCCTGCGGGCGATACCAGTAGCCGCCGGAAAAAAAGTAGTCCTGCCCGCGATACGGCACGCGGTAATTGCGGTCGGGGAAACGATCAATGACATAGCCGGGACGATGCTGCGGGCCTGGGCCCCAGCCATTGCCATGGCCGTCGGGGCGACCTGGCCAGCGGTTATCGTTGGGACGTCCGTTATCGCCCGGACGGGAACCTGGGCCGCCGGCCTCCCAATGCCGATTGTCATCGTTGCGTCGAGGAATGTCGCGATAGTAGCCCTGGCGCGGTTCCTGGGTCTGGCGCACGGTATCGGGACGGCTCTGGATCGGCAGGTTGTTCGACGGCTGAGGTTGCGGGGCCGGCCGACTCTGTTCATTGGCCTGCGGGCGGCTTTGCCATTCACCGCCGCCGTTCTGCCCGCCGCGTTCGACGTGCTGATTCTGTGGGCGTTGCGGGATGTTTTCCGGGCGCGACTGATTGTTCTCGGGGCGCGGCTGATTATTCTGCGGCCGCCCGCCCCCTTCCGGCCCCCGCTCATGCTGACCGCCGCCGCCCTGCGGCCGTTGCCCCTGGCCCGGTGAGTTATCGCGTTCGTCGGCCATTACCTGCGTGCCGACACTGACCACCAGCAAACCAACACCTGCCATACGCCAGATGCGCTTCATGCTATTCCTCACTGCGGATTAGGGCTTACAGATGAGACTGGAAAAGCCTCGCCCGGTTCTGAGACAGGTTATCAGTCGCCGGAAGTATTTTCTCAAGGCAAAAGAAAAGGGGTGACCCGTCGGCCACCCCTTGAGAACTTCGTCCTGGCTCAACGCTTTTGGCGTTGGCTCACCTCACGCCGTCTTGTGGACAGTGTGCAGCCTGGAGGCCGGCTCAACCCTGCTGGGGTGGCGGCCGCAGCGGGCCTGATTGGGCTCGCTGTAAGTGGACTGTTGTCCAGGCGGTGATTCTGTTGATAAAGATACAGGCCCGCGCCCGACAGATGATTGCGAAGATTGCGTCAATAAACAGTGCTTGCGCAATTTTTAACCCTTCATGGATAATTCACCGCAATAGTTACGACAAAGGCCAACCCGATGAGCAAGCTTGACCGATACGACCTGAGTATTTTGGCGGAATTGCAGCGCGACGCGAGGATCTCCAACCAAGAGTTGGCCGAGCGCATCGGCTTGTCGCCTTCGCCGTGCTCGCGCCGGGTCAAGCAGTTGGAGGACGACGGCTACATCTCGCGCCAGGTCGCCCTGCTCGACCGCAAGATGCTCGGCCTGAGCCTGACCGCCTACGTATTGATCGGCATGGACCGCCACACACCCGAGCGTTTCGAGAATTTCGAAGCGGCCATCCGCACCTTGCCGCAAGTACTGGAATGCAGCCTGGTGACCGGAATGGATGCGGACTACCAGTTGAAAGTGGTGGTGCCGGATATGGATCACTATCAGAAACTGCTGCTGGGGCACCTGACCCGGATCGAAGGCGTGACCAGCGTGCGCTCGAGTTTTGTGCTGAACCAGGTACTTAACAGCACCGAGCTGCCATTGACCCACCTGCGCACCTAAGATCAGTGAAGGCCAAATGTGGGAGGGGGGCTTGCCCCCTCCCACATTTGGATTGCGCTTGGACTCAGGTCAATGTTGCGCCTGTAGCGCTGCCTTATACTTGCCGCCCGCCCCACGGAAGAGCCCCATGAACAACATCGACCCCGCCCTCTTCGAAGAATGGATGATGACCGGCCTGGTCAGCATTCTGATCATTTTCATGGGCTTTATCGTCTGGGACCTGGCCAAGAAGTCCAAAGCCGGGCGCTTTGGCTCGTTCATCCTGTTTTTCGTGCTGGGCCTGGGCGTGGCCGCGTTCATCATCAAGAGCGTGGTGATCGGCCTGATCGAGTCCGGCGCCTTATAAGCGCGCCGGCACTTCCTTCCACTGGCCTTGGTCGAGGCCTTCGATAGACCAGTCGCCAATACGCACGCGCACCAGACGCAAGGTCGGCAAGCCCACTGCTGCGGTCATGCGCCGAACCTGGCGGTTACGCCCCTCACGAATCACCAACTCCAGCCAGTGGGTCGGCACGCTTTTGCGAAACCGCACCGGCGGGTTGCGCGGCCATAACTCCGGTTCTTCCAGTTGTCGCGCTTCGGCGGGCAAGGTCTTGCCGTCGTTAAGCTCGACACCGTCGCGCAGGCGCTGCAGTTGTTCTTCAGTCGGCTCGCCTTCCACCTGCACCCAATAGGTTTTCGCCAACTTGTGCTTGGGATCGGCAATCCGTGCCTGCAACTGGCCGTCATTGGTCAGCAGCAACAGGCCTTCGCTGTCGCGGTCCAGGCGGCCGGCCGGGTAGATGCCGGGGATGTCGATGAAATCCTTGAGCGTCGCCCGTCCGCCTTCGTCGCTGAACTGGGTCAGTACGTCAAAAGGCTTGTTGAACAGGATCAACTTCGGCTCGGCCGGTGGCGCCTTGGCGACACGACGAGCAGCGGAATGCGGAGGTTTCACACCAGGGCGGCGTGAATCGGGGCGAGTAGGACGGGACATGGCAAAAGGAACATCTAACGGTCAGGACCGACAATGCTAGTGGCCTGACCGCTAAATGACCATCCCAACCGTTTAGCGGAACGGCGGCTCGTCGAAACTGCGCAGCTTGCGCGAGTGCAGCGAGTTGAGTTCGGTGCGCAGCAGGTCCACCGCCTCGATACCGATCTTCAGGTGCTGGCTGACCGCACGTTCATAGAACGCGTTGGCCGAACCGGGCAGCTTGATCTCACTGTGCAGCGGCTTGTCCGAGACACACAGCAAGGTGCCGTATGGCACCCGCAAACGATAACCCTGTGCGGCGATGGTGCCGCTTTCCATGTCCACCGCCACGGCGCGGGACAGGTTGATCAGCGGCCGTTCCTGGGCCCAGCGCAGCTCCCAGTTGCGGTCGTCGTAGGTCAGCACGGTGCCGGTGCGCAGGCGTTTTTTCAGCTCTTCGCCTTTTTCGCCGGTGACATTGGCAGCGGCTTGCTGCAACGCCATCTGCACTTCGGCCAGGGCTGGAATCGGGATGTTCGGCGGCACCACCCGGTCGAGGATCCCGTCGCGGCGCATGTAGGCGTGAGCCAGTACGTAGTCGCCGATGGTCTGGGATTGGCGCAGGCCGCCGCAGTGGCCGATCATCAGCCAGCAATGCGGACGCAGCACGGCCAGGTGGTCGGTGATGTTCTTGGCGTTGGACGGGCCCACGCCGATGTTCACCAATGTCACGCCGTGGCCATCAGTGGCCTGCAGGTGGTACGCCGGCATCTGGTAACGGTGCCAGACCACGCCCGCAGCGATGGCTGACGCTTCGCCGTGATCCATGCTCTTGTCGATCACCACGTTGCCCGGCAGCACCATGCGGATAAAGCGTGGGTCGCTGCGCAATTGCTCCAGGCCATGCAGGATGAACTGGTCAACGTAACGGTGATAGTTGGTCAGCAGGATCCACGGCTGCACATGTCGCCAGTCGCTGCCGGTGTAATGCACCAGACGGCGCAGAGAGAAGTCCACACGGGCCGCATCGAACAGCGCCAGGGGCAGCGGGTCGGTGTTTTCCCAGTCGTAGAGGCCATCGGCAATGCCATCGGTGGCGGCCGACAAGTCGGTGCTCGGGAACACGCGGGCCAGGGTCGCAGCGGTCACACCGGAGCCGGCCAGTTCGTCGCCCTGCTCCACCACGTACGGGTAAGGAATGTTCTGCTGGCTGACGCCCACTTCCACCGTCACGGTGAAGTCGTGCATCAACGGCACCAGTTGCTCCAGCAGGTATTTACGGAATGCCGACGGATGGGTGACGGTGACGCTGTAGGTCCCCGGTAACTGAACCTTGGCATATGCCCTGGTGGTCTGTGGGACTTCGCCGTGGCAGTGGTAGGTCAGACGCAGTTCCGGATAACGAAACAGTGCGCGTTGTGCGGCGTCGGGTTCGACGCGGTCCTTGAGGTATTGCTTGAGGGCCTGGTTGAGCGCGCCGGTAGCACGCTCATGCAGAGCCGCCAGCCGATCCACGGCTTCTTCGGCGGTTTGAACGACAACAAAAGCTTCGGTCACGGTAAGCATCCTGTGTTCTGACGTGCAGGCCTTTATCTTGCCTGTATCCCGGCTTCACTGAAACAGGTGGTTTGGAATGCATTTTAAAATGTGGGCGGGGGCTTGCCCCACCTTGGCCCGTGTTTACTTGGGGGGCTGGGGTGTGGCTCGCTGGACAATCGCCGCCACATCAATACCGCGTGGCAAGGCGCCATACACCCGACCCGACGATTCACCCAACCGGCTGGCGATGAAGCCATCACTGACCGCCGCATTCCCCGCCTCCAGCAACAGCTTGGCCTGCAAGGCGACAGCAATATCCTCGGTCAGCTGGCGTGCGCGGTACTGGATGTCCTGGGTGTCCATGAACGCCGACTTCAGGCGTTCGATATGCCGCGCCAGTTGCTTGTCACCATGGCCATCGCCCAGCTCGACAAACAGCGTTTCCAATACGCCCGGCTCCTTGGACAGTGCGCGCAGCACATCCAGGCACTGCACATTGCCGGAACCTTCCCACGTCGAGTTCACCGGCGCCTCACGGTAGAGGCGCGGCAGGATACTGTCCTCCACATAGCCGGCTCCGCCCATGCATTCGGCCGCTTCGTTGATCATCGCCGGTGCGCGCTTGCAGATCCAATACTTGCCCACCGCCGTCACCAGCCGGGCGAATCTGGCTTCCTGCTCATCGCCCAGGTGATCCAGGGCGCGACCCATGCGCAGGCTCAAGGCCAAGGCGGCCTCGCTTTCCAGGGCCAGGTCGGCCAGCACGTTTTGCATCAGCGGTTGTTCACTGAGAATGCGACCACCCACCAAACGGTGGGCGCAATGATGGCTGGCCTGGGTCAGCGCCTGGCGCATCAAGGCGCTGGAGCCGACCATGCAATCGAAGCGGGTCATGGCAACCATCTCGATGATGGTCGGCACGCCGCGGCCTTCTTCGCCGATCATCCAGGCCAGGGCACCACGGAACTCTACTTCGCTGGAGGCGTTGGAGCAGTTGCCGAGCTTGTTTTTCAGGCGCTGGATATAGAACTCGTTGCGCGTGTCATCTGGACGGTGCCGGGGCAGCAGGAAACAGGTGAGGCCCTTGTCAGTCTGGGCCAGGGTCAGGAACCCATCGCACATCGGCGCCGAGCAGAACCACTTGTGCCCCACCAGTTCGTAAGCCTGCCCCGGACCACCGGCGCCTACCGGATACGCACGAGTGGTGTTGGCCCGCACATCGGTGCCGCCCTGTTTTTCGGTCATGGCCATGCCATGGTGGCGCCGGCCTTGTGGGCAATGCCGACATTGCGCGGGTCGTATTCGGTGCTGAGGACTTTCGGCAACCAGGTCTTCGCCAAGTCTGGTTGCAAGCGCAGGGCCGGGACACAGGCGAAGGTCATGGTCAGCGGGCAGCCGGTGCCGGCTTCGGCCTGGCTATGAAGGTAAGTCATCGCGGCCCGCGCCACGTGGGCACCGGATTGCGGATGAGCCCACGGCAATGACGGCAGGCCGTGTTCGACGGCGGTGCGCATCAGTTCGTGATAGGCCGGATGAAATTCCACCAGGTCGATGCGATGGCCGTATCGGTCATGACTGTTGAACACCGGTTTATTCTGGTTCGCCAGGAACCCGGCCACCATCAACGGCCCTCCGGCCAGCGCACCATAGGCATCGATGCGCGCCTCTGCCCAGCCGGCACCAAAGCGGCGCGACCACTCTTGCAGCGGCAGATCGATGCGGTACAGGTTGGTGCCATCCAGGGATGGGGGCTGGTTGGTGACGTCGTGGGTTTCAGCGAACGGGTGCAGGTTCATGACGGGCCTCCTGGAAACAGCCCCGTTGGGTTGAGGCCTTAATTTCAGTTAAGCACCGTCATCCGCCTTAAAAAAGTGGCATACCCGCCGAATACCCGGCGCGTTCACCCTCTTGCGGACGCAGCACCCGGCGTGCCAACACCGCCTGCAACGCCTCGAAACGCACGGGCTTGGCGAGGCGGTCGGAGACGCCGATGCCATGACAATGCTCGCGCTCAGACACATTCAGTGACGTACTCAAGGCAATCACCGGCAACTCACCGCAGCCCGGCAGGGCACGGATCTGACAGCACAATGAGAAGCCGCCTTCAGGTATATCCAACACTACTGCGTCGAAATTACCGCCCTGCAAAGCCGCTAGAGCGCTGGGGCCGCTGTCCACGTTTTTTACCCGGTAACCCAGCTTGAGCAACATGCCGCGCACGGCCAATTGGCCGACGCTGTTGTCATCCACCAGCAGCACTGCGCAGTCTTGGGGCGCACGCTGCCGGTCTTCTGCTGGTTTTGCTTGTGGCGCCACCGGGCTGACTTCCACCTCCAGCTGGAAGCGGCTGCCCTTGCGCGGCTCGGAATGATGGGTAAGGCGCCCACCCAGCAACTCGATCAATTGCCGACAGATAGCCAGGCCGATACCCAGGCCGCCGTATTCGCGAGTCATGGAACCATCCAGCTGGAAAAACCGCTGGTACAGGGTGGCCTCGTCGAGGAAGGCAAAGCCAATACCGGTGTCGGTCACAATAAAGCTCAGGCGCAAGCCACCGTGACTGTGGGGCACCCCCACCACCCGCAGGCGTACGGCGCCTTCGTGGGTGAATTTGAATGCGTTGTCCAGCAGGCAATCCAGGCACTGGATCAGTTTGTCGGCGTCGCCCACCACCCGGTCCGGCAGTTCATCGGCCACGTCGATGGAAAACGCCAGGCCCTTGCTCTGGGCGCTGACACTGAACTGCTGGCGCAAGGTGTCGAGCACACCGCGCAGGCTGAACACTTGCGACTGGGCACTCAGGCGCCCGGCTTGCAGTTCGGTGAGGGTGAGAATGCCATTGACCATGCGCATCATGTCCCGCGCCGAGCCGGCAGCGGTTTGCTGGTATTGCGCCAGGTCGTCGTCCAGCGGCACGGTTTGCATCAGCTCAAGGGAGCCGATCACGCCGTTCATGGGGGTGCGCAGTTCGTGGGTCAGGGTGGCGAGGAACTCATCCTTGAGCCGGTTGCTGCGGGCAAGCTGCTGGTTGAGCACTTCGAGCTTCTGGCTGGCGTCGAGCAGAATCTGCGCCTGTTGTTCACGCATGGAGTTGATGCGGTCTGCCAGCGCCAGGGACAACAGCGCCACTTCAATCGCCGAACCAATCTGGCTGGCGTACATCGTGAGGAACACATTGGGCAGGTAGCCCAGCACCATCAGCGTATTCACCACCCCGCCCAGCAGGAACGCCGACCAGGCGATGATGAAATAGCGCGCCACCCGCTGGCCGCAGTACCAGGCCTTGATGGCGGCGACAAAGATGGTCACGGTGAACACCAACGCCAGGCCGGTAGCCAGGCGCAGCGCCAGGGCGTAGCTGGTCATCAGCGACAGCAGCATGACCACCGCGCCACAGCCCACCAGCGCCAGCAGCAAACGGTTGATCCAGCGGCTGTGTTGCGCGGTGTGCAGGAAACTGCGCGCAAACAGGCTGCCAAACAACGCCGCCGCGCCAATCAGGAACGGCGTCGCGGCATTCGCCCACCACGGGCTGTTCGGCCAGAAATACTCCACCGCCGCGCCGTTGACCGACAGCTGGTACATGCCGAACGAAGCGATATAGAAGATGTAATAGAGGTAGCTGGTGTCGCGCACGCTGAGGTAGATAAACAGGTTGTAGACCAGCATCCCCAGCAACACGCCGTAGATCAGGCCCAATACATACAGGCGCAGCGGCTGCTGCTCCAGGTAGGCGGTGCTGGACCAGAGCGTCAACGGGGCCTGGATCGAGCCTTCGCTTTGCAGGCGCAGGTAGACGGTTTTCGCCTCTCCGGGATTGAAGTCGACCTTGAACAGGTAGTTGTTCTGGCGAATCTCACGGGCGGAAAACGGCAAGGCATCCCCGGTGCGCCCGGCCAGACGGTAGTTGCCGGTGCTGTCAGGCAGGTACAGGTCAAGGTGGTCCAGCGGCGGATAGGCCAGTTCCAGCAGCCAGGTGCGTCGGGCCTCGGGGCTGTGGGGCAGGTAATGCAGGTTGACCTTGATCCAGAACACCGAACGTGAATAGCCGGCATTGAGGGTGTCTTTATCGTGGGGTTTGAACTGCAGGGCGGCGGAAGGCGCGCTGACGTCGGCAATGGTGAGGGCATCGGTGGGGTCTTCGAGCACTTGCATGGCTCGGCCCAGCGCCAGGCTGCGGGTGTCCTGGTTGAACTCAATGGCGCTCGCGAGCATCGGCAGCCCGCACAACAATAAAATCAGCAAATAGCGCATAGAGCCCCAGCGTGGCCTGTCCGGTAATGTCAAAAGCTCCCCATTCCTTTTGAGAAGACGTACACCGGCGGTACAGTTAAGTTGTTTGGATCCACTTTAGCATAGCCGCTAAAGGCCATTGGACACCATTGAAATAATTTTCTTGAAGGCTCTAGAACAAGCGTTTCAGCGCACTTTTGCGCAACGAAAAGCGCCAAAAAAGCGTCGCATTTTGGACAAAATTCAACCATCGCCCGACGGCCACGCCAAAAGCGTTTGGTGGTAAGCTCGCGCACCATGAATATCTACAGCTCTCGCCCTGTTGTCCTCTGTCTCTCCGGCCATGATCCCAGTGGTGGCGCCGGCTTGCAGGCAGATATCGAAGCCCTGCTCGCCCAGGGGTGCCATGCGGCTCCGGCCGTCACCGCCCTGACCGTGCAGAACACCGTCAATGTCAGCGATTTCCGCGTGCTCGACCGCGAGTGGGTGCTGGCCCAGGCCAATGCCGTGCTCGGCGACTCCGAAGTGGCGGCGGTCAAGCTGGGCATGCTCGGCTCCACCGCGATGGTCGACACCGTGGTCGAACTGCTGCAGGCGCACCCGCACCTGCCGGTGGTGTGCGACCCGGTGCTGCGAGCCGGCGGCGGCGGCAGCCTGGGCAAGGACGAAGTCGGCTACGCCATGCGCGAGCGGCTGTTACCGTTGTCGCTGATTGCCACGCCCAACCTGCCCGAAGCGCGCATCCTCGCCGAACTGCGACGGCACTGCGGATGAATGCGCCGAAAAGCTGCTGCCGTTTATCAAGCACCTGTTGATCACCGGCGGCCATGGCGACGAGCATGAAGTGCACAATCGCCTCTACAGCCGCGACGGCACCCAGCAGACCTTTACCTGCCAACGCCTGCCCGGCAGTTATCACGGTTCTGGCTGCACCCTGGCCAGCGCGCTGGCCGGGCGGATCGCCCAGGGCGAAGGGCTGGTGAGCGCGGTGCAATCGGCGCTCAACTACACCTGGCGCACCCTGCGTGACGCCGAACAGCTCGGCCAGGGTCAGTTTGTACCGCGCCGTTTGCCGCTGGATTTCTGTTCGTAACTTTCTGCTCTTAGAAGCAAGAGGCCTGCCCGATGAAACTACGTGGCCTTTACGCCATCACCGACAGCCAACTGCTGGCCGGCAAATTCCTCGCCTATGTAGAAGCGGCATTGGACGGTGGCGTGACCCTGTTGCAGTACCGCGACAAAAGCAGCGACGAAGCCCGGCGCCTGCGCGAAGCCGAAAAGCTGCGGGAGCTGTGCTCGCGCTATAAGACCCAACTGATCATCAACGATGACGCCGAATTGGCCGCGCGCCTGGGCGTCGGCGTGCACCTGGGCCAGACCGACGGCCCACTGACGCCAGCCCGTGCGTTGCTCGGTTCCAAAGCCATCATCGGCGCCACCTGTCACAGCCAGATCGAACTGGCCGAACAGGCCGCGAAGGAAGGTGCCAGTTACGTCGCCTTCGGTCGCTTCTTCAATTCCACTACCAAGCCCGGCGCGCCTGCCGCCACCGTTGAAATGCTGGCCGAGGCCCGCAAGCGACTGCACCTGCCGATCTGCGTGATCGGCGGTGTCACCCTGGAGAACGCCGAGCCCTTGGTGGCCCACGGTGCCGACCTGCTGGCCGTGGTCCACGGCCTGTTCGGCGCCGACAGCACCCAGGAAGTCACGCGCCGCGCCCGCGCCTTCAACGCTTTAATCAAATCCTGAATTCAGAGAGCCCTCGCCATGTCTCGTTCCGAAACCCTGTTTGCCAATGCCCAGAAACACATCCCCGGCGGTGTGAACTCCCCCGTGCGTGCGTTCAAGAGCGTGGGCGGCACGCCGTTGTTCTTCAAGCATGCCGAAGGCGCCTACGTTACCGACGAAGATGACAAGCGTTATGTGGATTACGTGGGCTCGTGGGGCCCGATGATCCTGGGCCACAGCCACCCGGACGTGCTGGACGCGGTGCGCAGGCAGCTGGAACACGGCTTGTCCTACGGCGCCCCAACCGCCATGGAAACCGAGATGGCTGACCTGGTGTGCTCGATCGTGCCGTCGATGGAGATGGTGCGCATGGTCAGCTCCGGCACCGAAGCCACCATGAGTGCGATTCGCCTGGCCCGTGGTTTCACCGGCCGCGACAGCATCATCAAGTTCGAAGGCTGCTACCACGGCCACTCCGACAGCCTGCTGGTCAAAGCCGGCTCCGGCCTGCTGACCCAGGGCGTGCCAAGCTCGGCCGGTGTGCCGGCGGCATTTGCCAAGCACACCCTGACGCTGCCGTTCAACGACATCGCTGCCGTCGAGCAGATGCTCAGCGAAGTCGGCCAGGACGTGGCGTGCATCATCGTCGAGCCCGTGGCCGGCAACATGAACTGCGTACCGCCGGCGCCGGGCTTCCTCGAAGGCCTGCGCGAGCAGTGTGACAAGCATGGGGTTGTGCTGATTTTCGACGAAGTGATGACGGGCTTTCGCGTCGCCCTCGGCGGTGCACAGGCGCACTACGGCGTGACGCCGGACCTGAGCACCTTCGGCAAGATCATCGGCGGCGGCATGCCGGTGGGCTGCTTCGGCGGCAAGCGCGAAATCATGCAGCACATCGCGCCGCTGGGCCCGGTGTACCAGGCCGGCACGCTGTCCGGTAACCCGTTGGCCATGGCCGCCGGCCTGACCACCCTGCGTTTGATCAGTCGCCCTGGCTTCCACGCCGAGTTGACCGACTACACCACCCGTCTGCTGGATGGCCTGCAACAGCGCGCCGACGCAGCCGGTATCCCGTTTGTCACCACGCAGGCCGGGGGCATGTTCGGCCTGTATTTCAGCGGTGCCGACGATATCGTCACCTTTGATGACGTGATGGGCAGCGACGCCGACCTGTTCAAGCGCTTCTTCCATCTGATGCTGGAAGGCGGCGTGTATCTGGCGCCAAGTGCCTTTGAAGCGGGTTTTACGTCGATTGCCCATGGCGAAACCGAGTTGCAACTGACCCTGGACGCCGCTGAGCGCGCATTCGCTGCCCTGAAGTAATCGGTCGCAAAAATCTGGCGTCGCTGTAGGCGGCGTCAGATTTGCTACTTTTCTTACAGAGATTTCCTTATTTTTTCGAGAATTTACCTGCAATCCGGCAGATAACTTGCCCAAGCAGCAGAAAAACGAGTAAAGACTTTGTAAGCAGAGGCCTGCTTATTTCATAATGCGCGCTTATTGGATCCCGTGAGGGTCCGCGCGCCCCGTCAGAGGTAAGTCGATTCCCATGAAACGCACCGGCCGCACCCTGGTACTGGGCTGCCTGTTGCTCCTTCAGCCGCTGCTGGCACATGCCCAAGCAGGCGGCAACTCGTTGTTAATTCCAGCGATGGGTCGTTGCACCCTCAATACCCAGCCAGACGGCCAGGCCGAATCCCTGAGCGCGTGCCAGAAACAGGCCGACGATGGGGATGCGCAGGCGCAATACGAGTTGGGTGAGTACTTCCACGACAGTAAAAACCCGGCACGCGACCTCAACAAAGCCTTGAGCTACTTTGAGAAAGCTTCGTTGCAGGGCCACGCCCAGGCACAATTTCAGCTCGGCACCATGTTCTTCAAAGGCGAAGGCGTGCCGGCCAATAACGTTCAGGCGTATATCGTGCTGAAAATGGCCGCGGTCAACGGCGCCGAAGACGCACTGGACACCGCCGACGAAGTCGCCGAGCACATGCAACGCGATGAGCTGGAAGTCGCTACCCAGGTGTTGGGCCAGATTTTCCGCAACTACCTGCAGGAATTGCAGAGTGCCGATGGGCGTTCGCCGTTCTCGCCCCTGCCATAAGTCGTTTCAAGGCGATAACAGATACCCCTCTCGATAGGCCTTTGCGCCTGCGACATGGGCAATCGTCATGCCCGCCGTCGCCATTCGCCGCACGGAGCGAACATACACAAGCCCTTGATGCACACACGCGACCGGCGTTACGCGGTCAGTGATCGGATCAATGATTTCCGCCAGCGTTTGCCCCGCCTCCACGTAATCGCCCACCTGCGCGCAAAACACAATCAAGCCGCCCACCGGGCTTATCACCGGCTCTACCGCTGCCAGCGGCGTCGGTGGGTTGAGCAATGGCGGCAGCGGTGGCGCATGGCCTTCGATGGCACCGCGCTGCATCAGGTAGTTGATCAACCCCTCACAGTCCTGACGCGCCAGCTCGTGGTCCACATCCGCAACACCGCGTAACTCCACGGTCACGGCAAACCCTGGCGCGGCAAAGCGCCCGGTAAAACGCGCCTGCATCTGTGCCCAGAACAACGTAAAACTCTCATCGAACGACTGCCCGCCCGCCTCGCGTGCCAAAAAGCAGGCCCTGGCGCCCAAGTAGCGCGCCAAAGGCTCAACGTCGGACCAAAAATCCGGCGACAGATACAGGTGCTGCACGGCTTCAAAATCACAATGCAGATCCAGCACGATATCGGCGTCGCAAGCCAGCGTTTGCAGGAGCAAGCGCATGGATTGCAACGGCGTCGTCGGCACCTGGCTGGCCAACGTTTGCCGCAGGGTCGAGCGGATCAGTTGCAGATTGTTGGCCGGATCATCGGTCAGCAGGCCTTGCACCCGATCACCGACCGCTTGGCTGACATCCAGGAAGCAGCGGTTGAAGTTCTCCCGGCTGTCGTTATCGAAGCGCCCCTGAGGCACATCCATCAGCACCTGCTCCAACCCCTGCGGATTGGCCACCGGCACCAGCACGACTGACCAACGCAACAACCCCGCCGCCTCCAGCCGCGCCAACTGCTGTTTCAAATGCCATAAGACCAGCATCCCTGGCAGTTCATCGGCATGCAGCGAGGCTTGGAGGTAGACCTTGCCCGCGGCATGGGCCGGACCGTAATGAAAGCTATGAATCTGCCGTGACGTACCCGGTACAGCCGCCAGCAATTGATGCACACACGCCTGCATATCAGCCCCCTATCGGCCTGGATCAAGAAAACGCAACCAACGCCGCTCAGCCAGGCGAAACAGACCGACCAACGCAAATGTGATGCACAGGTAGAGGGCTGCGGCGAGACCAAAGGATTGGAACGTCAGGAAAGTTGCGGCATTGGCATCCCGTGCCACTTTGAGGATGTCCGGCACCGTGGCCGTAAACGCCAACGTGGTGGAATGCAGCATGAAAATCACTTCATTGCTGTAATAGGGCAATGAGCGGCGCAAGGCCGAGGGCATGATCAGGTGGACATACAACTTCCACCCATCGAACCCAAGGGACCGGGCAGCCTCGATTTCCCCACGCGGCATTGCCCGAATCGCGCCTGCCAGAATCTCTGTGGTGTAGGCCCCCGTATTCAGGGCGAACGCCAGCAGCGTGCAGTTAATCGCCTCACGGAAAAAGCCATCCAACAGGGGTTGCTCGCGCACGGCCGCAATGCTGTAGATCCCGGTGTAGAAGATAAGTAACTGGATATACAACGGTGTGCCGCGAAACAGGTAGGTGAAGCTTTGTACCGGCCAACGCAGCCAACGCCGGGACGATACCCTGGCGATGGACAGCGGCAATGCCAGCAGCAGGCCGAAACACAACGAGGCGCTGGTCAGCCATAAGGTCATGGCCAAGCCGGTCATTTGCTGACCGTCGGAGTAGATGAACGGCTGCCAGTAATCCTGGATCAACTCGATCATGGCGATGACTCCTGCACACCGTGGCCGTAGCGACGCGCCAACCCGCGCAGGACGAGGCTTGAAACACTGCTCAGTAGCAGATAAATCAATGCGGCCATCAGCAAGAAGGCCAGCAACTGCTGGCTGCTTTTGCCGGCGACCTGGGCCACCTTGACCAAGTCCGCCAGACCGATGATCGACACCAACGCAGTAGCCTTGAGCAAGACCATCCAGTTATTGCCGAGCCCCGGCAGGGCGAACCGCATCATTTGCGGGAATATCACGTGCACAAAACCCTGGGTGGCGGTCATGCCCAGGGCCTTGGCGGCCTGGAACTGGCCACGCGGCACGGCCAGCAACGCGCCGCGAAAGGTTTCGGTGAAATAGGCGCCGTAGATGAACCCCAGCGTAAGCACGCCCGAACTGAATGGGTCGATTTCGATATAGGCCCAGCCCAGTGCCTGGGTCAGGCGGCTCAAGCCGGTCTGCACCCCATAGAAGATCAACAACATCAACAGCAGGTCTGGCACCCCGCGAACCAGCGTGGTGTAGAGCTGCGCGCAGAACCGCCAGGTCCTGACCCTGGAGAGCTTGGCGCCTGCACCGAGCAATCCGAAGGCCAGCCCCAGCAGCAACGACAGCAGCGCCAGTTGCACCGTGATCCAGACACCGCGCAGCAAAAGCGGCGCGAAACCGTCCAGGGTCGCGGTAAATTGCGTAAAAGTGGGTAGCATGCTGAGGCCCTCGCCGGTCATTGACCGCTGAACATGCTCACGCCTGGGAAGTACTGCTCTTGCAGCCGAGCATAGGTGCCGTCCGCGTGCAGAGCGGCCAGCCCTTTATCGAGCAGGGCTTTCAATGCCTGATTGCCCTTGGCAAGGCCGATTGCGCTTTTGGAAGGCATCAGTTCGCTTTCAATCACGTTGCCCATCACGAACCCCGCGCCCTGGGGTGTGCGCAAAAACCCGCTCTTTGCCTGCTGGACATCCTGCAGTGAAGCGCGCAGACGGCCCGCCACCAGGTCGGCGTATACCTGCTCCTGATCGGCATAGGCCACGATCCTCATGCCCTGCGGCGCGAGTACTTGCCGGGCGTAGGCTTCCTGGGTACTGCCCTGCAAATAGCCGACGGCCGTGCCCTGGGCCAATTCCGTGCCGGGGCGAAACACCATGGCGGTTGGGCTGGAGAAGACCTCCGAGGAGAAATCGATGACTTTCTGCCGCGCATCCGTGACCGTCATTGAGGCGAAGATCGCGTCGATCTTACCGGCGTTCAAACTTGGGATCATTCCATCAAAGTCGCTCTCTACCCATTGGCAGCGAACGTTCAAGTGTGCGCAGATGGCATTGCCGATATCAACTTCGAAACCGGTCAAAGTGCCTGTCCCGTCCTTGTAGGCAAACGGAGCATAGTTGGGATCGACACCAAAACGGATAACCGCATACTCTTTGGCCAAGAGGGAGGTGTTTATAAAGAACGTGGCGAATAACATCAGGATTATTTTTTTCATTATTGTATTCCTCGTTATTGATGAAACAGCGGGACGGACTAAACCTCGATATGGGGAATCTCTCGACGTACATGTAAAGAATCAGCAGGCGCATCAAACTCTCGGGCGATTCGATGCCCCGAATACACGGCTGCGGCAATCGTGCCGGGGGCCACGCAGTCTCCTATCAACGTCACCGTATTGATGCCAGCCGCGTGCAGTTGCTCAGGCGCGCTATTCAGCACGTGGTACAGCGCCTGCTCGGGTTCTCGGGAAGTCACCACCAGCAGGGACGCGGCGGCGATAAAGCGCGTCCGCCCGGTGTAGACACACCCGGCGAGCACACCTTCCGGCATGCACCTGACCAGCGTGTGGGACGCAATGATGGTGACATTCAACTCCAGCAGCCGGCGCTGGATACGGTGTTGCTCAAGGGTGTTATGGGTCCAGGTCGCCACATCCGCCGCCGGGGTGACAAATATCACCTCCACGCCGCGCGCCACCAACTGCTCGGCCAACACGCTGCCCATGTAATAGTGATCGTCGTCGAACAGCAGCACCGGAGAAGGCGGCAGCACGCCCGCCATCAGATCGTCCGGCGTCAGCACGGGCAGGCACTCCAGGCCCGGCAACGTGCAGCGCAGGGCGCGTCCCACGCCGTCACGTCGCCAGTGAGAACCAGTGGCGATGAACACATGTTCGGCCGCAAAATCCAGAACGTCCTGGGCCTGCAAGGGGCTCTCCCGATAGATCTCGACCGACGCCAGACGACTCAAGGCATCCAGTCGATAGTCGATGACCCGCGACCAGCTCGCCAACCCGGGAAGACGGGACTCCAGCGCCACGCGCCCACCCAGCGTGCGCAGGCTATCGACCAGCGCCACCTCCATCCCCCGCCCACCCAGTATCCGTGCGCACTCAAGGCCCGCAGGCCCGGCACCGACCACCAATGCGCGCCCAGGATGACGTACACGATTGACCGACTCCGGGTGCCAGCCGCGCCGCCACTCTTCGCCCATGGTCGGGTTCTGTGTGCAACGCAAAGGCGTGCTGGTGTGGTCGCCACTGACACACACATTGCAGCCAATGCACTCACGGATCTCCTCAGCGCGCCCCTCTTCAATCTTCTTCGGCAGGAAAGGATCGGCAATCGACGGGCGGGCCGCGCCGATCAAGTCCAGGACGCCACGACGAACCAGGGAAACCATCGTATCCGGCGAGGTGAAGCGTCCTACGCCCACCACGGGCTTGCGGGTCAACGCCTTGAGCCCCAACAGAAAGGCCTCTTGATAACCTTCCGGGGCAAAGCGCGAGGTCACGCTGTCGTTGGACCAGTCGGCCACATTGACGTCCCACAAGTCCGGCAGGTCCGCCAGCATCGAGAAAATTTCAGCGCCCTCCCCCTCACGGCTCAAGCCGCCGGCCGTCTGCTCATCCACCGCCAGGCGAACGGCCACGGCACACCGGTCACCTACCGCATCGCGGGTGTCCTCAATCAATTCGCGCAACAGGCGCACGCGGTTTTCCAGCACACCGCCGTACTCATCCGTGCGGCGGTTGTTGCGCGGCGTAAGAAAATGAAACGGCAGGCCCAGGTCATGCCCCGCGTAGACATAGATGATGTCAAACCCCGCCGTCCGCGCCCGCAGCGCGGCGGCGCGGTGCATGGCACGCAATGCCTGGATATCGACGCGACTCATCGCCCGGGCTTGCACCGGGTCATAACCGCGCACCGGCGTATTGGAGGGCGCCCAGGGAATCTCACGACTGTAGCGGTTAGGCGCGGAGTAACCATTGAACGCCAGCTCTACGCCGGCCAGAGAACCGTGCTCGTGGACGGCCTCACACATGCGCGCCAGCGCCGGAATGTCGCGTTCATCCCATAAACGCGCCTCGATGTAAGGAGAGAACTCGCTCACCGGGCTGATCTCACACTCCTCGGTGCAGACCACGCCCCACCCGCCTTCGGCTTTTATGCCACGCATGCGCGCCATGGCCGAAGGGTGCACATGCCCCATGCCATTACAGTGGGGAACTTGATAAAAACGATTGCGGGTAAGCACCGGCCCTATTTGTACCGGTTCAAACAGAATGTCATAGCGAGGATCGCGCACAGGGCTACTCCCGAACAGATAAGTTCGTTAATGACGGCGTGATAAGAAACTCGATACTAACTAATGGGGAGGTTTAACAAAGGTGAAGCCTGGGATGCTTGGTTGTATTTTTATTATTGATGTATTCATAGCGCCCTCTCTGCATAAACAAAATTTGCTATCTTTCAAACAAAATGTCCATGCACGACAGAGCACAATCAGAAACGCCCTACAAAATAGTTTGGATTCTATTTTTCAGGCATCGGCATCGGAAATGGCATCACATTGCTGGTGCCCCGTGCTTCGCTGATCTTCGGCGTACCCATGCGCTCGACTTCATCGATGCGCACAATCGAATGCATCGGCACAAAGCTGCGCACCACGCCTTCAAATTGCGCCTTGAGCTTCTCCTCGCCCGGGTCGACGACCAATTGGGTACGCTCGCCAAAGACGAACTCTTCCACTTCCAGGAAACCCCACAGATCACTTTGATAGATCTGCTTGGCGTACATTTCGAACACCTGGCCCTGGTTGAGGAAAATCACCTTGTAGATTGGAGCTTCACGTTTGGTCATGGTGGGCGAGCAACACATCGGGGATATAAAAGAGGGCGCGAACTATAGCATGGCACCCGATGTACAACGCTAGGAACCAATGGGCATGCCCCCTATAATGCGCGGTCTTTACCACCAGTTGACGATTCCCATGGCCAAGAAGCTTTACATCGAAACCCACGGTTGCCAGATGAACGAGTACGACAGCTCGCGCATGGTCGATCTGCTGGGCGAACACCAGGCCCTGGAAGTCACCGCCCGCGCCGAAGATGCCGACGTAATCCTGCTCAATACCTGCTCGATCCGCGAACGGGCCCAGGACCGTGTGTACTCGCAGCTGGGCCGCTGGCGTGAATTGAAACTGGCCAACCCGGACATGGTCATCGCCGTCGGCGGTTGCGTGGCCAGCCAGGAAGGCGCCGCGATTCGCGACCGCGCCCCCTATGTCGATGTGGTCTTCGGCCCGCAAACCCTGCACCGCTTGCCGGAAATGATCGACGCTGCCCGTGCCACCAAGTTGCCTCAGGTAGACGTCTCCTTCCCGGAAATTGAAAAATTCGACCACCTTCCCGAGCCGCGTATCGACGGCCCAAGCGCCTACGTGTCGGTGATGGAAGGCTGCAGCAAGTACTGCACCTTCTGCGTGGTGCCCTACACCCGCGGTGAAGAAGTCAGCCGGCCATTCGACGACGTGCTGGCAGAAATCATCCACCTGGCCGAGAACGGCGTGCGCGAAGTGACCCTGCTGGGCCAGAACGTCAACGGCTATCGCGGCCTGACCGACGACGGCCGCCTCGCGGACCTGGCGGAATTGATCCGCGTGGTGGCGGCTGTGGACGGTATCGAGCGCATCCGCTACACCACCTCGCACCCGCTGGAATTCTCCGACAGCCTGATCCAGGCCCACGCCGACGTGCCGGAACTGGTCAAGCACCTGCACTTGCCGGTGCAATCGGGCTCGGACCGCATCCTGTCGGCCATGAAGCGCAACCACACCGCCCTGGAATACAAATCCAAACTGCGCAAATTGCGCGCAGCGGTCCCGGGCATCTGCATCAGCTCGGACTTTATCGTGGGTTTCCCCGGCGAGACCGAAAAAGACTTCCAGCAGACCATGAAGCTGATTGAAGACGTCGGCTTCGACTTCTCCTACTCGTTCGTCTACAGCCAGCGCCCCGGCACACCGGCCGCTGACCTGGTGGACGAAACCCCGGAAGCGCTGAAAAAAGAACGCTTGAACGCGCTGCAGCACCGCCTGAATCAGCAGGGTTTCGAGATCAGCCGACAAATGGTCGGCTCGACCCAGCGGATTCTGGTCACCGACTATTCGAAGAAAGACCCGGGCGAGCTGCAAGGCCGTACCGAGAACAACCGAATCGTCAACTTCCGTTGCGACAATCCGACCCTGATCGGCCAGTTTGCCGATGTGCACATCGATGCGGCGCAACCGCACTCGTTGCGGGGTTCGTTGATCCAATAATGTTCAGATCACCACTGCTCACAATGTGGAAGGGGGCTTGCCCCCGATGGCGGTGTGCCAGCCAGTACCTGCGGCGACTGCCCCCCCCTATCGGGGGCAAGCCCTCCCACATTGGAATTACGCCGCACTCGGGTTAGATAAGTGCTTTCGTACCCGCGACTCTGGCGTTATTCTCTCTTTCACCTCAATTGCCAAAGGGCGGCTAAAAGCGACCTTGAACGCACCCATAGTAGAACCCCATCGTTTTATCCTTGAGCCCTTTGAGGCTCGCCGTTTCGCCAATCTGTGCGGACAGTTCGACGAGCACCTGCGCCTGATCGAACAACGCCTGAGCATCGAAATCCGCAATCGCGGCAATCAGTTCGAGCTTATTGGTGAACCCCAACACACCTCGTCCGCAGAAAACCTGCTGCGTCGCCTCTATCGCGAGACCAAGGGCAGTGAACTGTCACCGGAAACGGTGCACCTGTACCTGCAAGAGTCCGCCGTAGAAGACCTGGCCAACAACCCTGTGGCCGAAGCCAGTGTGGCCTTGCGTACCAAAAAAGGCATGATTCGCCCACGCGGCCTGAATCAGCAGAAGTACGTCAAGGAAATCCTCGGCAACGACATCAACTTCGGCATCGGCCCGGCCGGCACCGGCAAGACCTACCTGGCCGTGGCCTGTGCGGTCGACGCCCTGGAGCGCGAGCAAGTGCGCCGCATCCTGCTGGTGCGCCCGGCGGTTGAAGCGGGCGAAAAACTCGGCTTCCTGCCCGGCGACCTGGCCCAGAAGATCGATCCGTACCTGCGCCCGCTCTATGACGCACTGTACGAAATGCTCGGCTTTGAATACGTGGCCAAGCTGATCGAACGCCAGGTGATCGAGATCGCCCCGCTCGCCTACATGCGCGGTCGTACCTTGAACAACAGCTTCATCATCCTCGACGAAAGCCAGAACACCACCGTCGAGCAGATGAAGATGTTCCTGACGCGTATCGGTTTCGGCTCCACTGCCGTGATCACCGGCGACATCACCCAGGTCGACCTGCCCAAGGGCACGAAGTCCGGCCTGGGCCAGGTGATCGAGGTGCTCAAGGACGTGCCGGGCATCAGCTTCACGCACTTCATGCCCAAGGACGTGGTTCGCCACCCGCTGGTACAGCGCATTGTCGAAGCCTACGAGCGCTTCGAACACCGCGACGACGGACTGTCAAAGGACGTTCGCCGCGATGCTTGAGCTTGACCTGCAGCTGGCCACCGAAGCGCCCGCCCCCAGCGAAGAACAGTTCCGCCAATGGTGCGCCCTGGCCCTGCGCCAGCGCACCGCCGATTCGGAACTGACCATCCGCCTGGTGGACGAGCCCGAAGGCCGCGAACTGAACCACACCTGGCGCCAGAAGGACTACGCGACCAACGTGCTGTCCTTCCCCGCCGACGTTCCCGACGAGCTGCTGGATATCCCGTTGCTGGGCGATCTGGTGATCTGCGTCGAAGTCGTTGAGCGCGAGGCGAAGGAGCAAGGCAAGGAACTTGAAGCCCACTGGGCTCATCTAGTCATCCACGGCTGCTTGCATCTCTTGGGTTACGACCATATAGACGATGACGAAGCCGAGGAAATGGAAACACTGGAACAAACGTTGCTTGCCGAATTGGGTCACCCTGATCCGTATGCAGACGACGAAACATAACTGACACAACAAAGGATTTAGAGTAATCGCTATGAGCGAAGACCGATCGAGCAACGGGCAAAAGTCATGGCTGGGTAAACTGACCCAGGCTTTTGCCCACGAGCCGAAAAACCGCCAGGAGCTGCTGGAGCTGCTGCGCGAGGCCCACCAGAACAAGTTGCTGGACAGCGAAGCGCTGGCCATCGTCGAAGGCGCCATCCAGGTGGCTGACCTGCAAGTCCGGGACATCATGGTCCCGCGCTCGCAGATGATCAGCATCAAGGCGACCCAGACCCCACGGGAATTCCTCCCGGCCGTGATCGACTCGGCGCACTCGCGCTACCCGGTCATCGGTGAAAGCCATGACGACGTCATGGGCGTCCTGCTGGCCAAGGACCTGCTGCCGCTGATCCTCAAGGAGAATGGCGACAGCTTCAACATCAAGGACCTGCTGCGTCCGGCCACTTTCGTGCCCGAATCCAAGCGCCTGAATGTGCTGCTGCGCGAGTTCCGCGCCAACCACAATCACATGGCCATTGTGATCGACGAATACGGCGGCGTGGCTGGCCTGGTGACCATCGAGGACGTGCTGGAACAGATCGTCGGCGACATTGAGGACGAGCACGACGTCGAAGAAGACAGCTACATCAAGCCGCTGCCGAGCGGTGACTTCCTGGTCAAGGCCCTGACACCGATCGAGAACTTCAACGAGTTCTTCGACAGCGAATTCTCGGATGATGAGTTCGATACCGTTGGCGGCTTGGTGATGAGTGCGTTTGGCCACCTGCCAAAACGTAACGAGACCACTGAGATCGGCGCGTATCGCTTCCGCATCCTGAATGCGGACAGCCGTCGTATCCACTTGATCCGCCTGACTCCGATTGCCCGCTAAGGACTGACATGCGCCGTTTGATCGCACCCGGCTGGCCCGGTAACTTGCTGGCCGTGGTGGCCGGCGCCATCACCACCCTGGCGCTGGCGCCGTTCGATCTGTGGCCGTTTGCACTGGTCGCAGTCGCAGTGTTCTATATCGGCCTGCGGGAACTGACACCCCGTCAGGCCCTTGGACGTGGCTGGTGCTTCGGTTTCGGCCTGTTCGGCGCGGGGACCAGCTGGATCTACTACAGCATCCACCACTTCGGCGGCGCTTCGGTGCTGCTGGCGGGGTTCTTGATGCTGCTGTTCACCGCCGCCATTGCCTGGTTCTTCGCCCTGCCCGCCTGGCTGTGGGCGCGCTGGCTGCGCCGCAATGAAGCGCCGCTGGCGGATGCGCTCACGTTTGCCGCATTGTGGGTCGGCCAGGAAGCCTTTCGCGGATGGTTCCTCACGGGTTTCCCCTGGTTGTACTCCGGTTACAGCCAACTGGACGGCCCCCTCACAGGCCTGGCGCCAGTGGGTGGCATGTGGCTGATCTCCTTTGCCCTCGCGCTTACGGCAGCTGTGCTATGCAACTTGCCGCGCCTGCTCGCCAGTAAACACAATGGGTTTATCGGCGCGGGCCTGGTGTTGCTGGTCGCTCCCTGGGCCATTGGCCTGGCACTCAAGCATCACGCCTGGACCGCCCCGTCCGGAGCGCCGCTGACCGTGGCCGCCATCCAGGGCAACGTCGAACAAAGCATGAAATGGGACCCCGAGCAGCTCACTGCGCAGTTGGCGCTGTACCGCGACATGAGTTTCAGCTCCAAGCCCGTCGATTTGCTGGTGTGGCCGGAGACGGCGGTGCCGGTGCTCAAGGAATCCGTCGAGGGTTACCTGGGCATGATGGGCAAGTTCGCCGCTGACCGGCACACCGCGCTGATCACCGGCGTACCGATTCGCCAGGAAGTGCACCACCAGAAGCGCTACTTCAACGGGATTACCGTGGTGGGCGAAGGTGATGGCACTTACCTCAAACAGAAGCTCGTGCCCTTTGGCGAGTACGTTCCGCTGCAAGACATGCTGCGCGGACTGATTGCCTTCTTCGACCTGCCGATGTCGGACTTCGCCCGCGGCCCCGCCGACCAGGCGATGTTGCAGGCCAAGGGCTACCAGATAGCGCCGTTTATTTGCTACGAAGTGGTGTACCCGGAATTTGCCGCCGGCCTGTCGGCCCAGAGCGATCTGCTGCTGACCATCAGCAATGACACCTGGTTCGGCCGCTCCATCGGCCCGTTGCAGCACCTGCAAATGGCGCAGATGCGTGCGCTGGAAGCGGGCCGCTGGATGATCCGCGCCACCAATAATGGCGTGACCGGGCTGATTAATCCGTATGGCCAGATCACCGTGCAGATACCGCAATTCGAACGCGGCATTCTCTATGGGGAAGTGGTGCCGATGCATAACCTCACGCCGTACCTGCAATGGCGCTCGTGGCCGCTGATCATCGTGTGCCTGATATTGTTTGGTTGGGCACTGTTGGCCGGTCGAATGGCCAAAACCGTCTAACAGCCAAACACCGAAACAAATGTGGGAGGGGGCAAGCCCCCTCCCACATTTTTTGACTTGTGGTGTTATTGATAGAACAGCCGATACCCCACCTGCCCCACCGCCTCGTTAATCAACTGCCCGCTCTGCCATACCGACTTGAACTCCGGCATCCAGCCGCCCAGCGGCCGGGCATTGTCCACGCCCAAAAAGCCCACGGGTGCTGGCACCACCGTGAAACCGGCCTTTTCAAAACTCCACACTGAACGCGGCATGTGCCAGGCCTGGGTCACCACGACCACGCGCTTGATCCCCTCGGGCAAGAGAATCTCGGCACTCATCTGCGCATTTTCCCAGGTGGTGCGACTGCGCTCTTCCTTCCAACGTACCGTCACGCCGAAATCATCCTGCATCGACACCGCCATCAACTCGGCTTCGCTGGGCGGCGTGCCGTAGTGCAATCCGCCAGTGGTGAGCACCGGCAGGCCGGACGCCTTGGCCAGTCGGGCGGCATACCGCTGGCGCTCCAGGCCGACACCGGTAGGCTGGTCAGTGCCCCATGCGGGGTCCCCGCGCTCACGCCCGGAGCCCAGTACCACGATGGCATCGGCGCGCTGGGCCAACGTCGACCAGTCTTCACGCGCCAAGGGCGGTGAGGTTTCCAGAGCGCGCGCGCCCCACTCCACCGCCACCGGCAGGCTGATCAACCACATGCCGCCCAGGCCCAAGGCGAAGCAACATCCGGCCAAACGTGGACGGCTGCGACGAAACCACCAGGCAAGGGCCAGCAGCAGCAAAAGAATGCCGGGGGGCAGGAGCAGTTGTTTGATGAAATAACGAATAGGCATCGGGCATCTCCATAGATGCCCGAAGCCTAAGGTGTAACGGGGTTTAGCGACAATCTCTACAGTGACATAGCGCAATGGCGTGGTTCAGCGGGGAGTGAACTACTTGTAGCGGGCGGACCGGAATGTTTCCGGGCCACGACCGGCCGGCAAGTCCTTGAGCCACACCACCTTGGCAGAGTGCGTAGGCTCTTGGGCTGGCGGGGTTGCCACCCAAGGAGGCGCACTGCGCTTGTTGCGTTCCAGGTAAGCCTTGATCAGTTCCAGCTCCGCACGGCTCAACCCGCGCAGTTCCAACTCGACAGGCCGTTCATCACGCAATCGGCCCGCTGTTCTCGCTGCATCCAATGCACGACCCAATCGGTCGATCAGTCCTTCGTAGACTTCCGGTTTCTTTGCGATTCGCTGCGATTCGACCATCCCCTCACCTCATTGAAGAAAGACTTGCTCCCCAATAAACAGCGTAGTCCCCGTAGCTACGCCTGCCCGGCGCCGCGACAGACGGCCTCGGCTGCGCAATCAGGGTTTCCCTCGATAGAGTGGGGTCATGTATGCTACGGCGCTTCCTGTAACTCCACTTCCCGCAGGGTTTGGGCACGGACGCGCCGCTTTTTGGTGTCGAACCACCTGAACGTTGCACCGAAGAGGATTAGGCCACCCCTATCCAGTTCAAAAGTAGCCATGCACGAACAATATCAGCCCCGTGAAATAGAAAATGCCGCCCAAACCTTCTGGGACGAGCAAAAGTCCTTTGAAGTCAGTGAACAGCCGGGCAAGGAAACTTTCTACTGCCTGTCGATGTTCCCTTACCCCAGCGGCAAGCTACACATGGGGCATGTGCGCAACTACACCATCGGCGACGTAATTTCCCGCTACCAGCGCATGCTCGGCAAAAACGTTCTGCAACCCATGGGTTGGGACGCCTTCGGCATGCCGGCGGAAAACGCCGCGATGAAAAACAACGTGGCGCCCGCCAAGTGGACCTACGAAAACATCGCCTACATGAAGACCCAGTTGCGCAGCCTGGGCCTGGCGGTGGACTGGTCCCGTGAAGTGACCACCTGCAAGCCGGATTACTACCGCTGGGAACAATGGCTGTTCACTCGCCTGTTCGAAAAAGGCGTGATCTACCGCAAGAACGGTACCGTGAACTGGGACCCGATCGACCAGACCGTGCTGGCCAACGAGCAAGTCATCGACGGTCGCGGCTGGCGTTCCGGCGCGGTGATCGAAAAGCGCCAGATCCCGATGTACTACTTCAAGATCACCGCCTACGCGGATGAACTCCTGTCGAGCCTCGACGACCTGCCGGGCTGGCCTGAACAGGTCAAGACCATGCAGCGCAACTGGATCGGCAAGTCCAAGGGCATGGAAGTGCAGTTCCCGTACAACGTCGATTCCATCGGCGAAGCGGGCGCGCTCAAAGTCTTCACCACCCGTCCGGATACCCTGATGGGCGCGACCTACGTCGCCGTCGCTGCCGAACACCCGCTGGCCACCCTGGCCGCACAGAACAACCCAGAGCTTTCGGCGTTCATCGCCGAATGCAAAGGCGGCAGCGTGGCCGAAGCCGACGTCGCCACTCAGGAGAAAAAAGGCCTGCCCACCGGCCTGTTCGTCGAGCACCCGCTGACCGGCGAGAAGTTGCCGGTGTGGGTCGCCAACTACGTGTTGATGCACTACGGTGATGGCGCCGTAATGGCTGTGCCGGCCCACGACGAGCGCGACTTCGAATTCGCCACCAAGTACAACCTGCCGATCAAGTCGGTGGTACGCACCAGTTCGGGCGACACCAACCCAGCCCCATGGCAAGACGCCTACGGCGAGCACGGCACGCTGATCAACTCCGGCGAGTTCGACGGCCTGGACTTCGCCGCGCCTTCGACGCCATCGAAGTCGCCCTGATCAAGAAGAACCTCGGCGCCTCGCGCACCCAGTTCCGCCTGCGCGACTGGGGCATCAGCCGCCAGCGCTACTGGGGCTGCCCGATCCCGATCATCCACTGCGATACCTGCGGTGACGTGCCGGTACCGGAAGACCAACTGCCGGTCGTACTGCCGGAAGACGTGGTGCCGGATGGCGCCGGTTCGCCGCTGGCGCGCATGCCTGAGTTCTACGAGTGCAGCTGCCCGAAATGCGGCGCCCCGGCCAAGCGTGAAACCGACACCATGGACACCTTCGTCGAGTCCTCGTGGTACTACGCCCGCTACGCCTCGCCTCACTACGAGGGCGGCCTGGTGGAAAAATCCGCGGCCGACCATTGGTTGCCGGTGGATCAGTACATCGGCGGTATCGAACACGCCATTCTTCACCTGCTGTATGCGCGCTTCTTCCACAAGCTGATGCGCGACGAAGGCCTGGTGAGTTCCAACGAGCCGTTCAAGAACCTGCTGACCCAGGGCATGGTGATCGCCGAGACTTACTATCGCCGCGAAGCCAATGGCGCCTACACCTGGTTCAACCCGGCTGACGTCGAGCTTGAGCGTGACAGCAAAGCCAAGGTCATCAGCGCCAAGCTGATCGCCGACGGCCTGCCGGTGGAAATCGGCGGTACCGAGAAAATGGCCAAGTCGAAGAACAACGGCGTCGACCCACAGTCGATGATCGACCAGTTCGGCGCCGACACCTGCCGCTTGTTCATGATGTTCGCCTCGCCGCCTGACATGAGCGCCGAATGGTCCGACTCCGGTGTCGAAGGCTCGCACCGCTTCCTCAAGCGTGTCTGGCGCCTGGCTCACGCCCATGTCAGCCAGGGCCTGCCGGCCAAGCTGGACGTGGCATCCCTGAGCGACGAGCAGAAACTCATCCGCCGCAGCACCCACCTGGCCATCAAGCAGGCCAGCCAGGATGTGGGCCAGAACCACAAGTTCAACACCGCCATCGCCCAGGTGATGACGCTGATGAACGTGCTGGAAAAAGCCCCGCAAGCGACCGAACAGGACCGCGCCCTGGTACAGGAAGGCCTGGAGACAGTCACCCTGCTGCTGGCGCCAATCACCCCGCACATCAGCCACGACCTGTGGAGCCGTCTGGGCCACAGCGACGCGGTCATCGATGCGCGCTGGCCGGTGCAGGATGACAGCGCGCTGGTACAGGACACGCTGCAACTGGTGATCCAGGTCAACGGCAAACTGCGTGGCCAGATCGACATGCCGGCCACCGCCAGCCGTGAAGAAGTCGAAGCCGCCGCACGCGTCAACGAAAACGTGCTGCGCTTTACCGAAGGCCTGACGATCCGCAAAGTGATCGTGGTGCCTGGCAAACTGGTCAATATCGTCGCTAGCTAATCGGATCGGGCGCAGGGCTTGAGCCCTGCGCCGAACAAAGCCTTCAGGGCCTCGATAAGGCCCACATGGTTTCAAGGGGAGCAACAAAATGATCAAACGCAATCTGCTGGTTATGGGCCTTGCCGTGCTACTGAGCGCTTGCGGCTTCCAGCTGCGCGGCACCGGCACCAATGAACTGACGATCAAGGAACTGGATGTCAGCGCACGCGACGCCTACAGCGAAACCGTGACCCAGCTGCGCCAGGTCCTGGAAAACAACGGCGTACACGTCTACACCGGCGCAACCTACAAGCTGTTCCTGGCGAACGAGAAAGAAACCCAGCGCAACCTGAGCTACGCCAGCGCCGGCCGTGCGTCCGATATCGAACTGAGCAACGTGCTCAGCTTTGAAGTCCAAGGCCGTGATCACCTGCCATTGATGGGTGACAACATCCAGGTGCAGAAAATCGTCAGCCACGACGGCAACAACCTGGTCGGTTCGGATGCCGAAATCACCCAGGTGCGCCAGGAAATGCGTCGCGAACTGGTGCAACGCCTGGTCCTGCGCCTGTCGATGCTGACCCCGGAAAAGCTGGAAACCTTGCAGCAAGCCGCGGACAACAAGGCCAAGGCTGACGCCGACGCGCTTAAAGCCGCAAAAGAGTACGAAGACAACACGCCGAAACAGTCGCCTGTTGAAGTACCTGCCGAGTAAGCCAGACGGGGCGCCCCAGGCGCCCCGCTCTACCTGCCTATGAAACTCGCCCCCGCCCAACTCGCCAAACACCTGCAAGGTAGCCTTGCGCCTGTCTACATCGTCAGCGGTGATGACCCGTTGCTGTGCCAGGAAGCTGCCGACGCCATCCGTACCGCCGCCCGCCAGCAAGGCTTCGATGAACGCCAGGTCTTCAGTGCCGACGCCAGTTTCGACTGGGGCACGCTGCTGCAAGCCGGTGCGAGCATGTCGCTGTTCGCCGAAAAACGTCTGCTGGAACTGCGCCTGCCATCGGGCAAGCCCGGTGATAAAGGCGCGGCGGCACTGATGGAATACTGCTCGCGTCCCGCTGAAGACACGGTCTTGCTGATCAGCCTGCCCAAACTCGACGGCAGTGCGCAGAAGACCAAGTGGGGCAAGGCCCTGGTGGAAGGGACTCAGACCCAGTTCATCCAGATCTGGCCGGTGGACAGCAATCAGTTGCCGCAGTGGATTCGCCAGCGCCTGTCTCAATCGGGGTTGTCTGCCACTCAAGACGCCGTTGAGTTGATCGCCGCCCGGGTCGAGGGCAACTTGCTGGCCGCCGCCCAGGAGATCGAAAAACTCAAGCTGATGGCCGAAGACGGACAGATCACTGTCGAGACCGTCCAAGGCGCCGTGGCAGACAGCGCGCGTTTTGACGTGTTTGGACTGGTGGATGCAATCCTCAACGGCGAACCCGCCCACGCCTTGCGTATGCTCGAAGGCCTGCGCGGCGAAGGGGTGGAGCCGCCGGTGATTCTCTGGGCCCTGGCCCGTGAGTTGCGGGTCCTGGCCAATATTGCCCTGCAATACAGCCAAGGCACGCCGTTGGACAAGTGTTTCAGCCAGGCCCGGCCGCCGGTGTGGGACAAGCGCAAACCCCTGATGAGCAAAGCCCTGCAACGGCACACAGCGCAACGCTGGGCGCAGCTGTTGCTTGAGGCGCAGCGCATCGATGCGCAGATCAAGGGCCAGGCGGCCGGCTCGCCGTGGATGAGCCTCAGCCGTTTGTCGCTATTGATGGCCGGCCAGCGCCTGACACTTCCCGCCGAATAACACCTCTCTTAAAAACACTGCAAAACCAATGTGGGAGGGGCAAGCCCCCTCCCACACTTTTGATTGCGTTTACAATTCATGGGCTTTACAGCGGCCGAACTTCGGCAGATTATTTGCACCGCTTCCCTCCCCCAAGAGAGTCAAAACCATGAGCAAAAAGCCATCCAAGCATGGCCCCAACAAGGCCAAATCCATCATCGCCCAGCCACTGTTCCGAGCCCGTCAGGAACGCGCCGGCAAGGGCAAAGGCAGCTACCGCCGCGAAGCCTTCCAGTCTAATAGCTGGGAGGCTTCTTACTTTCTGGCTGCCTGAAGGCAAGCGCCCCTCCGGCATGATAAGGTCTGTGTCTGATTTGTAATCCCTGGACCTGTGCATGCCCTCTCGTCTTTCCCGTCATTGGCACCTTCGCCAATTGATCGCTGCCTCCAGCCTCATTCTGCTTGTCGCCTGCGCGGAAAAACCCACCGCCGCCGACGCTCAACCCCTGCCCAAACTCCAGACCGCACCCGTGGTAGCGCCCGCTGTCGTGGCCCCGCTGGCCGTGGATAACCTCGACATCCAACCGACCCAGACCTTCGCCGAATGGCAGGCCGGCTTTCGCGCACAAGCCCTGCAGGCCGGCATTACCGCCGCCGTGTTCGACAATGCGTTCGCCAATGTCACCCCGGACATGGCCGTGATCCGCGCCGACCGCAGCCAGCCGGAGTTTTCCCGCCCGGTGTGGGAATACCTCGACGGCGCCCTGTCGCCACTGCGCGTGCGTAATGGCCAGGCGTTGCTGATCAAGTACGCCGATATCCTGCAAAGCATCGAACAACGCTATGGCGTCGACCGCCAGGCGCTCGTCTCGGTGTGGGGCATGGAGAGTAACTTCGGCCAGTTCCAGGGCAACAACTCGGTGATCCGCTCCCTGGCGACCCTGGCCTACGAAGGCCGGCGCCCGGCCTTTGCCCAGGCGCAATTGCTGGCGGCCCTGCAGATCATCCAGCACGGCGATATCCAGGCCGACCAGATGAAAGGCTCCTGGGCCGGCGCCATGGGCCAGACCCAATTCATCCCGACCACCTACAACACCCACGCCGTGGACTTCGATGGCGACGGCCGCCGCGACATCTGGAACAGCCCGGCCGACGCCCTCGCCTCCACCGCGCACTACCTGCAAAGCTCCGGTTGGCAGAAAGGCCAGCCGTGGGGGTTCGAGCTGAAACAACTGCCGGCGAACTTCGATTACGCCTTGGCGGATGGCGGCACCCGCAAGACCGTCGCCGAGTGGCTGAAACTGGGTATCCAATTGCCGCCAGGCGCAAGCATGCCGGCCAATGTCGACCAGCTCTCCGCCGCCCTGCTGCTGCCTGCGGGCTATCGCGGCCCGGCGTTCCTGGTGCTGGATAACTTCCGTGCGATCCTCAAGTACAACAACTCGTCGTCCTATGCGCTGGCGGTTGGCCTGCTGTCGGAACGGTTTGGTGGCGGTGGCGTGATTCGTGGCGAATGGCCAAAAGATGAGCTGCCGCTGAGTCGCTCCCAGCGTATGGATTTGCAGACGGCGTTGAGTGCCAATGGCTACGACGCGGGCAACCCGGATGGGATCATCGGCGCCAACACCCGTAAGGCGATTCGTGCGGCGCAGCAGGCGCTGGGCTGGCCGGCGGATGGGTATCCGACCGTGAAGTTGCTGGAGTCCCTGCAAAACCGCTAGATCTGCTTATGGCGACTATTGCAATCGGGGGCCCCCTCCCACTTTTTGATTTGTGAATACATTCAAGTGTGGGAGGGGCTCGCCCCCGATTGCGGTTGAGCAGACACCAACAGATTCAGGGTTTGAACACCACATCCTGCTCCAACACCACCCGCTGTTCCCCCGCATCCAGCCGCACCACTGCGCCCATCGGCAGCGTCAGGTTCGGATCGCAATGTCCGCTGCGCCAGCCGCACAATACTGGAATGCCCAGAGGCTCGAAGGTCTGCTTCAGCAAGCGCTCCAGCGCACCGTTATCCACACCCGCCACATCACCGACCAGCACTCCCGCGACCAGGGCCAACTTGCCCGCCAGGCGCAGGTGCGTGAGCAAGCGGTCGATGCGGTAGATCGGTTCGTTGACGTCCTCGATAAAAAGGATGATGCCTTCAGCCTCCAACTCGAAAGGCGTGCCCATCACCGCCGCGATCATCGACAGGTTGCCCCCCAGCAAGCGCCCACAGGCGATGCCAGGCTCTATGGTGGTCAACGGGAACGCCACCGGGTGCGCGAGCACACTGCCGGCGCCGAGCTGGCCACGTAGCAGGCTGAACAGGGAGGACTCGGTGGGTGGCTGCTTGTTACCGAGCAGGTCGGCATTGAGCATCGGGCCGTGGAAGGTCACGAAGCCAGCGTAACGGTTGATCGCCAGATGCAGGGCAGTGATGTCGCTATAGCCTACAAACGGCTTGGGGTTGGCGCGGATCAGCTCGAAGTCCAGCGCGTCCAGCAATCGTGGCGTGCCATAGCCGCCGCGCAGGCAGAAGATGGCATCGATATCGGGATTGGCAAAGGCGGCGTGCAGATCGTTGAGGCGGACTTTATCGCTGCCGGCGAGGTAGCCGTCGCGCTCATAGACGCCGGGGAAAATTCGCAGGTCGTAGCCGCGGGTGCGCATCCATTGGCCGGCCTTTTCAACGTCCAATGCGGCGGGGCCGGCGGGGGCGATCAGGGCGATGGTGCCTTCAGGACGAAGGGCTGGAACGGCTGCTGTCATACACAACTCTCCCTCGTTAACGCGCAAAAAATGTGGGAGGGG